>CALKXX010000060.1 GCA_938003725.1 uncultured Sphingomonadaceae bacterium | reverse complement strand
CCGCCAGGGCCAAAGTCCGCCGCGCATGTCCTTCTATCCTGGAACGCGCATCGCTCTCTTCCTGTCCGTCGAGCAGCGCCAGTATCGCCGCTTGCGGTGCGCGCATATCATGGGACAAAAGTTCCAATACTTCTTCGCGTTCCTGCCCCGCATTGGCCAATTCGGTGATATCGGCAAGATAGTGGATATGGCCGCGGCGCTCTCCTTCATCAGACTGTACGATTGCGCGGCGCATCGCAAATACTTCTCCTTTTTGAGAGGTGAAGTCGACGAAGTCATGTTCTGTTGGCTGCACATCCATTGCCAGATATTCTTTGACTTCCCCAATATCATCTGGCGACACGAAACGCATCAGCATGTCATCCAGCGCCAGATCTTGCACATTATCCTGCAAACCGGTTTTGGCCAGCTTGTTGGCAAACTTTATATTGCCATCCAGGTCGGTGACGAACATTGGATCAGGCAAATTAGTCAGGGCATCGGCAATGAAGCGGCGCAGATCGCGCATATGCGCAATGGCATGCGTTAACTCTTCGGCCTGTCCGGTCACGACATCAACAGGGCCCAATGTCTTTTGAACCACCGGGATATCGATCTTGCTTTGATGGAATGTCTGAAGCTCCTCATCCATAAAGTCGCTGGTCGCTTGTAATCGCCGCCATCCCCAGATCGGATAGACCGCCGCGATGCCCACAAGTGCCGCGCCGGGGGCAAACCATAGTCGCCATGATAATAGCAATCCGCTGGTTAGTAATATGCCAGCAATCAGGCTGAGCGAAATCAGCAATGTAGTCCGGGGGCGCCAACGCCAAAACCCAACCAGCAATATCCAGGTGGGGAGCAGCGCGAGTATGATCTGCTGCCAAAACGACAAAGGCGCAATAAAATCATTTCGCATAATAGCACCCATCATATTGGCCATGATCTCTACCCCGGCCAATGTTCCGCCGTCACCTAGCGGAACGGGGTGTTGATCGCCCAATCCATTTGCGGTTGCACCCACCAGAATGATCTTGTTTTCAAGGAAATCGGAAGGTACCTCGCCATTGGCGATCGCAGCAAATGAGATTGTCGAAAAACTAGCCCGTTTCGAATAGGGCATGAGCAATGGTTTATCGCATTCCTGCTGAGCGCCAAAGGCCGGAGACGGCCCGCCGTTCACCCCCCGATAGACTTGCTCCATCAAATGTAGCCAAGGCGCCCCGTTCTCCTCGTCATTAAAACACAGCGTAGTGCGGCGCACCGCGCCATCCTCATCGAACAATAAGTTGACATGCCCCAATCCGCTCGCTGCTTCTTCGACAGGCCTTATTGGTTTTTTGATATCATATGCACTGCCATCACTGCCCGGGGTAACGAAATGAAGCGGAACGTATACATTGCGATTGCGGGCCATGGCAGCGGCCATGGCCTGATCCGTTTCACCATCACCCGGTTCACTCAACAGAATATCAAAAGCGATCCCGGCCGGTTCCGTTTTTGAAATTTGGTCGAATAGCTCCACATGACGGTCTCTGGGCCAAGGCCATTTCCCATATTCAGAGAGGCTATCTTCATCGATGGCGACAATGAGGATGTCTTGTGGTGCAGAGGGGCGATTTAAGTCTGAAACCTGATCGTAAACCAGATTGTCAAAACTGGATAAACTGCCCCACCAACTCAGTCCCACAATGATCAGCGTGGCGAATAGAGCTACCCCAGCCCATTCCATACCCAAGCGTCGCCGTAATTTAGAGGGACGCGGTTTCATGGGCAATCAGAACTCCGTCATGGGCGGTCCATAATAGGCCCAAAGCCCTATCCTGAAACAGTTAGTTTTTCAAACTCTGTCCATTTTTGGAAAGTTTCACCGTCTGAATGCTGCGTCACACCAACACGCCAATAATAGTCCCCGACCGGCAAGTCCGATAGCGTCAACACGTCATCAACCAGACCATCTTCATCGACAATCGGAATTGCTTGTTTCGTGCCTTCCATCAACTGAAAGCGGTAGATCCGCGTCCCATTGCCTTCGCCATCCCATTTGAACCGATAGCCAAAATCGCCCTTACCGGCGCTGCCGCTTAGCGTACTTAGCTGACGCTTGAATGTATAGGCCGCCGGCATACCTTCAAAGCCAGATTGCGAAATCGCAGTCGCCTTTGCATAATAACGGCCATCTGGAAGGCCTGGAACCGATATTTCTGTCCCATCGTTTTTTTGTTCTGCAATTATATCAATAAAGCCGGCATCCGTTGATACCACTATCTGGTGGCCAAGCGCTCCGGCGCCCGGTGCGACTTGAAACTCCAATTGCGCTTCGGATTGTACTTTTGCAGGGTTCAACAATTCGGGAGGAGGCAACAAATTCTCTTTGGCTAGACTTCCGGTTACCGATGCTGAAGCTCCGGTGCCGGCGGGCACAGACAGGGCCTCTCCCGCTCCAATATCCTCTCCGACAGCAACATCAATTTTGCCTTCCACCGTCTCGGAGAAAGCGCTTCCTGTAGCTGTATCGACGCGGGTCCGATAGTCGGTCCCCCGAACCGCGGATACGGCAACTGGTGTCCGCACGCGATATCGATCCGCCTTTTTATCGAGCGGTATCACTTTGGACCGAATACGGCCTTTGTCGACGGCAATTTCATAATCAATACTGTCGGTTAGCAATATATGGCGCAGCCGCGTTATCCGCACATTGCTGTTGGACGGCATGGAAATACGAGAGCCATCTTCCAACCGCAGGGTCAGGAAACTACTTGCCGAGGTCGCAAGCTGGCTTCCTTCTACGATATCAAGTCCCTTTTCCGGGGCCAATCGGCGTCCACTGGAAACAATCGACACATTACCGCGAAACGCGCTCAAACTCGCCTCGCTTGAACGGTATTTCAAAAGACGAAATGGAATTCTTATGGTCTTCCCGACCGGGATCATCCGCGGGTTGGAAATTCGGTTTAGTCGCTGCACCGTGCGATAGTCAGAGGCTTTGCGAAGATATTTCGCCGCCAATTCTATCAACGTATCTCCGCGCTTGAAGGTATATTCCGCGCGTTCTTGATCCGCAGCCGTTTGTGCCTGAACACTTGTCAATGACATCGCTAGAAAAAGCGGTGCAGCGACCATCCAAGCTTTGCTCGTTCTGTTCCGCAGAATATTCATGACTTCGCCTAACCCCCGTTGCCAAGTGACTCCAGACGATATCCATAGCCGAAAACTGTGAAAATTCGAAATCCGTTCTCGGGGTTCAGAGATAATTTTGATCGAATGCGGGAAACATGCATGTCCAACGTCCGAGTCGCAAGGTGCGCATTGGTCCGCCATACGGTTTCCATAATATAGCGCCGGGACAAAGTGCGGTCACGATTTCGGAACATTAAGTCCGCCAGTTCAAACTCTTTGGCTGTCAACGATATATCTTTGCCTCCGTGCCTGACTTTCTGATCAATCCGATCAAGAACATAGTCGCCATATTCGGCGGTTCGCTCCATGGCCGCAGTACCGCCTCCGCGCCGCAGCAGGGCATTTATGCGCGCCGCGATTACATTCGGGTCCTCTGGCTTGGTAATATAGTCATCAGCACCGGCATTCAGGGCATCACTGATATCCTGTTTAGCGGTTCTGCTGGTCATCATGATTACAGGTGGACGATCCTCGACGGCACCTTCCATCCATTCCAATATTTGGATGCCGGTCTTGCCGGGCATGTTCCAATCCAGAATCACCAGATCAAAAGTGTCGCGAAGCAAACCGTTGGACAAACTATCTCCGTCATTGAAGCCGGCGACAATATGGCCTTGGCCTTCCGCGATCTTGCTCAAAAACTCAACGATCTCTCTGTCGTCGTCGGCAATTGCAATACGCATATTCACTCCCTTTTAGCCAAGCCGTGAAATGTATTTGCTAAATATTTTTCTGCTAGGCCAATTTGTTTCTTTAACTAATTTCCTTTTTTACGCCTGTTTCTGTGTGGTTTACCAGCAAGATGCGACATTGGTTACAACCATTTACATATAGATTTGAAAACCCATGCTAATAAGTAAGCCGAAATCGTCACGCGTTACAACAAAAGAGCCCTTTCAATCAGGGTCGCAAGAGCCGACGGGGAAACCCGTCGGCTTTTTCTATATAGGAAAGCTGGTTGGGGTGGCAGGATTCGAACCTGCGCATGGCGGCATCAAAAGCCGCTGCCTTACCACTTGGCGACACCCCAATATTGCGGCTCGACTTTTTCGGTCTATCCGCTGGTGAACGGGCCTATTATCCAGTTTAGCCTTAAGGGGCAAGGGCCAGTTGCATTGCTCGGCAAAAAGGGTACCGGATCAAAAGAGCCGTTTAACCCATCCATGCGTATCTTCCACGACACCGCGCTGTATATCAACCAGCTTTTGGCGCAGTTTCTCCGTTAATTGTCCCGGCCCGCCGCTAGCAATTTTGAATTCTCCGGTACTGGATTTGACAGTGCCGACGGATGTTACAACAGCAGCCGTTCCACAGGCAAAGGTCTCCAGAAGCCTTCCGCTAGCGGCATCATCGCGCCATTGGTCGATGGAATAAGGCTCCTCGACAACATCAAGACCTTCTTCTTTCGCCAATATAATGATAGATTCGCGCGTAATGCCGGGCAATATTGTGCCGGTAACGGGCGGCGTGATCAAACGGCCGTCGTCCATCACAAAAAACAGGTTCATTCCGCCCAGTTCTTCGACCCAGCGACCTTCTGCAGCGTCAAGAAATACGACCTGATCGCAACTGCGCTCGATTGCTTCGGCTTGGGCCACCAAACTGGCGGCATAGTTTCCGCCGCATTTTGCGGCACCGGTTCCGCCCGGTGCTGCCCGGCTATAGTCTTCCGATACCCAGATCGTTATCGCCGGCGCGCCGCTCTTAAAATAGGCACCCGCAGGTGACGCGATAACCATGTACAGATATTCTCTCGAAGGACGGACCCCTAAAAACACTTCGCTGGCGAACATGAATGGCCGCAAATAAAGCGAGCCGCCCTCGACAGATGGAAACCAATCACGATCAATATCAACCAGTTTCTCCACCGATTCCAAAAACGTGACTTCAGGAAGCTCCGGCATTGCCATCCGTTTCGCCGATCTTTGAAAACGCTGCGCATTTTGTTCAGGACGAAAGAGCGCCGTATCACCGTCCGCCAGCCGATAGGCTTTCATTCCTTCGAAAATTTCTTGGGCATAATGAAGGACCGAGGAAGCAGGATCCATCATGATGGGTTCGCGCTTTTGAATCCGCGCATTGTGCCACCCTTTTTCGTCGGTGTAATGCACCATCGCCATATGCTCAGTGAACAAATTACCGAATCCCGGGTCTTCGAGAAATTGCTCTCTCTTGGCCGGATCAATGGGGGACGTGGTTTTTTCAACTGTGAACTCTAGCGTGTCGTCATTCGCCATATCTTGCCGCTTTCATGATCAATCCTGGGGGATTACAGAGCCGGAGCACTCTGGATTATCTTGCAATCCCCGGAACAGCCTGTCAAGATACGTCAACATGACTGACATATCTCGCTCTAACATATCTTCGGGCGCATCGCCGCTTTTTCTTCGCGAAGATGAAATTCGGCGCGGGGTAGAGCTTTTATATTTTGGCTATACGCGGCTCACAAATGCAATCGACCAGGAACTTGCAAAACAGGGATTGGGCCGCGCCCATCATCGCGCGCTCTATTTTATTGCGCGGCAACCCGATTTAACAGTCGGCGAACTTTTGCAGTTGCTGGCCATCACCAAACAGTCCCTCGGCCGAGTGTTAAAAGAATTGCATGAACGCGGGTTGGTATTGACGAAGGCAGGCCAAGTCGACCGGCGTCAGAAGCTGCTGCGCCTGACCGACGATGGGGCGACTTTGGAGGCCGAATTATTCCGGCAATTACGTGAGAAACTCTCATCTGCCTATGTGGCGGCCGGGCAAGAATCGGTGACCGGATTCTGGCATGTTCTGGAAGGACTCATCCCAGAATTGGATCAGAAAATGGTGTTCGATTTGCGCAAGAAATAGGCCCCTCAATGGCTATGGGGCCGGGGTAAAGCTAGGATTTGGCTTCTTCGGCCATTTCCATATTGCGTTTCATGGCTGCATTCAAAACATCGAACAGCAAAGCGTTTAACCGCGCTTTGTCATCCATCACGTCCAATCCTTTGCGCGTCACCCCGTCCGGACTGGCCACTTGATTGGCCAGCGTACCTGGATCTTCTTTGGATTGCGCCGCCAAAATAGCCGCACCCTCAACCATCGCGGTAGCCAATCGTGCAGATTGATCCTCATCCAACCCCAAGGCATTGGCAGATTCTGACAACGCATCAATGAAACGAAAAACAAACGCCGGACCGGATCCTGATAGTGCCGTGGCGATGTGCATTTGATCTTCATTCGCAAGCCATTCCGGCGGCCCCAAAGGACGAAACATCACATTCATCTGATCCCGCAAGGCGCTATCATCACCCTCCGCGATTAACAGCATCGGGGACTTTCCAACCGTAACAGCCATATTGGGCATTAACCGCACCACGTGATTTGCACGGGGAAATGCATCTCGCAGAATATCCAATTCGGTGCCGGCGAGGACAGAAACTAACGTGGTGTTTTCGTCCACCAACGGGGCCAATCCCATAGCCACATCGTCAAGCTGATAGGGCTTCATCGCCAGCATAACCAGGTCGGGTGGTCCATTTGAAGGGTAATCGGGCCGCGATATCAGTCCGCCGGGCAACGGCGAAGAACTTGGCTTCACAACCGTAATATTCTCTTTAGGCGCTCCATTGTCGAGCCATGCTTGCAGGATCGCGCCGCCCATATTCCCGCACCCAATAAACCAGATCCGTTCGGGCCATTGCATCAGATTTGCACCGTCGTCATGCTTCACCCGCCGTATCAATCATCGCATGCTCAATCGCATCCTTCGGGCTCTTGTCGCTCCACAAGATAAACTGAAACACCGGATAGAAACGCTCCCATTCATCGATGGCCATATCAACAATCGCTTGTGCTTGATCAAGCCCCAGCAATCCGCTGCCACCCAACATGCTGGCATGACGGAACAAAAGTACATTATTGTTAGACCAAAGATCAAAATGACCCAGCCAAAGCTGTTCATTTATCAGGCCAAGCGCCTCATAAATAGCAGGCTTTTTCTCTTCCGGTACGCGAATGTCGGGCAACAGAAGCAGCTGCAGAACATGGTCTTCTTTACGCCATATCGCGCGCAGTTGATAACTTGTCCAATTGCCCTTTATTTCAACCGAAATCTCTTCGTCACTGACATGATCGACGGCCCATCCCCGCGCCTCGAAAAATGCCGACAACATATCAACGGGCGGCGCTTCGTCTTGATCAAGCTCGCCCCATTCATCCAACATTTCGATTTTCGATCCTAATCATAGCACCCCGGTTCGCTACCTTAGTGGCGGAGGCAGAGAATCTGAGCAAGCCAGCTTGCATGAATTATCGATAATGTTTGTGGGAAGACTGTGGATAATGACCCACAATATACAAGCCGGATTCTAACGGTTGCGCTTCTTAGTCACCGGATTTGGGAGCCGTTGTTTTTTTGGCTGCGGGCTTGCGCGCAGCTGGCTTTCTTGTGCTGCCCTTACGCGCCGTAACCTTCGCATTGGATGCCGTCTTCCGGGCCGCGGGCCGCCGCGCGGCAGGTTTTTTGGCAGTCATGTTTTTTTCAAGGGCGGTAACACGCTTTTGCAGGGCATCGGCTTCCGCTCGGGCGTTCGCAGCCATCTCCTTCACGGCGTCAAATTCTTCGCGCGATACAAAGTCCATACCGCCAAACCATTCCTTTGCGCGTTCGCGTGCCCCTGCTTCCGCTTCGCGGCCCACGCCTGCTACCGTTCCGGCAAGACCGTTGAGTAGTTTGGAAAGATCATCGAAAAACCGGTTCTGACTTTGCATGTTTTGACTCCTTTGGTCGCCCTGAATATTCCGGACAGGTATCTATTTTCTATATCTGGGTTCTCGCCGCCGGAACCACAAGGGTTTCCGCATTGGGGTTTAACCAGTCAATTTGTTTGTTCAGCACCGCCGCAAAGCACAACCATGCCAGATAGGGCACCATCAGCCACGCGGCCGCTTTTCGCACTCTGCCAAAAATGAACGTTGTGCACAGGGCAAATGTAAATATGACGACAATAAGCCAAAACGCAGCTGACACTTGGTGCATGCCAAAAAATAGGGGTTGCCAGAAGAGCTGCAGCGCGAATTGAACAATGAACAGCACAATAGCAACGCCGCGTAGCGGCGCTCCGCGCGCATGCAAGATCATCGCAAAGGCGGTCCCAATCATTATATATAAAATGGTCCAGGCTACCCCAAAAACCCATCCGGGCGGCTGCGCTTCAGGCTTGACCAAAGCGTTAAACCACCGATTTTCCTCACCGGACCCTGCCACTTGTCCCGAAAAAAAACCGAGCAACATGACGACCGGCACTGTGAACAATATCCAGCGCAGCAATGACATACGCAGCTGACCTTTTGATGCAATCTGGTTCAACGTAAATTTCCTCTGGCAAGGTCATGTCACACGACTCGAATAACCAATCACGGTTTCTGTCGCGGGACATAGTCAATTGCACCAGGATTTGCCAGTATCATGAGATATCTGCCTTTTTTGCCAAGATATACGGATTGCCTATTGGGAATATTGGCCATCACACCCATCTTGTAGTCATGACATTAATCTATGGTTTTGATAGCTCGGTGAAGGATTGTCGCCCAACCTTGTGCCTGCTAGGCGATTTTCATGAGTGAAGACATGCGTGAAGAAAAGCCAACCGATCCCAAAAAAACCGACGGAGCCGAAAAAGCGCCGTTGCGCAAGATCGGCAATCTGAAGATGATTTGGGAAAGGGCCATTCGGTACCCCAAACAGATCACGTTCGCCGCGATCGCCCTGTTTGTGGCGGCGATGGCGACATTGGCCATTCCCTGGGGATTCAAAACTATTGTCGATGAGGGGTTTGTCGCCGGTGGCGGCGACGTTGCCCCCTATTTTCAAACCTTACTGGTGATTGTCGGTATACTTTCAATCGCCACGGCTTTCCGATTCTATTTTGTCAGCTGGCTTGGCGAGCGCGTTGTAGCCGACATAAGATTATCGGTTCAACGCAATCTGCTGCGTATGCCGCCGGGATTTTTTGAGGAGAACCGGCCTTCGGAAATTGCATCCCGGATGACATCCGACACGGCCGTCATCGAACAGATTGTCGGGACCACGGCATCGGTGGCCCTGCGCAATGTCGTTGTTGGTGTCGGCGGTATCATCTTTCTATTCACTCTCGCCCCGACACTCACCGCAGCGTTGCTGCTCGGTATCCCGGTGGTTATCCTGCCGATTGTATTTATCGGGCGAAAACTGACCAATGTTTCGCGGTTCAGTCAGGACCGGGTGGCGGATGTCGGCGCAATGGTGGCCGAAACACTTGGCGCCATGAAAATCGTTCAGGCTTTTGGTCAGGAAAAACGAGAGCATGACCGCTTTTCCGGTGCCGTAGAATCCACATTTGATACCGCAAAGCGGCGCATCCGTTTGCGCGCCGCGTTGACGGCGGTCGTTATTGCGTTGGTCTTTAGCGGTATCACCATGCTGATGTGGCGCGGCGCGGTAGGTGTTTCGGAGGGACTGATCTCCGGCGGAACGATAGCCGCATTTGTGTTGACCGGCGGCTTGGTCGCGGGGGCATTTGGCGCGTTAACAGAAGTATATGGCGATTTATTGCGCGGAGCGGGCGCAGCCGGACGGCTTGCAGAGCTATTGGTGGCAGAACCGGGCATATCCGCCCCGTCGTCGCCAATCGCTTTACCGGATCCTCCTAGAGGCCAAATTTCTTTTGACAATATCACGTTCGCCTATCCGACCAGACCAGAGACCAACGCGCTTGAGAGTTTTTCATTGCAGGTGTCCCCTGGTGAAACCGTGGCGGTCGTCGGACCATCTGGCGCCGGGAAGTCGACCCTGTTCCAATTGGCGCAAAGATTTTATGATCCGCAGAGCGGAAGTGTGCGGATAGATGGCGTCGCATTGCCATCCGCCGATCCTGCTGACATTCGCGGCCGTATGGCTTTGGTGCCACAGGATACCGTCCTGTTCGCCGCCACAGCGCGCGATAATCTGCGCTATGGTGTATGGGATGCCACTGATGAAGATATCTGGCAGGCGGCACGCGCCGCGAATGCAGAACAATTTCTTCGCGACCTACCTGAGGGGTTGGATAGCTTTATGGGAGAAGCCGGAACCCGCTTGTCCGGCGGCCAGCGACAGCGCGTCGCGATTGCCCGCGCGTTGCTTCGCAATACGCCAATCCTGTTGCTAGACGAAGCGACCTCCGCTTTGGACGCCGAAAGCGAAAAGCTCGTCCAGAATGCGCTAGACAAACTGATGGAGGACAGAACCACGATCGTAATCGCGCACCGGCTGGCGACGATCAGGTCCGCGGATCGGATCGTAGTGATGGATGCAGGCAGGATTGTCGAACAGGGTACCCATGATGAACTCGTGGCAAAAGACGGTCTGTATGGCCGGTTGGCTGAGCTGCAGTTTCACAATGGCCTGAGCAATGTGAAGCCAGCAATAACGGCCTGATAGATATCGATCTAATAGCTAGGTCAGGACCTATTAAATATGTGGCGCGTGGTTTGAGGCGATTTGGCCTTGAGCGAGGAAGGAAAGAGCAGCAATAGCGGCGCTATTGCAAGCTTTGCTGACGCTGCACAGGGCCAAATCGGTCAAATCCTTTGGACGTCAAAATGGCTTCAATCTCGTGCAAAAACTCCCTTGGGAAGGCAATGAGCCTTCCCGGCAGCCACTTTCACCCGATATTTTTGCCATTTTGACGCCACGCCCACATATTTAATAGGCCCTGACCCTAACACTGGTTGATTGATGCGCAACGAAAAGCGCTCATAAAAAAGGGCGGCAACCTATCGGTGCCGCCCTTTTTTGATAGCGCTTATATGTGAAACCTAGTTTGGAAAACGGCTTGCCTTGTTAAAGGTGCCATATTGTTCGTTACCGACAAAACCAAATTTCGTCACACCACTTTTCTTGATCTCCGCCAATGTCCGATCCACCGTCAGATAGGCAGATAACGGATCCGGTTGAAATTGCAGTTCCGGCTCAGGTACCATTGATTTGGTCTGATCCAGATAAGTACGCACCTGATTCAGTGATACCGGGCTGTCGTTCCACAATATTTCGTTCGTTGCTGTAATTCCCAAACGGTTTTTCACGGGATCAATCGCATCCGGTGGCGGAGGGGTGTCATCCGATACAGGTAGGTCGATCTTGATCGCGTGGGTTTGAACCGGAATCGTGATGATGAACATGATGAGAAGAACCAACAGGACGTCGATGAGCGGCGTCGTGTTCATCTCCATCATTGGTTCGCCATTATCACTACCGCCACTCATTGCCATTAGTGTATCTCCTTAAAAATCCAAATATCTGTCCAACGTCCCAATCGGTTATTCAATAGCGATCGGAGTAGAGAGGAACCCAACTCTTGAAAAACCGGCACGTTGCATGGTGAAAATCGCGCCGCCAATGCATTTATAGGGTGTGTTGATGTCACCACGAATATGCACTTCCGGCATATCTTCAGCGGTCATATTTTCCACGCCGCCAAAAGCCTCGATTTGATCTTCGAGCGACTTAACCGCCCGTTGCACCAATTCGCTGGAGTTAATCGGTGTGGTGTTCCAATAGATCCGACAGTTTCCGCCCGGCGTTGCCCCCGCATAGTCGGGATCACCTGGGTCGCGACCGGCTGAATCCGTTGTCGTAACAGCCAACAGAACATTTTCACGTTTCGTGGTCGTTACCTCAAAAGGTAGCACAGGAAGTTCCATTTCCACGGTCTGAATAACCACCGGGACAGCGATCAGAAAGATGATCAACAGCACCAGCATGACATCCACAAGCGGGGTCGTATTAATATCGGATAGAGGGGTCTCCTCACCTCCATCGCCGCCTACATTCATTGCCATCGGATTTTATCCTCTCAAAAACTTTGGGCACCCGTTGGCGAAAAACTGCCGCCAACGCTGAAGACAATGGCCGGATGGAAGCTAGTCAATGACCAGTCCATCCGGCCTGTGACTTATTTTTTCGCAGCTGGTGCAGCTGGCTTGGCGGCTGGTTTTGCAGCGACGCCACCTTTTTGACCAGCAGCAGCTGTTACTGGTTTCACAGCGCCGTCTGAAGCAATATAGCCGAGCACGTCGTTGGAAAACGCCGTCAGGTTCTCTGCAATACGCTTGTTACGCCCTTGCAGCCAGTTATAGGCAAGCACGGCAGGAACCGCCACGCCAAGGCCAAGTGCGGTCATGATCAGCGCTTCGCCAACTGGACCGGCAACAGCATCAATCGATGCTTGCCCTGCGATACCGATTTTAATCAGTGCGCGATAAATACCGATCACCGTTCCGAACAGACCAATAAACGGCGATGTCGCACCAACCGTCGCGAGCCAAGGAAGTCCGGAAGCCAGTTTGGATTTAATGGTATCTTGCGAATGTGCGATAGATCCATGAACCCAATCATGCGCTTCAACCGGATCGGTCAATTTGCTGTGGTCTTCATCGGCGCGGATCGCATCGTCGACGATTTGACGATAAGCAGAATTCTTTTCAAGCTTCGAGGCGCCTTCTTTCAAAGAGCTTGCCCGCCAGAACGCGGATCGTGCCGCTTCGCCCTGTTTCATAACCTTGTTTTGTTCAAACAGTTTTGAAAACAGAATATAGAAAGAAGAAACAGACATGATTACGAGCACGCCCAATGTAAACCAGGCGATAACACCGCCCTGTTGCATGGCTTCAATAAAACCAAACGAGTTTTGCGGGGCTTCTCCGCCTGCCGCTGCAAGAATTTCTATCAACATTTTAACATTCCCCTCAGGATAAGTTCTTTAAATTAGGTAGAGTGTGACGAGGATGCGAGATTGCAGCCCCGTCACAAATTTGATTATTTAGGTATCCGCCAACTAACGGCGTTAGAATAGGTACCCGTCGTCGGATTTCCGGCCGAGTCCAATGATGGCCTAAACCGAGCGCGGCGTGTTAAGTTCTTGCAAGCAGCCGCATCGAGATCGGCATGGCCACTAGAACCCGTAATCTGACAATTGGTTACTCTGCCGTTCGATCCAACCGTCAAGCGGAACCGAGTTGTGCCTTCGCGCTCCTCACGCAATGCGCGTGATGGATAATCGTTCGCGTTGGCCCACCTGCCCGGATTACCACGTGGCTCCGGATTCGCTCTCTGAGGAGGTGGCGGAGGCGGTGGGGGTGGCGGTGGCGGTGTCGGTGCCGCAACCGGTGCTGGTGGCGGCGGCGCTGTTGGTACCGACGAAAGAACGGGTGCTGATGGAGCAACAACCGGAGCCACGATTGGCGGCGGTGTAACCACTGGCGGCGGTTCAATAGGCTGGTCTGGTGGTGGAGGTGGCTCCTCCGGTTCTTCCGGCGGTTCCTCTTCCTGGATGTCGATCATATCAAGTTGCGATGCAACTTTCTTAACCGCATTATAGGCCAGTCCCGTGACCAGCGCATATCCCAGCAACACGTGAATTATGACAACAAGGGCGATGGATACAACCTTGCTAGAACTCATCTGTTGGTCAGCATAAGCCATTCAGAATCTTTACTCCTTTTCTTCCCCCAGGGCCAAAGACTTCAAAGCAAAATCTTTATTCGAAAGCAAGCGACAGGAAAATCGACGCGACCCTTCAAACCCCACGACGACTTTCGTTCGATCGAAGCCATCTTTTTCATGTTTTAACGTCACATGGTTGGTCAGGCAATCGGTTTGTTAATTCAGCATTGATTAAGCTGTATAATTTGCAAAATAGCCGCTAGAAAGAGCAACCACAGCAGTTGGAATTTCCTATGCCCAAATATCGAATCAGCCTGTCTATATCTGCAATTTTATTTTGCTTAACAGCGGGTTTCCCCACTTTTGCCCAACCCGGACCAACGGGTGATCCTCTATTTTATGCTGACCTTGCAGACTTGAGTGTCGATGCGCCAATAATTGTGCGCGCAAAGGTTAAAAAAGCGATTAAAGTTGATCCCGAAAGGGTCTCAAACGCCCCCATTGGAACACAGAGATTTTATGTCGAAGCGAATACCGAGGCATTGATTCGCGGCCAGGGCGGAATTCCCGAAACGATTCGCTATGTGATTGATCTGCCCGTTGATGAACGGGGACGAGCGGCCAAAATCAAAAAGAAAACATTTATCATTTTCGCGCGCAGCCCCCGAGGCAACGGAGAGCTGCAACTGGTGGATCGTGACGCACAAATCCTATGGACACCGGAACGCGATCAACGCGTGCGCAGCATCGTTCAGGAAGCGGTCGCCACCGGATCTCCGCCGGAAATTTCAAATGTTGCCAGCGCATTTCACGTACCCGGCACCATTATTGGCGAAGGTGAAACGCAGATATTTATGGAAACAACCAACAGCGCGCCGGTCTCCATCACGATATTGAGTCGTGAGGATCAACGAAAAATTTGGGCGGTTTCGCTTGGAGAAATTGTCGATGAAGCAGCCCGCGCACCCCGCAAAAATTCATTGCTGTGGTATCGATTGGCCTGCTTTTTGCCGCGAGAGCTACCTTTCGCCGCGCTAGGAGGAGACGTATCGGACAATAGCCGCAAAGCGCGCGCAGACTATCAGCTCGTTTTGAACGACTTGGGCAGTTGCCCGCGGTCCCGGCGCGCGCGCAAACCAACATTGTGATTGGTATTTCACACTCTCGCCGAAAGCCTTCTGGCATTATAAAAATGCGGCGCTAATAGAAATGGTGGCAGGTTCATTAGAATCTCGCCAGATTTCTAACAGAAGCGTTTCGAGGGACAATATCCATGAATGCACCAC
Source organism: uncultured Sphingomonadaceae bacterium (assembly GCA_938003725.1). Taxonomy (GTDB): domain Bacteria; phylum Pseudomonadota; class Alphaproteobacteria; order Sphingomonadales; family Sphingomonadaceae; genus Parasphingorhabdus. Next base: position 9,062 of record CALKXX010000060.1, on the reverse strand, counting down.
TTCGTATAGCACTGGCTGGCCTGGGTACTGTTGGTGCCGGCGTGATTCGGCTAATCGAAGAAAATGGCGCAATGATTACGGAACGCGCAGGACGGGCAATTGAAGTTGTATCAGTCGCCGCGCGCGATCGTACATCGGACCGCGGGATCGACCTTTCTGCCTATACATGGGCGGACAAACTTTCGGATCTCGCGGCCGATGCCAATGTCGATACCGTTGTTGAAATGATCGGTGGCTCGGACGGGCCAGCACTGGATTTGGCAAAGACGAGCCTGTCTGCTGGCAAATCATTTGTGACGGCCAACAAGGCGATGATTGCTCATCATGGTATGGAACTTGCCGAACTTGCCGAACGCAACAAGGTGGCCGTCAAATATGAAGCGGCTGTCGCAGGCGGTATCCCCGTTATAAAGGGATTGCGTGAGGGCGCATCCGCAAACCGAATCGAACGTGTTTATGGCATTCTCAATGGGACCTGCAATTACATACTTACGACCATGGAGAAGCATGGCAGCGACTTTGACGCCGTGCTCAAAGATGCGCAGGAGCTAGGATATGCAGAGGCAGACCCAAGTTTTGATATAGACGGTGTCGACGCCGCCCACAAACTGGCCATATTGGCCAGTCTTTCGTTCGGGAAAGTGCTGGATTTCGAAGGTGTAGAAACGTCCGGCATCAGGAACATCATGGCGGCTGATATCGGTCAGGCCAAAGCGCTCGGGTATAGAATTCGCCTTTTGGGGATGGCACGACTGGACGACGGCAAGCTATTTCAGCGCGTTAATCCCTATCTTGTGCCGGAAAACCATCCGTTGGCGCACATAGACGGATCAACCAATGCGGTTGTGGCGGAAGGCAATTTTTCGGGGCGTTTAATGTTTCAAGGGGCCGGTGCCGGCGATGGGCCCACTGCTTCTGCCGTGGTCGCCGACCTGATCGACATTGCACGGGGTGATCATGGCACCGTTTTTGCGATGCCCGCCAATCAAATGAAGAAAATCGGGCGCGCCGAAAGTGGCAACCGGACCGGCAAAAGCTATATTCGCTTCTTGGTGACAGACAAGCCCGGCGTGTTGGCAGAGATCACTGCGGCAATGCGCGATGCTGATGTGTCGATCGAAAGCCTAATCCAGACCCAAAAAACAATCGAAGGGTCGGTTTTAATATCGATGGTAACCCATCAAGCTATGGAGCGGGATGTTGTGCAAAGCCTGGAAAAGCTCGCGAGCTCAAACAGCCTGCAAGCCGCGCCGGTCGTCATGCATTTGCTGAGCGATGAAGACTGAGCTTTCCTACCATCACAGATATCTAAGGAACGAGATGATCCTGACTTGCTTAGGGTCAGGACCTAGCGACCGGGCAAATTTGGGTTATTCGTCAGTGCTGGATTTCACCATGACCTGTTTGACATAGTCATCGTCGGGCACTTCAGGTGTGATAACCTTCCACAGACGCCCGGCGGGATCGCCGACACTGCCGCCCGGTCCTCCAAATGAAATCGTCATCAACGGAACGCCCTTGAAACAATTGCGTTCCGTGTAGGTTACATAACAACGCCCCTGCGTCACATATTCCGCATTTCCCTTGGGAATTGGTTCTCGAATACGCTCGCCATGTTCAACAAGTTCTGGAAACGGCAGCCGATGTTGACGATTGGCATCAAACGCACCGCAAACCACAATTTCTTCTTTGTTGGTATTTTTCAGGCAGCCATCTGCGTCTACGGCAACCAGCGTTCTTGCATTTTCAACCATCTGTTTTGCCGAGTCTGTCTGACCAACAGATTGCGCGCTCGCAATACTGGGCACCAAAAACAAAATCATCGGGATAAGGCTTCTCGACATTACTATAAGGCTCCCCTATCGAGAGTTCAAAATCAGCCCCTATTAGAAGGACTAGACATTCGGATGCCTAAATCAAGTGATATTCTCGACCGCGTACTGGTTATGGAGATGGTTCGTGTAACAGAAGCCGCCGCGGTTTCTGCCGCTAATCTGATTGGTCGCGGCGATGAGAAAGCAGCGGATGCGGCTGCGGTAGAGGCCATGCGGGCCGCGCTGAACAAATTGGATATTTGCGGGACGGTAGTCATCGGCGAAGGCGAGCGCGACGAAGCGCCAATGCTGTTCATCGGTGAAAAAGTCGGTTGCGGAGGAGAAGGCGAAGCGCCTGCTATCGATATCGCCTTAGATCCACTGGAAGGTACAACTATTACTGCAAAAGCAGGACCAAATGCGCTTGCGGTACTTGCGATTGCCGAAAAAGGAAACCTGCTCAACGCTCCTGATGTCTATATGGACAAACTGGCGGTTGGCCCTGGCTATTCCGATAATATTATCGATCTTGATAAAACAGTGCTCGAAAATGTGAGCGCGGTTGCGAAAGAGAAAGGCGTTGCACCGGCAGATATTATTGTGTGCGTCCTCGATCGTCCACGCCACGAGAAAATCATCTCTGAATTGCGTCAGATTGGTTGCGGAATAATGCTGATTCCTGACGGCGATGTCGCCGGTGTGATCGCCACAACAGACGAAGAAACAACCGTAGACATGTATATGGGCAGCGGCGGGGCCCCTGAAGGTGTGCTCGCGGCTGCAGCGCTGCGCTGTGTTGGCGGGCAATTCAAAGGTCGGTTGTTGTTCCGGAATGATGACGAGCGTCAACGTGCCTATAAATGGGGCATTGAAGATCTGGATAAAATTTATGATCTGAAAGAACTCGCCACTGGCGATGTCATTTTTGCAGCAACGGGCGTTACAGATGGCTCACTGCTTGAGGGCGTGAAGAAACTTCGCGGCGGGAAAATGACAACAGAAAGTGTCGTTATGCGCGCTTCATCTGGCACCGTTCGTTGGGTAAAAAGCGAGCAACAACTCAATTGAATATTTGCGACACGTGACGAACCGGCAATCCCACCATCTGGCCGCAATCATCCGGCCATCATATCTATTGGTCGCTGGGGTGCTGGCTCTTTTGACGGGTTGTATTTCCCCGGTTGACTACGGGAAGATTCCTCACGCTGACTATGTAAAGGACGCACGGTGCAATCCAGTCGATTATGCCACCACGGATTTGTCTGATAAAAGTCTCTTTTTCGTCACAAGTCGCCTCCCGGATTGCAGATCCAGTGACATTAAGTTGCTTAATCACCGGGGCAACCAAGTCCGTTACGGACGATTTGGCGCACCCGCTGATGTTCTGAACGCAAAGAGCAAACAAGTTAGCCGCATTCCTTTCACACTTGCCGGAGAGGCACAGTGGTGGAGAGATCTGTCTCAGGTCATGGGCAGTCGCGGTGGCCGGGTGCTGCTATATGTGCACGGATTCCGGGAAACCTTTTATACCAGCTCTCGCGATACTGCTCAGATGGCGCGACTAACCAAATTTGAAGGGCCAGTTATCCAATATAGCTGGCCATCCCAGGGCCAGTTCCTCAAATATACGGTCGATGAGACCAATATGTACTGGGACGAACGCAATTTTCGTAACTTCCTGATGAAACTAGCTCAACAGTCTTGGACTAAGGAAATCATCCTCGTATCTCACTCGTTGGGCGCGCGCCTTGTTCTTCCGGCAATCGAATTTGTTGACCGCAATTCGGCAAGTTCAGATTCAAGCAATATATCAAATATCATCCTCGCCTCACCTGACGTCGATCGGCAAGATTTTGAACGCGATGTTGCCGAAGAGATCCTCTCCGCACGGCGGGTTAACAAGGACCGCAGGATCACCGTCTATACCTCTGCTGCTGATAAGGCTTTGCGCCTGTCTGCGGATATCCACGGATATCCAAGATTGGGATCGCCGCGATGCTTTGACCCCTTCAAGGCAGAAGAGTTGAAGGCGCGTGGACTAGCTGAACGCTGTTATGCAGCCCAACCCGACTATGATGTGGTGCTGGAGAAAAACGGATTGACGATCGTCGATACAACAGCCGTCAGCAGAGGAAGGAGCGGGCATAGCGACTATTTGCAAAGTGCAACTGTCTGTAAGGATTTCGCAGCGGTTGTAAAAGGCGAGCGAAGCCGGAAGGATGGACGTACGCCTTCGCATTTATCGCATGTCTTCATGCTCACCGAAGCACCAAAAGGACAGGAGCCGGACGATTTGACGATATGCCATCGCCAACCCAAATAAATGGGAACGATCAATACGAACCTGGAAAATTTACTGACCGACGTTCGAAATTGCAGCATTTGTGAAGGGTTGCCACTTGGTCCTCGTCCATTGTTGCAAGCTAGCTCGACTTCAAAAATCTTAATCGCCGGGCAGGCACCGGGCCGAAAAACGCATGAAAAAGGCAGACCGTTTGATGACCCGAGTGGCAAGCGGCTGCGGCAATGGCTGGGCGTCACTGAAGATCAGTTTTACGATCCGGACCTGTTCGCGATCATTCCGATGGGATTCTGTTTTCCCGGAACCGGTAAGGGGGGCGATCTTCCTCCCCGCCGGGAATGCGCGCCAAAATGGCGAGAGCCGTTACTCAATCACTTACCAAAGCGAGAGCTAACGCTCATTCTGGGACAGTTTGCGCTTGATTGGCATCTGGGTGTGCGCAAGTCCAAAACACTTACGGAAACCGTCAAACGATGGGAGGAGTTCTGGCCAGACATTCTTCCCCTGCCCCATCCTAGCCCGCGAAATATTCGGTGGTTTATGGCCAATCCGTGGTTTGAAGCCGATGTTATTCCGGTTGTCCAAAAGCGCGTGGCCGCGCTGCTTTAAAAAATCCCCATCGCCAATCCAGCCGCCAGAGTTGCGCCAATATCCCGGCATTTTTCCAGATCATCCTCACCGATGCTTTTGTCAGCCAGAATCGCTTCTTGTGTCTGGGCATGGGTGCAAATAATCGGCGTATCGATCACCTTCTTTAGGCGCCACCCCGTCGCTATCCGTTCCAGTTGCACCCTGGCATTCTCACCATCTGAGCCGGCACAGATCATCGCTGCATAGGGGCGCCCCTCAATTTTCCCCAGCACCGGATAATAGCAGCGATCAAAAAATGCCTTCATCACGCCGGCAATTGCGGCCAGGTTTTCCGGTGTAGCAAAGATATAACCATCAGCGGCAAGCAAGTCTGCTGGTTGGGCGTCTTGCGCGCGCACCAACAATGCTTCCAGACCTTCTTCTTCTCGTGCCGCGCCAAAGGCAGCATAGGCCATCTGCTTAGTTCCGCCCGTATAGCTGTGATAAACGATAAGCAGCTTTTTCATTCCAATACCCTATCAAGCAACTGATGGATTGTCAGCGGCGATTGATTGCAGCATAGCAATTGCCATGAACGCTGTCCTCGACGTAAAAAAATCGCTGTCCGGCCAGGCTTGGCAATGGCGTAGCACGAGTGCGGACGCCCGTGACCCAGCCTTCCAACCGGACGATCTGGTTACACAGCTCTTGCTAGCGCGCGGTGCATCGCGAGAAAACCTGGACATCAACAAGGAACCTACGATCCGAGGTTTCATGCCTGACCCTTCGGTTTTTAAAGATATGGACAAAGCGGCACAGCGGATCGCGGCTGTCGTAAAAAATGATGAGAAGGTCACGATCTTTGGCGATTATGACGTCGACGGTGCAACAAGCGCAGCCTTGCTCATCAGGCTCCTTCGCGACCTCGGCTTGGAGGCAGGGCATTATATCCCGGATCGCCTGATGGAAGGCTATGGCCCTTCCGGAGAAGCGCTGGTCAATTTGGGCGCGCAAGGATCAGACTTGGTCGTGACGGTCGATTGCGGTGCGATGGCATTTGACGCGCTGGAAATGGCGGATAAGGCCGGCGTTGAAGTCATCGTGGTCGATCATCATAAATGTGCCGCAGAACTGCCCAAGGCCTCCGCCTTGGTAAACCCCAATCGCTTGGACGAAAGTGAAGCGGGCGCAGAGCATGGCCATCTTGCAGCCGTAGGCATGGCTTTTCTTTTGGGTGCCGCGCTTATCCGCACATTGCGTCAGGAGGGTTATTTCAAAAATCGTCCGGAACCAAAATTGCTGGAGTTATTGGACATTGTCGCACTCGGCACGGTCGCGGATGTCGCCCAACTGCGCGGTTTGAACCGGGCGTTCGTTGCACAAGGGTTGAAAGTGCTCGCCGGTCGTCAAAATGTTGGGCTTTCCGCGTTGATCGAAGCCAGCCGTCTAAAACGCGCGCCCATCTGCTCCGACCTTGGATTTGCTTTAGGCCCCCGAATCAATGCCGGTGGGCGAGTTGGAAAATCCGATCTGGGCGTCCGCCTTCTGACTACACAGGACGCCGAAGAAGCGCGCGATATCGCCGCAGAACTAGATCACCTAAATCAAGAACGCCGCGCTATCGAAGCGCATGTACTGGAAGAAGCCGAATCCATGTGTGTGTCACAGCAAAACCAGGCGGTGGCCGTGCTATCCTCAAAAGGTTGGCATCCGGGCGTGATTGGCATTGTCGCGGGCAGAATAAAGGAGAAGCTCAACCGGCCTGCCATCATCATTGCCGAAGATGAAGATGGGACCGGCAAAGGATCGGGCAGATCTATTTCCGGCGTCGACCTGGGCGCAGCAATAATTGCTGCAAAGGATCATGGCCTGTTGATTGCGGGCGGAGGCCACGCAATGGCCGCCGGGGTCACGGTTCAGACCGAAAAGATTGAAGCGTTAAGCGAGTTTCTGAACGAACGCCTTGCGAACGATGTCGGCACGGCACAATCCGGGAAAGCATTGCTCCTCGATGCCATATTGTCTCCCAAAGGGGTTAATCCCTCGATTGTCGAGGCAATGGACGGGGCCGGTCCATATGGCATGGGATGGCCAGCGCCGCGAATCGCCACAGGACCGGTGCGGATCATAAAATGCGATATCGTTGGCAAAGATCACGTGCGCATGATTGTCAGCGGCGATGACGGCGGTTCAATCAAAACCATAGCTTTTCGCGCCGCCGAGACGGAAATGGGACAAGCCTTGCTCAGCGCGCAAAGAGGTCGCAAGCTGTGGATTGCAGGCCGCGCAAAGATCGACGACTGGGGTAGCCGTCCGGCCGCCGAAATCCACCTGGAAGATGCTGCCTGGGCGGATTAGACCGGTCGGCGAAAGCGAGAGGGAACAGCAATGATTAGCCATATAACTTTGGGTATTGATAATCTTGAAAAGTCCGAACCATTTTATGACGCCATAATGGGTGCCCTGGGCCACCCGGTTTTTATGGAACGCCCTGGAGGCAAGGCCTATGGCACTGCAACAAGTACCAAACTGTTCATTGGCTCCACGTTTAATGGTGAACCGGCAACCGCTGGCAACGGCACCCATGTCGCGTTTTTAGCCGATAGCCGCAGCGCAGTCGATCAGTTTCATGGCGCCGCAATGGCCAATAGCGGCACAGACGAAGGCGCACCTGGACTTCGCCCCCATTATCACCCCAATTACTACGGCGCCTATGTCCGCGACCCGGAAGGCAACAAGCTGCAAGCGGTTTGCCACCGCGGCAATAGTTAGCCTGAGGTCAAACTGCAAAAACCGATGTGTTTGGGGTTGACCAAAGCCCCTGACATCCCTAATTGCCGGGCTTCGCCGATCAGGCATGCTGCAAAGCACTGGTATGGCCCCTTCGTCTAGCGGTTAGGACGCGGCCCTTTCACGGCTGAAACACGGGTTCGATTCCCGTAGGGGTCACCATTTGGATGTCCAGAGACGTCCCTATTTGTCCCGCAAGAGACTGTATTTCCTAGCATTTTTCTGTTATGGTGTCCCGGAAAGTTCGGAGCTATCCACCCCAATCCCGGAACATATATGGTACAGGTGATGGTATTGCTCCGAAGCGGAAAAAGGCGATACCATCATGGCAAATCGAAACAGAACCAAATCGGGGCTTACAGCAATCGCAGTGAAACGTGCGAAACCCAAAGCCAAACCATACAAGCTGTCGGATCGCGACGGTCTTTATCTTCTGGTGCAAACGAATGGTAATCGTCTTTGGCGTATGAATTATCGGTTTGATGGCAAACAGAAAACAATGGCGTTTGGACGCTGGCCTGAACTTTCATTAGCGGAAGCTCGCGAAAAACTTTTGCAAACGAGGCGACTTCTTGCGGACGGTACAGATCCAATGGAACAAGCCAAACTCGACAAGATTGCTGCATCCGTCGCCGCAGCCAACACGTTCGAGGCCATCGCAGAAGAATGGCTCGCCAAACAGGAAGCGGAAGGCCGCGCTCCTGCAACCCTCAAGAAAAATCGCTGGCTTGTTTCTTTCGCCTATCCGGCGCTCGGCAAGCGACCGATTACAGAAATTACGCCGCATGAAGTGTTGCTCGTTCTCCGCAAAGCCGAAGCGAGAAAACGATATGAAACAGCAAAACGCATCCGCAGCACATGCAGTCTGGTTTTTCGCTATGCCATCGCCACTGCAAGAGCTGATCGCGATATTTGTGCCGATCTTCGTGGTGCACTTATTTCACCCCAAGTGAAGCACCGCGCGGCGATCACAAAACCGATGGAAGCCGGTGCATTGTTACGCACCATTGACGGTTATGACGGAAACTATCTGACCAAAGTTGCCCTGCAATTATTGCCCCACATTTTTGTCCGCCCAGGCGAACTCCGTTTCGCTGAATGGGGAGAATTTGATCTGGAAAAATCAGTCTGGTCGATACCAGATTACAAAACGAAAATGCGCCGCCCGCACCAAGTTCCGCTTTCCACTCAGGCTCTGTCTATACTCGGCAAAATTGAACATGATGCATCCCTTAGTCCGTTTCTATTTCCGTCATTGCGATCCGGTGACCGGCCCATGTCCGACAACACTCTGAACGCCGCGCTTAGACGTTTAGGATATGGAAAAGACGAAATGACCGCTCATGGTTTCCGTGCGATGGCTGCAACCCTGCTCAACGAAATGAGCATCTGGAATGCCGATGCTATCGAGCGCCAACTTGGGCATGCCGACAACAATGGCGTCCGCAGAGCCTATGCGCGAGGCGAGTATTGGGACGAGCGTATAAAGATGATGCAGCACTGGTCTGATTATCTCGATCAATTGCGAGATGGAGCGAAAATTCTTCGGCCCCAATTTGGGCAAGGCGGGTCATAATTTCCTCACG
>CALKXX010000059.1 GCA_938003725.1 uncultured Sphingomonadaceae bacterium | reverse complement strand
CTGCAAAACAGGCATATGTTCACCCATCATGCGTTCCAGTATCGGAATAAGGGTAGCGGGCACTTCATCGTCGGCGAGAAACTGTCCCGACAAAGGCTCTGTCACGTCAACCATCCGTTCGACCCATTGCGCCACTTTCGGCGCCAGTCGCTTCATAATCTCTCCGGAAGCGGGATCGCGGTAGAGATGCGCATATAGAGGTCCTATCAAGCCATAGTCACCAATTGATGGCCGCGAACCAAGCAAATAGTCATGATTGGAAAAATGCCTATTCAGGTCGGCGAGCAATGCTTCATAGCTTGTCTCAATCGCCGGAATTGTCTGTTCATTAATGCCCAATATGGAGCAGAATCCCTTGAAATTCTGTCCGCGCTCGCGCCCAATGATCAACTGTTCTTCTTTGCTTGCCTCTGGTGCAGCCACAGCCCCAAATTCGCCGTAAACCCACTCTTCGTTGTAGTTCCAGCGATAATGCATCGCTGGGATAACCAGCCATTCATCGCCATATACTTCCATTAACAGAGCCACGAGGCGCTGTTTGGGGGTATCCGGGTAAACAGAAGGGCCGCCCAATTTCGACTCAAAATGATCGATGATCAGGGTCGTATCCTGTAATGTTTCCCCGTCTTCGGTTTCCATTACCGGGATAACGGGACGACCTACTTTGGGAATAATAATATCCCTGTACACTTCGGTTGAGCTCAGAATCTCTTCATAATTCACGCCCTTCCAATCCAGATAGGCACGCGCTTTCCCCGAGTATAGCGACAGTGGTCCGCCGTAAAATTTATGAGTCATTATCCTCTCCCGCGATAGGGAGCGACGCCCTGGTCCGGCAGCCACAGTCCTTGTGGCGGCTCTCCCGATTGCCAAAATATGTCTATGGGGATGCCGCCGCGCGGATACCAATAACCTCCAATACGCAGCCACCTAGGTTTCATTTCATCGAAAAGGCGTTTGCCGATCCCGACGGTGCAATCCTCATGAAAAGCTGCGTGGTTGCGAAAACTGCCCAGAAATAGTTTCAGCGATTTCGATTCGACGATTGTCTCGTCCGGCGCATAGTCAATGACGAGATGCGCGAAATCCGGTTGAGCGGTAACCGGACAGAGAGATGTGAATTCCGGCGCAGCAAAACGTGTCAGGTAGAGTTCTCCAACACGCGGGTTTGGCACATAGTCCAAAACCGCTTCATCGGGAGAAGCAGGTTGGGCGCTTTCTTTGCCCAAAAAACGGGGCTGCGGATCTGTGGTATTTTGGTCGGTCATGCGAACTATCTAGTGCACCGCGCAACTCATGTCATCCCGCACTATCATTCATAGTCAGTTCAGTGCCAATCGCCCCAGAATCCATAAGCATTTTATCTGAGGACGCATGCCTGTTTGGTTACATCATATCCATCAATCTGTCTTGAATTTTGTCCTTTGCGCGATGTTGATTGGCACAGCATCGGCGGCGCAGAGCCAAGATGTGCAACCTCCGGCTGACGCACTCCCCGTACCTGATGTTCCGCCTTCATTGAACGAATATAGTTTGCCGCCCGGACCCAATTCGTCACCGCCAGAAAACCAAGTGGAAGGGCCCGTCGAGGAGCCAGTTGAACAGGAAACAGGCGCACCGACTATCGGCGCCAATGCCTCCCCGCCGGAAGCATCACCCCGGCCACCCAATAGCCCGCCACCCGATAGCACGACACCGGTCACGCCGCCTTCCCAAGCTGCTGCGCCGGAACGATTAAACCGCCCTGCGCCGCCGTCTGAACAGACGGCACCACCTCCCGCGCCGTTTCGGATTGAGAGTGACTCGGCAAATGATGGAGATTCTGACGGTAATTCGGCAAATATAGCGCCTTTAACAAAGCCAGAACGGGATTCCAGCGCCTCCAGCAACAGCCCTTCAGAACCCACCCTTACTGAGACCGTTTCACTCGAAATATTGGCTGCGGCCGTTATATTGATTGCAATGTTACTCTCGCTTGCGTTTTTCATCCGGCGCAAGCGCATTCAGCAAATGGCGATCGAAATTGACGTCGACAGATTTGCAGATGCCGAGTTAGAGTCGGCACCCTCTGATAAAACCGAGGGTCCAGCACCCGCGGCATCCGATGGCTACATCACATCAAAGATCAATTCGTCGTCGCAGCCAAGGACAGTTCCGCAACGGCGCGCCAATCAGACGGCCGCCAATGTCATGGATCAAATCAGTATGGACTTCTTTGGGGAGCGGATGAGTATAACTCTGGTAAATGCAGTTCTCGGTTATCGGATTGCCTTGACCAACAACGGCGGCAGAGGGTTGGGCAACCTGAAAGTTCGAGCGGCGATGGTGCAGGCGGATGCCGGAGCCACTGACGTAACTCCTGAGTTGCCTGATGAAATACTGCATCAAGTGCTAGAGCTGAAGCCTGGAAAAACAGTCCATTTATCCGGTGAGCTGCGATTACCATTCAGCGCGTTTCGCCCGCTTCAGGTCAAAATGCGCGCGCTGTTGGTTCCGCTGGTGCATGTTGGCCTTGAGCATGGCGCGACAGATAGCATTTCCAAATCCTATATCATCGGTCAGGAACATGAACCACCACGCAAAACAATGGCACCGTTCCGGCTTGACCTGGGCCCGCGCGGATTCGAACGGATTGGTCAGCGTATTTTAGGATCGTAAACCTGACCCAAAGCCCATACGGAAAAATCCGCCCAAACAACCTAAGCATTCCCTATGTCCAAAAAACTGCTGATACCGATATTGGGCGATCAATTGTCCCATGACCTTTCCTCTCTGCAAGATCAGGACCCGGAAAACACCGTCTTGCTAATGATGGAGGTGGCCGAAGAGACAAATTATGTCCGGCAACATAAAGCCAAGATCGCTTACATCTTGTCAGCAATGCGTCATCACGCGGCCGCTTTGCGAGAACGAGGTTGGCACGTCGACTATGTCAAACTCAATGACCCCGGCAATAGCGGGAGTTTTACCGGCGAGATTGCCCGAGCTACGCAGCGTCATAATATCGATTCCATCCGCGTTACCGAAGCCGGAGAATGGCGAATAATGGAGATGATCGAAAATTGGGAGGACCAGTTCGGGTTACCGGTCACAATCTGCCCAGACACCCGGTTTGTCGCCACTCATCAGGATTTTGAAGATTGGGCGGAAGGTAAGAAGCAACTCCGGATGGAATTTTTCTATCGTGAGATGCGGCGCAAAACAAAGATATTACTAGACGAGGATGCAAAGCCGGAAGGCGGTAAATGGAACTACGACAGCGAAAACCGAAAGCCGGCCCAGCGAGACTTGTTGATGCCGCAACCCATTCGATTTCGTTCTGATAACATCACAAAGGACGTGATAGATTTGGTCGGCGCACATTTTGCAGGGCACCCTGGTTCACTCGATCATTTTTACTTTGCGGTTACCCATGACGAAGCCATGCGACAGAAGCGAAAGTTTCTGGATGATGCGCTGCCCCAGTTCGGCGATTATCAGGACGCGATGCTTACGGGCGAGCCATTCTTATGGCACTCGATTCTGTCCCCCTATATCAATTCTGGTTTGCTTGATCCGCTCGCACTCTGCCGCGAGGTCGAGCAACGTTATCATGACGGCGATGTCCCCCTGAACGCCGCAGAAGGGTTTATTCGTCAGATTATCGGATGGCGGGAATATGTGCGCGGTATCTATTGGCGGGAAGGACCGGACTATGCCCATCGTAATTTTCTGAGTGCCGACCGCAAATTGCCCGATTTTTACTATACTGGTAAAACCGATATGCATTGCATGGCGCAGGCGATCGGACAAACGCTTGATATGGCCTACGCGCATCATATCCAGCGGTTGATGATTACCGGAAATTTTGCGTTGATTGCAGGGATCGATCCGCATCAGGTGCACCAATGGTATCTGGAAGTATATGCCGATGCCTATGAATGGGTTGAGTTGCCCAACACGCTTGGGATGAGCCAGTTTAGCGATGGCGGCATCATTGCATCCAAACCCTATGCGTCATCGGGTAACTATATCAACAAGATGTCGGATTATTGCTCAGAATGCCGCTTTGACGTGAAGCAGCGCACTGGCCCTGATGCCTGTCCGTTCAATGCGCTCTATTGGGACTTTCTGGACCGGAACAAGGACAAGCTGGGTGATAATAACCGGCTAGCCATGCCCTATCGCACTTGGGACAAGATGGACGAAAACACACAGCGTGATATTCGCGACAGCGCCGCTACGTTCCTGAACCACCTATAAATGCAAACTGTTGCGATAAATGCACATTGTCGGTGGATTCCCGGCGCAATGCGTTATAGCCTCGACGGCTTACAATCGAATCGCTAGACCATTTGCCAGATAGGCAGATGATCACCGGGCAAAAGGAGCTTAAAATGGAATTGCTGGTAACCACCGACTGGCTTGCAAACGAACTGGGCGCATCGGATTTGCGCATTGTTGATGCAACGAAATTTTTGCCGGATGCTGGCCGCAATCCAGCAGCTGAATATGAAGCGGGCCACATTCCGGGCGCGGTTTTCATGGATCTGGGCGATTTGACGGATACGAATAACAGCGTCGAGAATATGCTGCCTCCACCGGAAAAATTTGCCAGCCGTATGCAATCCCTCGGCCTTGGCGATGGCAGCAGGATCGTTCTCTATGATGACAGCCCGCTAAAGAGCGCGGCACGGGCCTGGTGGATGCTAACGATATTTGGCGCACATGAAGTCGCTATCCTGGATGGCGGTATTGCCAAATGGAAAGCAGAAGGCCGCCCTCTGGAAACTGGCAAAGAAGCTCTGCGCCATCGTCATTTTACCGTTTGGAAAGACGACAAGGACGTCCGCAGCAAGGCAGATATGCTAGCTAACCTGCATAGCAAAGACGAACAGGTTGTCGATGCCCGCCCAGCCGACCGATTTAGCGGTGAAACACCGGACCCAAGAGGCGATTTGGCTACCGGCCATATTCCTGGCTCCGTCAATATTCCGCACAGCAAACTCTTCAATACCGACGGCACGTGGAAATCGCGGGATGAGGTCAAAGCATTGTTTGATGAAACCGGCGTGGACCTTTCCAAACCGGTTGTTACCACTTGTGGC
>CALKXX010000058.1 GCA_938003725.1 uncultured Sphingomonadaceae bacterium | reverse complement strand
TTCATCTACGATGTTCAAATCTTCGTTCAACCGGCTTTTGCCAAGTTCCGCAATACGCTCCGTCAGTAATTTAGCGATCCGTTCGGACGTCACTTGCCGGCCATCATCCCAACGCGCCTCATTCAATCGGAATATGTAACTTAGCCCGTCGTCCGTGACGATCCAGCGTGCGGCCAAAGCCGGCACGACGCGCCCTTGCTCGTCCAAACCAACCAAGCCCTTCGCAATGGCGGAACGCATGGTGGACGAGGCAAAATTCAGTTGCGTACCAACAGGATTGAGCGATCTTTTCGTGTCTTCGATTATCGTAACCCGGGCGCGATCTTCATCACCCGCAAAGCTGCACCCGGACAGCAAAAGAGCCGTGGCTATCAGATATCGGAGAAAGGAAGGTTGTGCGGCCATTATCGCCTTATACGCAAAGTTCGGCTGGGGTGAACATTGGAAATATTATCTTCCCAGCCAGCGATGCGTTTTGCCACCAAGGACCGGGTGACATAGAAATATAGCGGCAGGATCGGCATGTCAGCGACAAGCCGTTTTTCCGCCTCGGCAAAATGAACATTGCGTTGCGCGGGATCGGCCGTTGCCACTGCCCGTTCGATCAACGCATCATAGGCCGGGTTTTCATATCCGGAATAATTCCCGGTTCCATTTGCCGTTTGATGGACCATCAGAAAATTTTCAGGCGTTGGTACATCGGCAATCCAACCGGAACGGGCCAGAGCAAAATCATGTTGGCGGAGCGCCGCAAAATGCAATGCGGCTTCACTGTTGAACAGGCTTGCCTCAACCCCAAGCGGCTGCCACATCGCGGCCAAGGCAACCGATACGCGGCGATGTTCGGCTGAGCTATTGAAACGGATTTCAAATTTGAGGGGGTTTGACGGTGAAACTCCTGCCAATGCCAATAGTCGCTGCGCTTCTGTTATCCGCCGTTCGCGCGGCCAATCGGCCCATTCCGGTTTGATATCTATTCCTTCGGTCAAGCCGGGGGGCAGCAAGCTGAAAGCGGGGATGTTGCCGATACCGATAACCTGCTGTGCGATCCATTTCCGTTCGACTGCCATTGAGAGTGCGGTTCGGACGCGCAAATCATCGAATGGCGGCCTGCGTGTGTTAAACGCGAAATAGTAACTGCCGAGATAGGGCACGCTATGGGCAAGCTCCGGGTGATTTTTTTTCAGCCAGCGATGGCGGCTTGCCGGATAATCCGCGGCAATATCAGCGCCGCCGGACAGAAACAGTCGCATAGCGGACAGGCTATCATCCATCGGTTTCCAAATGATATGGGCGGTTGGTGCCGGTTCTTCATGCCACATCGGGTTGCGTTCCAGCCGGGCATGGTCGTTCAGTCGCCATGCTGCCAGCCGATATGGGCCGCTCGAAATCATCGGCCGTTCACTGGTCCACGCATCGCCTGTTTTGGATATGCGGTGCAACGGAATTGCTGCGATTGCGGGGTGCGCGAGCAAAGAGGACAAGGTCGGAGCGGGCGAAGCTAGACGGACGATGACATTATCAGTGCTACCGGTTGATATCCCGATGATATTTTCGAATAGATTCTTCGTCGGCGAAGCGGTGCTTGAGGCATTTAATCTAGCGAATATCTTTGGGAACAGGGCAGCATCAATCTCAGTCCCGTCTGAAAATTTCAGAGATTTTCGCAGATTGAATGTCCAGCGAAGGCCATCCTGCGAAACACTCCAGCTTTCCGCCAATCCCGGCTCCGGTTCGCCTTTTGCATCAAGGCGGGTCAGGCCCTCAAACTGATCAGTCGCAACCCGCAGGGATGAAAGATCGGAAATCTTTTGTGGGTCCAATCCCTTGATCTCTGAATCGGATAGGCGAACAATCTGTTCCGGGGTGGGCGCACTTTCTCGCGCTTGCTCGGCCGTGCAGCCCGCGAGTGATAATATTGCAGCAAGAAGAACCCATATCCGCATAGTGCGGGGTGTAGTTGTTTTTACTGGATCGACCAAGCCTATCTCTTATGATGCGGACCGAATGGAGAGCGAATGACCGGATTACAATATGATATCAGCCAAGTCGGCGGGACAACCGGTGCCGCGATATTGGCACTGTTGCCGGAAATTGCGGCGCGCGCAGAAGAGATTGAACATACGCGATATTTGCCAGCGGACCTTGCACAGAAACTAGCAGAAGTTGGGGCGATGAACTTGTCCAAACCCGCAAAAATGGGGGGTTTGGAACTATCGCCGCGTGAGTTTCTAGAGGTTATTGAAACCATTTCAGAAGCGGATGCGAGCACCGGGTGGTGCGTGATGATCGCTGTCACGTCGACGCTGGGCGCGGCCTATATACCACAAGGCGCTGCTACCGAAATTTTTGGCGCAGATGATGTAATCACGGGCGGCGTTTTCGCACCGATGGGCAAGGCGGAAGACAAAGGCGATCACTATATCCTCTCGGGTCGCTGGCAATGGGGTTCAGGCTCGGCCAATTGTAGCTGGCTGGGCGGCGGTGCGATGATTTTTAAGGATGGCGAATTGCAAAAATTCGGCAACGGAGCACCTTGCCACCGGATGTTGTTCTTTCCCGCAAAGGACGCGGAGTTTATTGACAGTTGGCATGTGTCCGGGATGAAGGGGACCGGGTCGGGTGATTTTAGCGTGGCCGATTTGAAAGTACCAAAGGACCGCAGCGTATCCTTTGTCGCCGATATCCCCCGGGATTCCGGTGCGCTCTATAAATTTCCGTTATTCGGACTCTTGGCATTGGGCGTGTGCTCGGTTGCGCTGGGCAATGCCCGTGCCGCGCTGGAGGAAATCCGGACTATTGCGATTTACAAGAAGACGGCTGGCGGCGGACGCAGCATGGCACAGCGTGCGGTCATTCAGGTGGAGATCGCAAAGGCGACGGCCCAGCTTCAGGCTGCCTTCGCTTTTGTCGAGTCGGCAATTGACGATTGCTGGCGGCAAGCAAAGGGCGAGAGCGGGATTAGTCCGGAGGCGCGGGCAAATTTGCGGCTGGCCTGTGCCCATGCGACGGAAACATCTGCGGACATTTGCAAGGTGGCTTACACTCTGGGCGGCGGGGCCGCGGTTTATTCCAGCAACAGCCTGCAACGCCGTTTTCGCGATGCCCATGTCGCGACCCAGCATATCGCAACTGCGCCAGCCGTCTATGAACTGGCCGGCCGAATGTTGTTGGAACAGCCGGTTGATATGGCGATGCTATAGCGGCAACGGGTATTATTGGGGGGCGATGGACTTTTTGGTCTTCTTCCATTCCTTGAGCGTATCTTTGCGCATCTCAATATCTTCCTTCCTGATACCCTTCAGCCCATATTGATCGGTCAGCCGGTTCCACATCGCCAAGCGGACCGCGCCTTTCTGCGCTGCCATCTGACCGGCGGCTAGCTGTTCCCATTTCACCTTGCGCGAATCCTTCTTAAGGACGCTGTCATGATAATATCATGAGGACCCAGATCCTTTGAGGGAGAAGGCTTTCAACCGGGTGTCGATAGAATTGGAACGGTTTTTGTAATTGGTGTCCAAGATGCCAACATGCTTCTCAAGATAGCCGATGAACTGGTCAATCCTATCGTCAATTTTGCCGGCGAAGATTAAGCCGTTGAGAAACGCCTCGTCATATTTCGACTTGGCGGCCTTGCAGCTAATAAAAAACTGGTGCGGACGGCGGGACTCGAACCCGCACACCCATTTCGGATAGCAGATTTTAA
>CALKXX010000057.1 GCA_938003725.1 uncultured Sphingomonadaceae bacterium | reverse complement strand
GTTCTTCAACTTGAGCCGCAGCCATCTGCCCATGGGCAATCACATAGGTGATATCTGGCGCATATTCCTTTAAAAATTCTTCCAGATCCGGCAAGTCCGCGATACGCGGCACAACAATGAATGATTGGCCGCCGCGATAATGTTCGCGCATCAAGGCTTCTCTTAGGGGCACAGGGTCCCAAGGCATGACATAAGTTCGTACAGCCAAACGGTCGACTGGCGGTGTTTGGATAACCGATAGCTCGCGTAGGCCGGTCATCGCCATCTGAAGAGTCCGGGGAATCGGTGTGGCTGTTAATGTGAGAACGTGCACCACGGATTTCATCGCTTTCAAACGCTCTTTGTGAGTAACACCAAATCTTTGTTCTTCATCTACAATTATCAAGCCAAGGCGTTGAAATTCAATAGATTTAGCTAGCAACGCATGTGTGCCAATGACGATGTCCACATCACCGTTTGTTAGTCCTTCACGAGTTTTTTTGGCTTCTCCCGTCGGGACCAAGCGTGACAGCCTGCCAATTTTGATTGGGAATGGGCGAAAACGTTCTTCAAAGTTGGTGTAATGTTGGCGCGCCAATAATGTTGTTGGTGCAATAATCGCTACCTGCATGCCCGCCATAGCCGCCACAAAGGCCGCCCGCATCGCTACTTCCGTCTTGCCGAAACCAACGTCACCGCAAACCAGCCGGTCCATAGGCCTACCGGAAGCCATATCACCCAGCACTTCTTCAATCGCTTGCTGTTGATCGTCGGTTTCCTGATAGGGGAAACGATCAACAAACCCAGTCATATCACTTGTTTCGATTAGGGCCGGTGTGGCCGGTTGCAAAGCTCTTGCTGCCGCGGTTTTTAGCAATTCGTGGGCGATTGCGCGAATACGCTCTTTCAGCTTGGACTTGCGTCGTTGCCAACCTTCACCGCCTAGGCGATCGAGAACAACGCTTTCCCCGCCGTCGCCATATCGGCTGAGCACGTCGATATTTTCAACTGGTACAAATAGCTTGTCACCGCCTGCGTAACGAAGATGCACACAATCATGGGGGCTTTCCCCAACCGGTATAGATACGATCCCCTCATAGAGCCCAATGCCGTGCTCCAGATGAACGACGAGGTCCCCTTGGCCAAGAGCAGAAAGCTCTTCGATAAAGGCATCGCTGCTTTTGCGCCTCTTTGATTTGCGAACCAGGCGGTCCCCGAAAATATCTTGTTCGGTGAGCAGGGCCAGATTTTCTGTCCTAAAGCCCGACGCGAGCGGCATGACGGTCAATGCGACAGACTGATCAACATCTTTGGAAGATTGCCAATCATCACATAAAACTGGCGTCTTGACGTCATGATCCCGCAACAGATCATATAGTCGCGCCCTGGAACCCTTGCTATAGCTTGCAATGACCGCAGTGGTTCCTGATTTTACCAGGTTATTCACATGCGCGGCCAGAGCAGTGTAAATATTTTCGTTTCGGGCGCGTTCGGGCGAAAAGTCTCTGGGTGAAGAGATTGAGAGCGAGATTGTAGTTGCTGATTCAGGCTCATCAAATTCACTGAGAATATGCAGAGGAAGCTGGTCCTGCAGGTCTCCCCATTCCTCGGGCCGCAGATAGAGTGATTCCGGTGACAATGGACGATAACTAGATAGATTTGCTTTGTCGGCTTCTTGCCGGTTCTTGTGATAGTCCGTGATCGCGCTAAACTGTGCCTGCGCCGCTGCCATTGCCGCCGCGTCACGGATAACCAGATCATCTTTATCAAAATATTCAAAGAATGGGACAAGTCTTTCTTCCAAAAGGGGAAGCCAGTGCTCCATCCCCGATAAGCGCCGACCATCGGAAATTGACTGATAGAGCGGGTCGCTGGTCGACACAGCACCAAAAAGATCGCGATACCGCGTTCGAAAACGGGTTATGCTGTCATCTGTCAGAAGAAATTCTGAAACGGGGAGTAACTCAAAGCTCTCAACACTACCGACTGTACGTTGATCGCCTGGATCAAATTCCCGCAATGTTTCGATTTCGTCGCCGAACAGATCAAGGCGAAGCGGGAGATTTGCTCCCGGCGGGAAAAGGTCAATAATCCCCCCACGCGCGGCAAACTCGCCATTGTCGGCGACCGTATCAACCCGAACAAAACCATTGGCATAAAGGAAAGATACCAATTTTTCCTGCTCGATTATGGAACCTGGCGCCAATTTTGTGACCATATCTTTTATTCGGGCAGGTTCCAACACACGCTGGATCACCGCATTGACAGTGGTCACCACCAATTGAGCCTGGTTTGCCGGCGTGGATAGCGCCGAAAGAGCTGCCAATCGTTCTGAACTGGAATGAAGAGCCGGCGAAGCGCGATCATAGGGTAGGCAATCCCATGCTGGAAATTCAATAATCTCGAGATCGGGCTGAAAATAACGAGCAGATTCGGCCGTTGCGCTCATTGCAGCGTCGTCAGTCGCAATAAATACTACTCGGCCATTCGTTTCTAAAGCGATTTCGGCCAGCAGGTTAGGGCGATAACCTGATGCAACTCCAGCTATTGTGAGTAATTTTTCAGATGCATATAGTTGATGTATATAAGACATTTAATATCAATATCTAATAATCAACTTGAAGTTCCAGAAGGCAGGTCGATATAATCCAGAAGCTGCATTGCATCCATTTGTGACCCTGCAAACTCAACGGGGACGGGCAGGGTGCCAATCGCCCATGCCATGACGTCCACATCGTCACATTCCAATAATTTTCCGAACCAATCTATGTCTTGCGTGGTCCACGTACCGCTGTGATGATCGAAATACCCGCCGATCAGCATGTCGGCCTCTCGGGTTCCCCGGTGCCACGCACGGAAATGTAGCTTTTTCAGCTTTGTTTCGCGATCCACAACTGATGCTCCAACTTGGCTGGCAAATCATCCAGCGGCGGTATAAAGTCGGATAGACATGCGGCCCGAGATACTCAATCCATTATTTGGCGAAACTGCTAGTTTAAAAGGCATTGGCAAGGCATTGGCTAAGCCCCTTGATAAACTGCGTCTCACGCGCATTAAGGATTTGCTATACCACCAACCCAGCCACTGGATGCAGCGCAAGATGGTCGACATTCTTGACGAATCGGATGTTGATCAAACGATCATAATAGAATTGACGCCAGTAGATTATCGATCCGGTGGTCCGCGCAGCCCGCTGCGGGTACAGGCGACTGACAAAGAAGGAAATTACATCAGCCTGACCTATTTCGGTCGGAATACCGGGTGGCCAAAAAAGTTGCTACCACTAGGTGAACCAAAGATCATATCCGGTAAACTGGAGCGCTACGGAGATGAGCTTCAGATCGTGCACCCCGATGAAGTCTTAGAGCCGGGGAACGGTGCTTCCATACCATTGATCGAGCCTATTTATCCACTTTCCGATGGGTTGGGCAACAAGCGCATGGGACATTTGATCAAGCAAGCCCTTCAACTGGCGCCAAAGCTGCCAGAGTGGGTAGAACCGACCCAGTTGAGCGCTAAATCTTGGAAATCCTGGCGCGAAAGCATCTCTTCACTGCACAATGAGGAGGGGCAATCGGCTTCAGATAGAATCGCCTATGACGAAATATTTGCAAATCAACTTGCCTTCAT
>CALKXX010000056.1 GCA_938003725.1 uncultured Sphingomonadaceae bacterium | reverse complement strand
GGTGTCGGGGCATCCATCTTGCCGGGGGTCACCATAGGTAACCAGGCAGTTATCGCAGCCGGTGCGGTCGTAGGAAAGCCAGTCCTCGAGAAACAAAAAGTCGGCGGCGTTCCCGCAAAGCAGATAGGAACAGCCTAAATAGCGACGATCATAAAGCTATCCAAAATAACATCATCAAAGTCGCCTTCTTTCGGAATTTTGATGTCTAGATCTACCCAGTAATATCTGCAATCGGCGCTGGGGATCAGAAATTTCTGTTCTACGCCTGTCTTGGACAACGATATTGTCGCAACCAGATTATTTGCCGGAGGACTAGTCGCACAGCGCAGTTTCGCGTCGAGCCTGGTCGTATCCAGCTTTCCGGAGTCTATTTTTGCCGATAGTTGGTAAGTGCCAGGCTCCAGCGTAACAAGCTGCCGCGCTGCGACGCCCGATGCACCGGGTACAGCACTGACCAACAACTGCCCATCTTCGGGGCTGATGGATGCACCATATTCCCCTTCGGAATTCAGTTGCCAGTCAAATGGCGGCAAGCCACCTGCATCGTTAAAATCCGCGTTGCTGACCAACTGCCCAGCAGTCTTTTTGGCGGTCGTCAGCGCCCCATAGACCATTTGTGCCTCTTCCAGGTGGCCGTAGCGCACCAGTTGCGCAATAAGTCGCTGTTCGCTCTGCATTGGAATAGAGATGTCGCGCTTCTGTAATCTCAACCGCAAGTCGGCTGCATTGGTGATGGATTCGCGCGAATTTACCAATTTCTGCCAGAAGTTCTCGGCCCACGGTGGACGTCCAACCAGTAACTTTGCAAACGGTTCGACAAAGGCGTCATTCTGCAATGCCGTCACCATCGTGGGCAGCAACAGTTCGGCTGCCGATTGGCTCGTCCGCAAGGTAATATCATAATATTTAAGCGCATTGTCGATGTCGTCCAACTTGCCATAGTCATCAACGAGCCAGAAATTTGCGATCCGGTCCCGTTTCGATATTGTGAGGACCATGCGCATCAGTGCGCGGGCGCGTTCCTGATCGCCCTGTGAGGCAAGATCGAACGCGACCATACGCACAGCGGAAGCAGCCGTTGGTTCGAGTAGAAAGCCTTTTTTCGCCAGCTTCCCAGCCATTGGATCAATTTTTTCCGGAATCTTTCCTTCATTGGCGATGACGGATGATTTCAAAATAGCGTCAGATGCGCCAGCATAGACAAATCCATTTGCTGGAAAGCTGCTAAGCGCCGCCGTCGGCGCAATGCGCTTTCCGACCGAACCTACGGCATGTGATGCAGTGATCCCCGCCAAAATCAAAGCGATGATCCAGATGATACTATTCTTTATCAAGCAAAGCGCTCCTGGGAAACAGACCTAGTCGTCTTCCTTTTTGGCTCCATAGCCATAACCATAGCCGTAACCATAACCATAACCGTATGATGAGTTACGGGAATCCACCTTTGTTACGATAGCGCCAAATATGTGTGCATTGGCTGATCGCACGCGCTGGAGCGCAGATTGGATCATCCGCAACTTCGCGCCATTCGCTTCGATGGTAAAGATCACGCCTTCCACCGCACCAGCCAATAGCGGAACGTCGGCAATTCCCAAGACCGGCGGACCATCGATAACAATATGATCAAATCTTTTGCTCAGCTCTTGGACAAGCTGTTTCATTTTATCCCCGGTCAGCAATTCGCCTGCGTTCGGCGGGACTGGTCCGGCAGTCATGACACTGAGATTATCTTTCTGCGTTTCGGACGTCAGTGCCCCGACCCCGTCTGCGCCAGACAGATAGTTGCTGAGGCCAGCCTTGTTCGGCAAGCCAAAGAAGTGCTGGATAGAGGGATTACGCATATCTCCGTCGACCAATAATGTACTTTTGCCCGTACGCGCAAGCATGCTGGCAAGAGCAAATGCAGAGGTACTTTTGCCTTCATTCGGACGGGTACTGGTCAACAAAACAGAGTTGGGGATACCGTGCTCGGTAAGGAACGACAAACTCGTTCCGATCGAAAAATAGGCCTCCGACACAATAGATTTGCGGTCCTCAAGAGATGCCATCAAATCGTCATCATCAACCGTTGGCACGGTGCCCAAAGACGTCAGGCCAAGAACATTTTTCACATCAGATGGATCGCGCAAACTTTGATCGACTTGCTCACGCGCAAAGACATAGGCACCCGATAACCCCAATCCGGCGAGCAAACCAAGTGCCAGATTGAGGATCATATTCGGACTGGACGGTCGATCCGGAATACGCGCGCGATCCACGATCGCCACATTATTCGTACCGACACCGGCAACGCCGATTTCCTTGTAACGCTGAAGCAGGCCGTTATAGAGTTCGCGGTTCGTATCTACTTCGCGCTGATAAATATTATACTGAATGGAATCGCGTCGCTGTCCAACAAACCGGTTTTTCAGCTGATCCACTTTCTGGCGCAGCTCACGTTCGCGCTGTACTGCCTCTGCATAGGTGGAACGGCTACTCGACCGCACTCGCTGTTCTTCTGACCGGATGCTGCGATCCAATGCTTCAATCTGCGATTCCAGCGCTTGGACCGTCGGGTATTCCGGTTCAAATTGAACCAGCAATTTGGCGCGTTCAGCCGCAATTTCTGCGCGACGCTGGCGAAGTCCATTTACCGTGGGGTTCGATAGGCCTTGGCGAGTGGAACCGGCACTGTTGCCGGCCTGGCTCTCGGCCGCGATCCGATCGGCGGTTGCCTGAGCCAACGCAATATTCATCGCCTCCAGGTCATTCCCGACCAGTGTCTTCTCACCAACCGTTCGACCCGCCCCATCCTGATTGGCGGACAAGGTCACGATTTCTTTTTGGGAGGCATAACCAACCAACTGCCGCTCGGATTCTTCCAACCGCTCGCGTAGTTCAGTCAACCGGCCTTCCAGAAATTTCCTGGCATCATCAGTAGATTCAAAACGACGGTCGAGGTTAGATTCAATATATTGCTCAATCCAGGCGTTCGATATTTTCGCCGAAAGCGCCGGGTCTGGGCTGGTAAACCGTACATCGACCAGACTTGATCCCCGGATTGGAGAGATATTCACATTTTGAAGCAGCAAGGTCGTCGCCAGTTTTAACCGCTGCGACCGGCTTTGTGCATCCAGATTGGTTTTTCGTTTTTCATTCACCAACCCAGCTTGATCCGGATCAACGTCAAATTTGGCAAAAAAGTCGTCGTCGGATGCCAAACTCAGCGAACGTGCTACGCGTTCAGCCAGTGAATAGGCTTCCAACAATGAATATTGTGTCTGATAAAATTCTATATCCTGCCCGGTTTCGTCGGACTGTAAACCTTCCACATTGGTCACATTATCCTGTTGCCGGTTAATCTCTATCCGGGCTTCCGCGGTATAGAGCGGTGTCGCAAGCAGCGTTGCGATTAGCCCGAGCAGCAACCCAACCACCAAAATGGCCAAAATGACCAGCTTATGATTGAAAATACTGTGCCAAATCTGCTCGATAATCGGCAGACCAAAGGCACGCGTCTCCTGCTCATCGTCAAGGAATGCTGGATTGCCTTGCAGCTCGGGAGGAGTTGTATTTGGTAAACTGGCCATGAATATTCTTACTAGTTCCGAAGCAATA
>CALKXX010000055.1 GCA_938003725.1 uncultured Sphingomonadaceae bacterium | reverse complement strand
TCACCGAAGAGCTTTCGTCGGATGCCTATGAAGGACGCGCACCGGGTACGCCAGGTGAAGAAAAGACCCTCGCGCTATTGACCAAGAAATTTGAAGAAGCCGGCCTTAAGCCAGCAAACGGCGATAGCTGGTTTCAAGATGTTCCTCTGGTTGGCATTACGGCGACCGATACCACGCCGTTAAAGGTCACGGGTGAGGGGACAGACCTGACTTTTAATTTCGGCACGGACTATGTTCTGACGACCTATCAAGAGCAGGCAAAAATCGATGTGACGGACAGCGAAATGGTGTTCGTCGGTTATGGTATAAATGCGCCGGAACGCGAATGGAACGACTATGATGGCTTGGATGTAAAGGGCAAGACGGTCCTGATCCTTGTGAACGATCCTGATTTCGGGACCGAGAGCCTGGAGGGAGAATTCGGCGGCCGCGCAATGACATATTATGGCCGTTGGACCTATAAATATGAAGAAGCAGCCCGGCAGGGTGCGGCCGCAGCTATTATCATTCATGATACGGCGCCGGCGGCCTATGGCTGGAATGTAGTTGAGTCCAGTTGGACCGGCGAGCAGTTTTATGCCCAATCTGCGAATGGCGGTTCCGATCAAACAAAAGCCAATGGCTGGATCCAAAAGGAAGCAGCGGCCCAACTATTTGCTGCGGCCGGACAAGATCTGACGAAGCAAATGGCGGCGGCCAAGCAGAAGGGATTTAAAGCGGTTGATCTCGGCCTGAAAGCATCCGCGTCTCTGGGCAATGTCATTAAGAAGACTGACAGTAAAAATGTTGTGGGAATCTTAGAGGGCAAAACCCGCCCTGATGAATATGTTCTCTATACGGCGCACTGGGATCATCTTGGACGCTGTAAACCCGCACCGGATGGCGATGATATTTGTAATGGTGCGATTGATAACGCAACCGGGACGGCAGCGCTTGTCGCATTGGCGGAAGCTTATAAAAAAGCCGGTGCACCGGACCGCAGTATCATTTTTCTTGCGGTGACCGCAGAAGAATCCGGTTTGCTCGGTTCGAAATATTATGCCGAAAACCCTCTCTATCCCCTGAATAAAACCGTTGGCGGGGTCAATATGGACGCCTTCTCCGTAACCGGTCCTGCAAGAAATGTTGTGGTCGTTGGCAAAGGAAAATCTCAACTGGACGGCTATCTGGAGGCGGCTTTGAAAGATGATGGCCGTGTAGCTGAGGCAGAGCCTACCCCGGAAAAAGGGTTTTACTATCGTTCGGATCACTTCAGTTTCGCAAAACTTGGCGTGCCTATGATCTATTTCGAAGGCGGTGAAGATTTGATAGATGGCGGGAAAGCCGCAGGGGAAGCCGCAGCGAAAGACTATACCGAAAACCGTTACCACGGACCAAAGGATGAATATGATCCGAATTGGAATTGGGACGGCGTGATGGGTGACTTGAAAGTATATTATACGGTTGGCCGCATGCTCGCGATGACAGAGGATTGGCCGAATTGGAATGATGGGGATGAATTCCGGGCAATTCGGGACAAGAGCCGCGCCGGTAGTTGAAACATAGTTATGCAAAACTTTTGCGCGCCAGATGAGGTGGCCTGCCGAGTGGGAGCCGCATGAAGCGGTATGGATTGGCTTTCCAGGTGATCCAGTGGAGTGGCCCATCGGGCTATCGGAAGCGCAAAGTGAAGTAGCCGCATTCGCGAATGCCGTGAGTGATGCCGGTGCCGGTGAACAGGTTCTGCTGGTGTGCCGGAGCGATGCTGATGCAAACATTGCGACGAAAATGGTCGATAGATCCGTTAGGATAATTGTCGAACCGTTTGGCGATATATGGCTGCGAGATACAGGACCGATCGTAAAGGTTGCGGAACATAAACATATCGCGACATGCTTTGAATTTAATGGGTGGGGCCGCAAGTTTGAAATGAGCGGTGACCACGATATTGGGGAGCGTCTCGCAAACAGGCTCGCCTTGACGAGGCAGCATTGTAATTGGGTGTTGGAAGGCGGTGCTATAGAAGGCAATGGCACCGGGTTAATACTGACGACCGAGCAGTGTGTTCTCAATAGCAATCGCAACAACAATATTCCCAAACCGGAGGCCGAGGCAAATTTGAACGCATCTTTGGGATGTGAAAAAGTCATCTGGCTGGATGAAGGATTAAAGGGCGATCATACCGATGGTCATATCGACAACCTCGCTCGCTTTATCACAAAAAGTACAGTTGCAATTCCCCTGTCGGACCAGGCAGATGATCCCAACACCATAGTTTTTGAAGCCGCAACCAAAGCTTGCACCGATGCTGGATTGGGGGTCGTTCACCTGCCTTCGGTCGGGAAATATTTGGTTGGTAAAGATGTCGCTCCGGCAAGCTACATGAACTTTTACATTGGGAACAACGCTGTCATTGTGCCGCAATATGGAGCATCCAACGATAACAGGGCAGTGGACAGCATAGCAGCGCTTTTTCCTGACAGAAAGACAATCGGCCTTTCGAGTAAAGCGTTGCTTCGCGGCGGAGGCAGTTTTCACTGTATCTCTCAACAAATACCAGGCGCCTAAGTCATAGATATAATTCGGTGCAGACTGGGCACGCTGGTGATAACGAATTGGATAACATCAAGATCATGAAGGAATATCAATGACCGACAGCATCTTAAATTTGCTGAGCACGCTTACTTATATTTTCGTATTTTTCCTCGGTATTGTTCTTGCCGGACTAGTCATATTATTCTTCATCGATATCACGCAAAAGCAAGATGCGGTGCGCCGAAACTATCCGGTAATCGGGCGTTTCCGGCATTTATTCAGCAGTTTGGGTGAGTTTTTCAGGCAATATTTTTTCGCGATGGACCGGGAAGAAATGCCCTTTAACCGTGCCGAAAGAGAGTGGGTGGCACGCGCCGCAAAGGGAGGTGGAAATACCATTGCCTTCGGGTCTACCAAAAACCTTGATCCCGCCGGCACACCGATTTTTGTAAACTGTCCGTTCCCAACGCTAGAGAAAGATGCGGCCGAAACGGCGACCTGTGTGATCGGACCATTTTGCGAAACACCTTATGACGCGAAATCGTTGTTTAATATCTCTGCGATGAGCTTTGGCGCGTTGTCGGCGCCTGCAGTTCAGGCGCTTTCGCACGGTGCTAAAATGGCTGATTGCTGGATGAATACCGGGGAAGGCGGGCTGTCCCCATACCATCTAGAAGGGGGTTGTGATATCGTATTTCAGATTGGTACGGCGAAATATGGTATTCGCAATGATGATGGTAGCGTGAGCGACGAAAAGCTGAAGAAAGTTGCAGCACATCAACAGGTGCGAATGATCGAAATCAAGATGTCTCAGGGCGCAAAGCCGGGGAAAGGCGGGATACTGCCTGCTGAAAAGGTGAACGCAGAAATTTCAGAGATCAGAGGAATTCCTGAAGGACAGTCTAGCATCTCGCCCAATCGCCATCCGGAGATCAACAATGTTGAAGACATGCTGGACTTCATCAATCACGTGCGAGATGTGACCGGAAAACCGACCGGTATAAAGGCTGTGGTTGGCGCCTATGGTTGGTTGGACGAGTTGTGCCTGGCCATTCACAAGCGCGGGATAGAGAGCGCTCCCGACTTTTTCACCCTTGATGGCGGGGACGGAGGAACCGGTGCTGCGCCTATGCCGCTAATGGATAATGTGGGGCTGCAACTTGATGAAAGCTTGCCGATGCTCTCGGACATTTTCCACAAGCATGGCCTTCGTGAACGTATTCGGATTATCGCGTCTGGAAAACGTATTACACCAAGTGAAGTGGCTTGGGCGCTCTGTGCGGGAGCGGATTTTGTGAACAGCGCACGCGGCTTCATGTTTTCGCTTGGCTGTATTCAATCCCTAAAATGTAATCAGAATACGTGCCCGACGGGAATAACCACGCATGACAAGCGGCTGCAGAGAGGATTAGACCCTGCTGATAAAAAAGTAAAAGTGGCTAACTATTGCAAAAGCCTAGTCCATGAAGTTGAAGTTATCGCTCATAGTTGCGGCGTTGATGAACCTCGTCAATTGAGGCGCAAACATATCCGAATTGTTCAGGACAATGGCAAATCGGTTCCGCTTGATGAGCTTTATCCGCGGCCGGAAATCATCGCTCAATATCGATAGATAGCGGCGACCAACCTAAAATCCGCTTTGCATGCGCAAATCAGTGACTTATATGATTTACATCTGACGCGCCCCAAACCCGAGAGGTCAACAATGAAAAATAAACTTATCCTGTCTTCCGTAGCTCTGGCTCTTCTGTCTGCAACGGCTATGCCAGCAGTAGCGAAACATCATGAAACGGATGATCCCGCTCATGCTAGTAAAGCCCTGAAGGACGCAGTTGCGCATGAACGTCGCGGAGAAGATGGTCAGCGCGATAAGTTCCGTAATCCTGTTGAGACGCTTACTTTTTTCGACGTTAAGGCGACCGACACGGTTGTGGAATATGTACCTGGCGGCGGTTGGTATTCGAAAATTTTGGCGCCATATGTTGCACAAGACGGAAAATTTATAGGACTGACTTTTGCTCCTGATGCTTTGCCCTTTGGCGACGACGCAAAGAAGCGAATTCGGGGTTTCCCGGAAAAATTTCCAAATGATGTGGCTGGTTGGACAGATATGCCTGCGACCAAATTTTCTGCCTATACTGCGGACAATGTTCCGGAAGAAGTGAACGGCACCGCGGATATCGTTATCATTCCGCGCATGATGCACAATCTGATGCGATGGAATGTTGCGGACAGCGAGATTAAGGCAATGCGCAAAATGCTGAAAGACGGCGGCCATGTCGGTATTATTCAGCACCGCGCCAAAGATGGCACACCATTCAGTTATGCCGATGGGAATAAGGGATATTTGCGGACCGATACAGTCGTCAATTTTATGGAAGCACACGGTTTTGAGCTTGTTAAAAAATCCGAAGTAAATGCAAACCCAAAAGACACGGCCGACTATGAAAAAGGGGTTTGGACCCTGCCGCCGCGTTTCGCTGAAGGCGATACAGATAAGGCGAAATATGCTGCGATTGGTGAATCTGATCGTATGACCCTGTTGTTCAAAAAACTCCCTTAAGCTATTGGGGGCCGCTATGGCGGAATTAACCGTAGCGGCCCTGCAATTGCCATTGAACGGCGAGGAAGCGGAAAACATAGCGGCGGTCGGTGAACTGATCTCTGAGGCTGCCCAAAACGGCGCGCAGATTATCTTACCGCCCGAGCTTTTCGCCGGCCCCTATTTCTGCAAAACGAAGGATGATGCAAATTTTGCGCTGGCCGCTTCTGTCGCAAAGAGTAAACCGGTTTCGGCCATGCAAAAGCTTGCCAAACAGCTTCGCGTGGCAATTCCCACAAGTTTCTTCGAGCGCGAGAGAGATGATTATTATAACAGCATCGCGATGATCGACCCCAACGGCGACATCATGGGCATATATCGCAAAAGTCATATTCCCGATGGTCCCGGCTATGAAGAAAAACACTATTTTCGGCCGGGGGATACTGGTTTCAAGACCTGGGACGTGTTTGGCACAACGATCGGTGTTGGGATTTGCTGGGATCAATGGTTTCCCGAATGCGCACGCGCAATGGCACTGATGGGAGCTGAAATCCTGCTCTATCCTACAGCAATTGGATCTGAACCGCATGATAGCGATATCGATACCAGCCGAATGTGGCGACGTGCGATGCAGGGGCATGCCGTTTGTAACTCGGTCCCTTTGATAGCGGCAAACCGGGTTGGAGATGAGGACGGGCAAACTTTTTACGGGCAGAGTTTTATTGCCAATGAATGGGGCGATTTGGTTGCCGAATTTGACGCTACGGAAAGCGGTGTCTTGATCGAGCGCATTGATATGGAAATGGTAGCAAAAAATCGTCGATGGATGGCGCTATTTGCAGATCGGCGACCAGATATATATGGTAGGCTGGTGGGAGACAGGTCGTATGGAGATATTGCGTAACGTGTTTGGCATAAACTCAGGGATAGGTTTGTCTTTGAGCCTGATGGTGTCTTTTTTTATCCCATCACAGTTGTCGGCCCAAACCAATTTCATTGTTGAATATGAAGATGGGACCCAGGCGCATATAGAGAGACAAGGCGAGACCTTGCCCAAAGAGGCCCGGGAATCAGCGTTTGCGGTACGTCACTATGTCGAACTTGATCGACCATTGGAGTTCGGCGAACATTATTGGGATGAAGGTTTTGTGAAGGCGCATAGTCTGCGCGGTCCGGCACAAATTGTCGTCGACCTGGAGGCTGAGCAACTCTATGTCTATCGTGCTGGAGCTGAAATCGCCCGCACCAAGATAACCCGGGGGTGGGAGCAATATGATACACCCACTGGCGTGTTTCCGATCCTAGAAAAAGATGCGGACCATGTCAGCAGTACTTACAAGGGCGCCCCAATGCCGTACAATCTGCGTCTGACTTGGAAGGGCATCGCCATACACGGCGCAGAAGTGGATGACGTCTCAGCGACACATGGATGTATCGGTGTGCCGCTTGAATTTGCACGTAAGCTGTTCGGAAATGTAACTGTCGGACAGAAGGTTCTGGTCACACGTGATTGGTTACCCGAAATTTATGGGCGATCCTGAGCAATTATAGCTTGTTCAAACACCTCTTCAAACATCCGCGCCGTTAGTCGTTTGGTGTTCACATTATACCTGCTGCAATGATAGCTATCGATTAAGATGCGGTCAGCCGAAAGCTGGTGTGCCGAACCATGTGCAAATTTATTATCCCCTAGCCGCAATCCTGCCAATCGTATCATGCTATCATGCGCAACTTTGCCAAGGCATAGAATAACGCGAAGATTGGGGAGGGCGCCAATACTCTTGGTCAGATAGTCCCGGCAGTTGTTAATCTCGGCTCCGGTGGGTTTGTTTTCTGGTGGTAGGCATTTTACTGCGTTCAATATCATTGTGCCGTTCAGAACGATGCCGTCGTCGATAGACGATTGGAACTCACCGGTGCTCAATCCAAATTTCGCTAATGTTGCAAAAAGAAGGTCACCCGATGCATCTCCGGTAAATGCTCGGCCAGTGCGATTTGCGCCCTCTTTTCCGGGTGCGAGGCCAATGATGGCCAGCCAGGCCGCAGGATCACCGAAGGCTGGCACCGGTGCATTCCACCAATCAGGGTGGCTTTTTTTAAGCGTTTTACGCAGATCGACGAGGCGCGGACATCGCCGACAACCTTTTGGCGCTTCGGCAAAAGACAGGGGGCTATGATCGCTCACAGCCCTCGCCTAATTCTATTTGAACTTAACGTCCAGAAAATCAGTCTTTCAATTCTGCTGGAACAATACCGCCATTTGCCGCGATTTCAGACATCACGCGCTTGTGCAGACCGATATTGTCTTCTGCGGTTCCGCTATATCCAGCGTTGCCAAGCTCTTGTGCCAATGCTTTACGGTTTTCGTAGCTCGGATCAATTTGGACCAGTTTCATCAGGTCGACGATCGAGTCACGCCAATTCAGCTTATCGGCACCAGGTACGCTGTCGAGTCGTTGGGCCACATCAACGTCGCTAATAGCCGTGCGCGCTGCCGGAGCGGTTTCTGCAGCCGGTGCTGCTGGTTCCGCTGCTTTTGCTTCACCGCCGAAAATTGCGTTTTTAATCTTGCCAAAAATACTCATGTCTTGCTCCTCTTTTGAACGTTGTGGAGTTAATCGGATCAACCGGCGAAAGAGTCAAACAGTCCTGCATCGATGAGCAAGTTTTTGGGTCTTCACGACTGTAAACACTGGTAAAGTCGTCGTTCTTGCATCCAATATCGTCAAAACATGCTAGTTGGACTGCATATGCGGAGTCGACCCGATAGTTGATTTCCCCAATAACGGGTTAGAAGGAGAGAAAAATGAACATTATGGACGTGCTACAGCAATCAGGTGGTATCGGAACCATGGCCAAGGAATTGGGTATCAATGAAAGCGTCGCCCAAGCCGGCGCAGTCGCATTGCTCCCGGCAATATTGGGCGGCTTCAAAAAGACTACACGGGCGCAACCGAGTGGTGTTGAAGGACTGGGTGGACTGTTGGGGCAACTCGGCGGCGGCGGTCTTCTTGACAGCGTGCTTGGGAGCCAGCCCACTCCGGTGGAGCAAGGCAACAATATCCTAGGGACCATTTTCGGTTCAAAGGAAGTTAGCCGTACCGTAGCTGCTGGCGCTGAGCAACAGAGCGGGATTAGCAGCGATCTACTCAAAAAAATGCTGCCGGTCGTCGCTATGATGGTCGCAGGATATATGGCCAAGCAGGGTGGTGACAACTCCGGCGGTGGCGGTCTGGGCGGATTGATCGGCGGCTTGCTGGGTGGTGGTCAGGCATCTTCTAGCAGTGCTCTTGGGGGCCTTGGATCGTTGCTTGATATGGACGGAGACGGTAATCCGCTTGATGATATTATCGGGATGGCTGGAAAGTTGATGCGCTAGTTTGCAAAAGGTCAACTAGTGCTTTTTTGAAGGAGAAGAAAAATGGGAATGTTAGATAGTATTCTGGATATGCTTCCGGACAATGTGAATTTGGATTCGGTTGCAGATAAAATCGGGATGACGTCGGATGAGTTAAAGACCGGCGGAGAAGCTCTTTTTACCAAGCTCAAAGATGGAAATACTGATGCGATGTCGGCAATTTCCGAAACCGCAGCAGAAACCGGTATCGATGCGGAAAAACTAAAAGGCTTGTTGCCTGAAATGGCCAATCAATTTGGCGTCGACAACGAAGAGGGTTTTCTTTCCAAGCTTGGCGGTGAAGATGGCCTGCTTGGGAAAGTAGGTGGTTTTCTTGATCGTGACGGGGACGGCAACCCTATCAATGATATCACGAATATGGCCAAAGGCTTCTTTAAGAAATAAGCATCTTTGGGAGCAGCCTGCTAATCTGCAATTTCTTCCAGAACAAGGACACCGCTCGCGACATCAACCACGCGGGCGGTTTCCCCTTTGTTAAGTGCCGGCCCGCGTGCAGGCCACTCGCTATCCCCAACCTTTACGCGTCCTGAGGTCGCATTAATTGGCGTAACAGCTACGACATTCGTTCCAACCAGGCGCGCACGTCGGTCGTTCAATAGAGGGTCGGAGCTTTCTACTTTATTGGACAAATACCAGCGGCGTCCAAAAAACACTGAGGCAAGCGCGAGGACGCCAAATAGCGTAAATTGCCCTGCGACAGTGATATCAATGAACATCGCAACAAAGCCGGTTATAGCTGCTGCTGCGGCCAGCCAGATCAGAAATACGCCGGGTACAATAATCTCGGCTATTCCCATGATCAGAGCAATAATCAGCCACTGATAATGGGGCTCAAGCGACATGATTTGCTCAAAAAAGCCCATGACTATTCGCCTTGTCGTTCAAAAGGCCCTCGGCGGGCAGGGGGCGGTGTTGGTGAACCGGATTCGCCAAGCGCTTCTTTTGCAAGCTCGCCGATACCACCCAGCGTCCCGATAAGCTGTGTTGCCTCTACGGGGAACAATATGGTTTTTGCATTGGGTGAAGTGGCAAATTTCTCCACTGCTTTGACATAGTCTTGGGCAATGAAGTAATTAATGGCTTGTGGGTTGCCGCCGGCGATCGCTTTGGAGACCATGTCGGTCGCTTTCGCTTCAGCTTCGGCTTCTCGCTCGCGGGCTTCTGCGTCGCGGAAAGCGGCCTCGCGGCGGCCTTCTGCTTGCAATATCTCGCCTTGCTTCTCGCCTTCAGCGCGCAAGATTTCCGAAGCACGAGCGCCTTCGGCATCCAGAATATTAGCACGTTTTTCGCGTTCTGCCTTCATCTGCCGGGCCATCGCGTTGACAATGTCCTGAGGCGGACGAATGTCCTTAATCTCCACGCGGGTGATCTTAATGCCCCAGGGCGTTGTTGCATCGTCGATAACCGTCAGCAAACGGGCGTTAATCTCATCGCGTTTGGATAATGTCTCGTCCAGATCCATCGACCCCATCACCGTACGCAGGTTCGTCGTAACCAGATTTAGGATAGCATTGTAAAGATCGTTTACCTCATATGCGGCTTTCGGTGCCTCCAGAACTTGAAAGAAAACCACGCCATCGGTAGAGATCATTGCGTTATCTTTGGTAATAATTTCCTGTCCAGGAATATCCAGAACCTGTTCCATCATGTTCACCTTCCGGCCGACGCGATAGAAGAAAGCTGGGAAAAAGTTAAAACCAGGCTTTGCGACTGTTGTGAATCGCCCGAAATATTCTATTGTATATTCATAACCTTGCCGGACAATCTTGATACTCGCCCCGAGATATATAATCACGAGAAGAAAGAAGAAAAATGCAGCGGTTAGTTCCATGGTCGTTATCCCCTGATCGAAAGTAAAATTATCATTGATTATTTACTGCATGATGCCAAGGGAAAAGGTAATATTCCGCGTAAATTTAAGGTTACCAGTCTCTATGCGCCTTCTACTCATAGCCATCACCGTTCTCTCTTATTCGACACTGGCAAACGCTCATTCTGATGAAATTGTCGAAGCCGACATGCGGTCACATATTGAAATATTGGCGAGTGATGAATTTGGAGGACGAAAACCTGGCACGCAGGGCGAGAACAAGACTGTCAATTATATAGCTACGCGCTGGGCAGAGGCCGGTTTGAAAGCCGCGGCCGATGGGTCATCATGGTATGCGCCGGTGAAATTGGTGGAACGCACGCCGTCCAAACAGAAAATTTCGTTTAACCGCTACAAGAATGGGCAAAGTAAGTCGGTTCGATTGGACACGGATCAGATTGTCTTGCGAGGTCGCGCGGAATTTGCGCAAATATCCAACGCACAGGTCGTATATGTCGGCTATTCCACGGCTTTGTCTGCGGCAGAAAGTGACGCGATGGCTGGAAAGTTAGTCCTGTTACCGTTGCGAAACCCAAGAGAACGTGAAGATATTGCTGATTATGCTGAGCGGAAGGCTTCCTTTGTGAATGCTGGAGCTGCAGGTATCTTGACGATTGTTGATGATGGTGGCCGTTGGGAGCGGAATTCACGGCGGTATCGCCGGCCCAGAGCG
>CALKXX010000054.1 GCA_938003725.1 uncultured Sphingomonadaceae bacterium | reverse complement strand
CGCGGTACGGATCGAGAGATCTTCATTCGCCATCCGGACCATCTCATCTATCGAACGACTGCTTTGCCCGACCTTGAATCCTAAATCCCATAGCCAATATAGCATTGCCTCCACGGCTTGTTCCGTCCAACTCGTCTGTTTGAACGGAGTTATGAAGGCAAGATCGACATCGCTATGAGGGGCCATTTCACCGCGACCATATCCTCCAACCGCCATCAATGTGATACGCTCACCCGATGATGGATTGCCCACGGGATACTGATATTTGACGGCCACATCGTGGATGATGCGCACCAGTTGATCTACTAGAAAGGACTGCGCAGATGCTGCCGCATGCCCCGCCGATGGTTTTGCCATCAAGCGACGGTTTATTTCTTCGCGGCCATCCGAAAGGGCCTGTTGCAATAGCGTCAATATTTTTGATCGCGATTTGGCAATGCCGTCGGCGGCGACAAAAACATCGATTTGCTCACACAGCGCACGCCGATTGATAATATCCCGCTGCCGAAATATACCACTTCCGGATTCAGCCGCTGGCCCAGACAGATCAGCGCGAATATTCACCCGGTTTCAGCCAACATATCGCGATGTTTTTTAGCCAGCACGATTTTTGCGATTTTTGCAGTACCGAGTTTCGGTAAAGGTTCATCATATTGCCAGATATGCACCGGCATTTTGAACGGTGCGAGCTTGTCCTTCAGATAGTCCAGCAAATCGTCTTGCGAAAGATTATGCCCCTCTTTCACATAATAAACGAGGGCCGGCACTTCCCCGAAACGCTCGTCAGGCACACCAAAAATACAGGCTTCTGCAATGGCCGGGTTGGAGTAGATCGCAGCTTCCACTTCCTGACAGCTGATATTTTCGCCACCGCGGATGATGATCTCTTTCTTGCGGTCGACGATAAACAAATACCCGTCTTCATCAAATTCGCCGATATCGCCTGACCGGAAAAACCCGTCATCGGTAAACGCCGCCTTAGTCGCTTCTTGGTTATTCCAATAGCCTTTGAAATTACAGATGGAGCGAATACAGACTTCACCGCGTGCACCTTCAGCCACTTTATTCCCATCATCATCCAACAGCGCCACTTCAACCAGCGGCGGTGTTGCCCGGCCGGTGCTGCTGGGTTTGGCCATATAATTTTCGTTCTGATTGGTACAGCCAACCCCATTGGTTTCGGTCAAACCATATCCGATTATCGGGAATCCTTCTCCCATTTTTTCCTTGATCCGCTTCACATGATCCACCGGACGCGGTGCGCCGCCCGCTGCCATCGTGACGCAGGTGGAAAGATCATATTTGTCGAAATTCGGATGGGAGTAGATTTCCATGCTCATCAATGGAACGCCAACGAAATAGGTAATTTTCTCTTTCTCGATAAGCCGCATCGCTTCTTCCGGATCCCATTTCTTCATGAGAACCAGCTTGCGGCCAATGGCATAGCTGACCAGCAGCAACGGTACAGATGCGGTGACATGAAACAACGGAACCGCAACCATTGCGGTGGGTTGCAGGTCCGGCATGGTACCGGCTTTTTCCATGATGTTCACCATCACGACCAAGGCGGCCACAAAACTCATCGCCCCCTGCACGACGCCCCGGTGATCGGAATAGGCACCTTTGGATCGCCCGGTCGAACCGGACGTGAACAGGATCGTGGCATTATCCTCAGGCGAAATTTGCGGCAGAGGTGTCTCTGCACCACCGCCCTTGGCGGTTAGAATTTTCAATCCCTCCGCCGGTATTATATCATGTTCAAAAATCAATATTTCTGCGCCGTGGTCGCGGCCGCATTCATCCAAACGAGCAGCCCGCTGGGTATCGGCGAGGACGATCTTGCAACCAACATCTTCGATACCGTCGCAAAGCTCATCACCTTGCCACCAACCGTTGAGCTTGGTGGAAACACCGCCCGCCATCATGATGGCCATGTTCAGGATGATCCAGTTTGCGGAGTTACGCGCGGCTATGCCGATACGATCGCCTTTTTGAACACCATAACCCTCTACCAGTCCGCCGGCCGCGACACGCGCCGCTGCATAGGTCTCCGCAAATGTCAGGCGAATATCGCCATCCACCAGAAATTCTTTGTCCGCATGCTCATTACAGAAATGCGCGAAAAAATCGGCAAGGTTTCCCGGAGAGTTTTTGAATATCGGCAGATCAACGCCATATTTCTCTACCGCGTCCAGCTCCAAAAGCTGTCCCGGCTTGGTCATAACATCCAGCGTTTGATCTATCACGGTATCCAGTTCGGATTTCATTTTTTTCTTCTCCCTTTATAGCCGATCGGCTTTCCCTCTTGGTATAGGGGAATTTGCCGCTATATGCCCTAACATATGGCGGTGAAATTGAACGGGGAAAAGAGTTGATTGACATTATTCTGGCCAGCGCGGGCGAATTTACCCGATTTGAAGAACTTGGCCTGTCCCCAACCGCTGTTGATTTGGGTTTTTTCCAGCTGAAATGGTATTCGCTCGCTTATCTCGCGGGCATTTTGATCGGCTATTGGTATCTCACCAGATTGATCAAGGAACCCGGCGCACCGCTAGCCCGGCGTCATGCCGATGATTTCATTTTCTATGCGACATTGGGTATCATTCTGGGCGGACGGCTTGGCTATATATTCTTCTACAACCCCTCGATTCTGCAAAACCCGGCCGATATATTCAAGGTATGGCAAGGCGGCATGTCTCTCCACGGCGGGGCACTCGGCGTCATTCTTGCGCTGTGGTGGTTTACCAAACGGGAGAAGCTTAATTTTCTGCGTGTTTGTGACTATGTGGCTTGCGTTATTCCTTTCGGTCTCCTCTTTGGCAGGCTCGCCAATTTCGTGAACGGGGAATTGTGGGGGCGGGCCACAGATGTACCATGGGCGATTGTTTTCACCCAAACCGCCGCTGGCGATACACCGCGCCATCCCAGCCAGCTTTATGAAGCTAGTCTGGAAGGTCTGCTCATGTTTATCATTCTTTTCTTCTTATTCTGGAAAACAAACGCACGTTACAAACCCGGATTTTTGATGGGCATAGCTGCCCTGGACTATGGGATCGCCCGTTTTGTCGTGGAGTTTTTCCGGCAGCCTGATCAACAATTGGCTTGGCTGGTTGAACAAACAGGCCTGAGCATGGGACAATGGCTAACCATGCCAATGATCTTACTCGGCGCTTGGCTTGTCTTCACCTCCAGCGGCCGGCAGAAAAAACTGGAGTCAGCGGCCGGAGACAAAAGTGTTGCCTGACGGCGAAGATATCTCCGAGAATAGCGCTGCGCACCAGCTAGCCGAGAAAATCGATCGGGATGGCCCGATAAGTTTGGGAGAATATATGGCTGTCGCCAATGCAGCCTATTATGCAGGCGGCGACCCATTGGGCAAAGACGGCGATTTTATAACGGCCCCGGAAATCAGTCAGATGTTTGGCGAAATGATCGGCATCTGGATAGCAGATATCTGGTTACGCAAGGGTAAACCGGGACATTGCCACTATGTAGAATTGGGGCCGGGACGCGGAACCCTGGCGCAAGATGCGTTGCGTACTATGGCGAAATTTGGTTGCGATCCGATGGTACATTTTGTTGAAACCAGCCCGGCGCTTAAATCAAAGCAATCAGAATTGTATCCTGATGCTGTTTGGCATGACGAAATCACGACATTGCCCGATGACGGACCATTGTTAATCGTCGCGAATGAGTTTTTCGATGCCCTGCCGGTAGAACAGTTTGTAGCCACTCAAGCCGGTTGGCGACGCCATATGGTCGCCCGCGATCGCAACAAGTTCATCGCTATCGCAGGAACGAAAAGCGTAGGCGATCAAATATCAAAATCCATGACTGATCTGCCCATCGGGACAATATTGGAAAGCTCTCCGATCAGCGTAAATATCTTAAGCGAGGTCGCAAACCGTCTGGCCAAACAAGGCGGTGTGATGCTGATAATCGATTATGGTTATGATGAGCCGGGAACGGGAAGTACACTACAAGCGGTGAAAGATCACTTGCCGATCAGCCCATTCGATAGCCCAGGGACTTCGGATCTGACCGCACATGTAGATTTCCATACGCTTGCCAATGTCGCACGCACAAGATTGCTGGACGTACACGGGCCTACTGAACAAGGACAATGGTTGAAGGCAATCGGGATTGATCAGCGCGCCAACTCCTTGCGAGAGCTCGTACCGGATCAATCAGAAGCGATCCGCGCTGCGCATCACCGGCTAACCCATATAGACGAGATGGGCCGGCTCTTTCGGGTGATGGCCGCAACATCCATGGATTGGCCGGAACCGGAAGGTTTTGTGTATGCCGACGATGAAGAGAATGTTTAGCGGGCGTTAGCCCACCCAGTCTGCGACTTCCGAAATAACCTTATTGGCCGCTCCGTTAAGCGCTTCTCCGACGGGAGCCGCTTCGGCCGCAAAGACAGTTTCACTCGCTTCAAACCGGCGTTTTTCCACTGGCTGTCCATTGCGAATTTTTACGGCGTCATATGTTACTGTGACGGTTAGGCTGGGACCATCCAGGCCAAAGTTTACCAACTCGCCAGCCAGATAAATATCTGCTTTGCCCGACGCTTGTGTGGCGGTCAGGACCAATCGATCATTTTTCGTAGCGATCGTTTCAATCAACAATCCCTGAAAAAGGCGAGCAGGCTTGTCCACCCATGTGGCTTCTTTCAGATAGGCAATCCCGGTGCTGCTTGTCTTTACCGGGACCCGTAAATTGTTCAGCCTTTGCGGTGTCGTCGGCAACCGTACGACCAATGCGCCGTTTTTCGGACCGCTACGCACCGCGCCGGCCTCCATCTGTGTGTCTGGCGTCAAAGACAATAGGAACGGCGGCGGCTCTGCACCTCCAAAACTCACACAAGCGGTGACGCATGAGAGAAGGGCCAGTGCACCTAGGGATTTCGAAATATTTATCATCTTCACGTTTCTGGTCCCCTTAGCTGCCCGGTTCGTAATCAGGCAATGCCGGTGCGGAGATCAAGGATCCCGCGCCGCCTTGGTCCAATCGATCGCTGACGGCTGTTACTGATTTGGTTAGCGCTTGCATATCTTCGACCAACTGATCTACCTCCGGCAATGTCTTTTCGCCGAAAGATTGAATACCCGGACGCGTATCTTGAAGCACCGCATCCAATGCTGCCATGCTTTTTTCTGCAGACTTCAATGTCTTGCTAAGATCTTTAGCCAATAGTTCGCCGTTATTATTCAAGAAGCCATTGGCATTGTCGGCCAGCACAGATAATTTTTCCGCGGTTTGCGCGGCGTTGCGAATGGCCACACGGGAATCCGCCATAACTGCCTCTAGGCCGGGCGCCTGGTCCGCCAAGCTGCCGGTCAGTTTTTCGGTGTTCTGCAGGATACCTTCGATCGATTCCTGATTTTTATCGGACAGCAACAGCGTCAGTCTGTCAGTCAGCGTGGCCAGTCGTTCAACCACAAGCGGCGCGCTGTTGAGCAATTCCCCTAATGCGCCCGGCTTAGTTGGAATGACGGGCACACCTTCTGGCCCCAATTCGGTGATCGCAGGCGCATCTTTTTTTGCGCCATCCAACTGTATGTTTGGCGGCGCAGTAAAGCTAACGCTCTGGACGGTTGCTGTCGTCCCCTGCAATATCGGTGTTTCCTCGGTCACGGCGATACGAACACGAACAAAGTCCGGATCCTTCTTCCACAATTCGACATCAAGCACCTGTCCGGATGGTACGCCAGCAAACGTTACCGCTGTGCCCTTCGCAAGGCCGCCGACTGATTGGGCGAAAAAGATATCATATTCCTTACTCGCTCCGTCGCCAAAGCGCACGATCCAAACCAGGAACGCCGCAACGAGACCCAGAAGGAACAGGGTGATAGCCCCGACAAGAATATGATTGGATCGTGTTTCCATTTACGCCACCTTATGCCGCCCGGCCTGTTTTCTGCAAGTCATCTCTCATTGCTTTACTCTCAATTCCGCTCATATCGTTGGCTGCGGTGCAGCCATGCGGCCGCGCGGCCCATTGAAATATTCTTGAATCCACGGATGATCCAACGCCAAAAGCTCTTGAATTGTCCCAACCGCGATTACTTTCTTGTCCGCCAGCACGGCCACTCGGTCACAAATCGCATGCAACGTGTCCAGATCATGGGTGATCAGAAATACCGTCAGACCAAGTGTTTGCTGTAATTCGCGCGTCAGACTGTCAAACGCCGCAGCTCCTATCGGATCGAGGCCGGCGGTCGGCTCATCTAGAAACAGAAGCTCAGGGTCGAGGGCCAGTGCGCGGGCAATACCGGCACGTTTTCTCATTCCGCCAGATAGCTCAGATGGATATTTCGGGGCGGCATCCGGTGGAAGACCAGACAGGCATACTTTATATTTGGCCACTTCCCGGCGAAAGTCGCGGTCCATATCCGGATAGAATTCCCGAATCGGCACCATGACATTTTCCGCCACGGTCAACGTCGAGAATAGCGCACCCCCTTGAAACAAAACGCCCCAACGCCTGCGCACATCAATTGTCTGACCCTCACTGCGGCCAAGGAGAGATTCGCCAAATACCTCAACCTCGCCTTCGTCCGGCTTTTGCAAACCAATGATCGAGCGCATCAAAACGGACTTACCCGTACCGGACCCGCCGACAACGCCAATAATCTCGCCTCGCTTCACCTCTAGGTCCAGGTTTTCGTGCACGACCTGATCGCCAAAGCTGTTGCGTAGCCCCTTGACGGAAATAGTCGGTCCGTCAAAACTACGATCAACCACTACATTGTTTTTTTCCAGCAGATCGTCGAGCATCAGGACCACCCGATCCAAGTGAAAAATACCGCAAAAAAGGCATCCAATACGATCACCAGAAAAATCCCCTGTACCACCGCAGCAGTCGTTCTAGCGCCCACTTGTTCGGCATTGCCCTCAACCTGCATCCCTTGATAACATCCGGTTACGGCTATGACGGCTCCAAATACTGGCGCTTTCACCAAGCCGACATAGACATCTGTGAGCGGAACAACTTCGCGAATGCGGCTGAAAAATGTCGCAGGCGGAATATCCAGTTCCACCCAACTGAGCAAGCCGCCGCCAATAATCGCGACGACCGAGGCGTAGAAACCCAGCAAGGGCAACATGATGATAGCCGCCAGCACGCGCGGCAGGACCAAGGCTTCGACCGGCGAAACGCCAATGGTGCGCATAGCGTCGATTTCTTCGGTAAGCTTCATGGTCCCTAGTTGCGCAGCAAAGGCAGAGCCCGACCTTCCGGCAACCATGATCGCCGTCATCAAAACACCAAGCTCGCGCATCGTAAGGCGGCCGACAAGATTTACCGTGAACACCTCTGCTCCAAATTGGCGCAACTGAACTGCGCCCTGCTGTGCGATCACCAAACCGATCAGGAAGCTCATTAAACCGACAATGCCCAGCGCGCGAACACCGACAACATCAAATCTCTGGATCACCGCATGCCATCTGATCCGCCCGGGATGCAGCATCAGCGAGAATGCAGCAGCAATCACGGATCCAAAAAAACCAACAAGGCCAACCAGTGTCGTGATCGCAATTGTCGTTGCTTCGCCAACGTCGTTAAGTACGCGAGCGAAAGGGTTTGGTGGATCGGGGCGAACATCGGAAGGGCGCGCAACGCCGCCGACCGCCGCAAGCAATCG
Source organism: uncultured Sphingomonadaceae bacterium (assembly GCA_938003725.1). Lineage (GTDB taxonomy): Bacteria > Pseudomonadota > Alphaproteobacteria > Sphingomonadales > Sphingomonadaceae > Parasphingorhabdus. Next base: position 2,221 of record CALKXX010000054.1, on the reverse strand, counting down.
CTCGGCCTCTGCATCCGCTCCAACAATTTCGGCTTCGGTTTCACGGGCAGTGCGATGGATCAACCATGCGCCGACAGTATCAATATATCCAATTTCATGCAGATCCAGACGATCAATCCGGGAAACCCCATCACGGATGCGTTCAGGTAGATCATTCATGCCGGCAATGGACAAGTCGCCCGAAAAACGCAGCGTCACCGCTCCGTCTTCGGCAAACTCTTCAACAAAATCACCGGGTATATTCATTTGTTTTATTGGTGACTGAAAAACGAACAAAGCTCAAGCCATTAAAGCCATTTAGATTCCGAAAATATCTGTCACCAACGCATATCGTTCGCGCATTTCATTGGCGCATCCGCTATTTGGCGTTATGTGGGTTTTGTGCAAAAACTGGCAATTTATGACATGGATCGAACGATCACCAAAAGCGGAACCTATACACCGTTTCTGTTTCATATGGTTTTTGCCAGAGCGCCCTGGCGGCTCATATTTCTTCCACTCCTCCCCTTTGGCTTCATCGCCTATGGATTAAAACTGATCGGGCGGAAGGGTCTGAAAACCTATAATCAGGGGCTATTACTAGGTGGTTCACCCAAACTGACAGACTTGGCACCGCATATTGAAGATTATGCCGACAAAGTGCTTGCAAATAACAGCTATGCAAAAGCCATTGTGCAAGTTGAAAAAGACCGCGATGAAGGCCGCAGGCTAATTCTCGCAACCGCTTCCTATGAACTATATGTCAACGCCATTGCCCGAAAACTGGGCTTTGATGACGTCATCGCTACGCGATTGGCGAGTGACGCAAACGGGAGCGTTTTGCCGAAAATTATCGGTGAAAATTGCTATGACGAAGCAAAACTGGACCGCATCACGTCATTTCTTGAGCAAAATGAGTTGCACCGGGAACAGCTTCATATCCGTGCCTATTCCGATCATGTCAGCGATGCGCCGATGCTGGCATTTGCGGATGAAGCGGTCGCGACAACCCCCAGCCCCGCCCTTCGCCAGATGGCGAAGCAGCGCGGTTGGAAAATTGTGGACTGGAACTAGACCGCCGCTAGAGCCTGATCAAAATCAGCTATCAGGTCATCCGGGTCTTCAACACCAATAGATATACGCACTAGATTGTCCGTAATACCAAGCTGTGCCTTGCGCTCGTCGGGTACGGATAAGTGAGTCATTGCCGCCGGTAGACTGACGAGAGTTTCGGTTCCGCCGAGGCTCACGGCAAGTTTGGCAATCCTTAGATTGTCCATGAACCGGAAACTCTCTTCCTCGCCGCCTTTGATAAAGACCGAGAAGGTAGATCCTGCGCCAGAACAGTGCCGATCAAAAATATCCTGTTGCCGGGCATCGGTAATCATTCCAAGATAGCCAAGCCCATCGACCTTTGGATGTTGCGCAAGAAATTCGCATATCTTGCTCGCGTTTTGCCCTGCTCGCTCCATGCGAAGTTCCACTGTTTCCAAAGAACGCATTAGCATCCACGCCGTGTTCGGATCACAAATCCCGCCCATCGTATTGCGCAGGGCCCGTACAGGATCCATCCACTTCTTTGCACCAGCCAGCGACCCGGCCACCAAATCGCTATGGCCGCCGACATATTTTGTCAGACTATAGACCACGATATCGGCACCATTGTTCAATGGCTGCTGCCAAAGCGGTCCCAAAAACGTGTTGTCAATCGCAATAGGGGGCCCATCTTCGCCCAGAACCTCGTCGCGCGCGCTGCGCACGGCCTCAATATCCACCAAAGCGTTTGTCGGATTAGCGGGGCTTTCCAGATAGATCATCGCGACCTTGCCGCCTTGATCCGCTGCCTTTGCTTTGGCTTTCTCCAACACAGCATCCAGCTCCTCGCGCGTCGCGCCCGCCGGAAAATCGACATAGGTGACACCAAATTTGCTGAGTATTTTGGCGACGAACCCTTCACTTGCCGCATATAAGGGGCCGCTATGCACAATAACGTCGCCAGTAGCGCAATAGGTCAGCATCAGCACAGAGATAGCGGTCATGCCGCTTGAGAAAGTCAGCGCATCTTCGGCGCCATCCCATATGCCTAAGCGATCCTCCAATATTTCCTGATTGGGGCCATTGAAACGGGAATATACCAATCCATCTGTTCCGCCAGGACGCTTTCCGGTAATGCCCTCAAAGAAATGCTTGCCCGCTGCTGCATTTTCAAATGCAAAGGTAGAAGTGAGGAAAATCGGTGGTT
>CALKXX010000053.1 GCA_938003725.1 uncultured Sphingomonadaceae bacterium | reverse complement strand
TCTCAATTGGCGCGACTGTGAAAGGATCTTCTGTATGGCAAAATCTCCAATTTTCTTTGGTACTGGAAATCCGAATCGCGATATATGCTTTGTCACGAACACGAATTGACAATTGCGACCGGCGCATACCGTTGCCCGGCTTTGGTTGTTGACCTTCATTGGGGTGCCAACCATTTGCAAACCGCTTCAAATAGCCCATAAATTCCTTGTTTGGATCGCTCTCATCTATCTCGATCTGGCCAAAACTCTCATATATCAATGAAAAACGATCATCTTCGACATCCAGCCGCAAATCACAGAAGATTGCTTTGTCAGGAGAAAAACCTTTCGGTCTGGAAGGTTCCATCGAACCGAAATTTCTAGATACGATTTCCAAAGTACCCTTTTTACTCATTTCTTATTTCCTTTCAAAATGTTTTCGGTTCTTAGTTTCCATTTTTTCCATTTTTGGTTTTTAGGGTCCCGTGAAATCAGTTTAACTACTAGAGCGGTCGCGCGTTCCGAATATTCCTGTACAACAGCATCATTTCCTAAATCTTTGTGAAGCTCGGCAGTCGTCATCAAAACGCGCGCCCATTGATCGGTTAAGGAAAGATCTCGCGGTTTTGATTCAACGAGAGCTTCCAGAATAGTCTCTTGATTTCGATAGGCTTTTGCTGCCAGTTTGCGGTTGTTGGTATTGATGTAGGCTTCCGCCAACCATCCAAACCGATTGGCAAGATCACGCTTCGCTTGCTCGTTGATCGGCTCAGCTTCCAAAACCAATTGCATCTTTTGAGTAGCAGATTGACAAATATCTAACGCCTCTTTGCCATCACTTTGGCTACGAAGAGCTAAAGTGCACAAGTTACCGCTAGCATAACCCGCCTCGCGCAACCATTTAGTGTTTGTAGGATCACCACTAACTAGCTTATCAGCGAAGAGGTTGTATTTGCTCCAGTGTTTGTTGGTCAAAAACCAATTGTTGGTCATATAAGCAACATACCCAACCCAATATTCACTCTGCGCATGACCAAATATCCTATCCGGATTGTCCGGGTCCTGCGCCAGCAAAGCCTCCGTCACGCGGTGGGCTTCGGTGAATTTCGCTAGGGCCTTATCGAGATCGCCGCGCTTTTCGTCGTCCTCGCCCATCGCGTGCAAAATTCTTGCTCGCCGTTCCAAACTCTCGGCGGGCATGTCGGACAGGTCACCTTGCCCTTCATAATAATCCATCGCGCGTTCGTTGACGTCGGTCATCACGTCGAGCCGTCCGACCCCTTTTAATCGGGTGCGCAAATCGGTCAGCATATATTCGACCATGCCCTCGGCTTCGGCCTGTTGGTGCTGCGCTTCGCTGCGCTGTTGGAAGGCAAATATTGTCATCCCGATCATGACTAACAACGCCGCCAGCGCGCCGCCCGTGACGGCCATCACGCTGCGTAGGCGGCGCTGGGCATCGCGCTGGACCAGTGCGTCGAGCGGCACTTCGGCAATGCCGGAAACAATTTTCAACAACCCCAGCCGCCAGCCATCGCCTTCCTTGCGCAGATCAGCGGCCAGCGGTTCGCGGCCTTGTCTCAGCGGTTCGGGGAAAGCCTCTTCCGGTTCACCGCGCAGGATCGCCGCCAATATCGGCCGGTCCGGGTGCAGTTCGCGGAACAGTTCAATTTCCCGCGCGACCCATGGAGAGGCCTGTGCGTCAGGGGAGCATAGAACGATCAGCGCCTGTGAAACCGCCAGCGCCTGTTTCACTGCTTCTGACAAATCCTGCGCCGCCGGCAAATCCTCGCGGTCGCGGAATATCTTGCCCAAACGGCCATCTGACGGTTTGTCGATGCCCGCCAACCGCAGCGATTTGGGCAGGCGATAGGTTTCTATTTTACGGTGCAGTTTTTGGGCAGCGGCGGCATCGGCATGACTATAGCTGACAAAGGCACGGAAATATTCCGCGCTGTTGTTCGCTATGTGCGACTCACTATCCCCCATTCAAAGCCCCCTTTGATTTACTTCGGGTCAGAACCCAACAATGAAACGGGCGTGGCGTCAAAATGACAAAAATATACAGTGAAAACAGTCGCCGGGAAGGCTTGTTGCCTTTCCAAGACTTTTTTGGCTGTAGATTGAAGTCATTTTGCCGTCCTAGTGATTTGACCAATTGGTCCTTATGCAGCGTCGAGAAAGTTTGTAATAGCGCCGCTATTCCTGCACTTTCTCTTCTCGCCTAAGGATCAATTGCTCTAACCCATGCTCCGTTTCATTGTTGGGTTCTGACCCATCTATTACAAATTTTTTTGGAACAGGCAAAACCATTAAGAATAGCTAAACTATCACGGACAGGGATGAGGATATTTCGTCATTGCGAGGAGCGCAGCGACGCGCTCTAGTGTTCATGACGTGCTAATCAGATATGTGCACAATCACGCTGCACTATTGGAGGTAACGCATGGCTTCGCAGCGAAGCAACTATCTGGCGCAAAATCGATTTGGTCTGGGCATTCGTCCGGGTGAACGATCTATTGACAACCCACAGCGTTGGTTGGAAGGCCAGTTACGCGGCTTTGACCCCAACCCGCGCGCCATCTCGCGCTTGCCCGGCCGCCGCGCCATTGCCGAAGAGTTGATTGAATTCCGAATGAAGAGCCGCGCCCTCCGGCAGAGTAAGGCAATGGATGACGGTCAATCGCAAAACCAAAAAACCGTCAAACAGGCGCGCCGTTCCATCCGGCAAAATTATATTGATGCCGCCGGCGCACGCTTTGATCTGGCATTGAACAGTAGAACCCCCTTTGCCGAACGATTGACCCATTTCTGGTCCAATCATTTTGCCATTTCCGCCGACAAGTCCCGCGTCTTTGCCTTTGCCGGGGACTATGAATTCCGCGCCATCCGTCCCAATATAATGGGTAAATTCGGGGACCTGCTATCCGCCGCAGTGCTGCACCCCGCCATGCTATTCTATCTCGATCAGCACACATCACTAGGCCCCAATAGTCCGACTGGAACGCGGGCACGCAGGCGCAATCCAAACCGCAAGGCCGGGCTCAACGAAAATCTGGCGCGGGAAATATTGGAGCTGCACACATTGGGCGTGCGCTCCGTCTATACGCAAGCGGACGTGCTGGCCTTTGCCAAAGCGCTGACCGGCTGGACCGTCGTTGACCGCAGCGGCGGACCGGGCCGGCGGCGCGGCGAATATGCCAATGCGGAGGGCGAAACACGGTTCCTGATGGCGCTGCACGAACCCGGCTCGCAACAGATTTTGGGGCGTTCCTATGGCAGCGATGGCGCGGCGCAGAGCAAGGCAGTGCTGGCCGACCTTGCGGTCCACCCGGCGACGGCGAAATTTATCGCCACCAAATTGGCGCGGCATTTTGTTGCCGACACGCCGCCCGCATCTTTGGTCACCAAATTGGAACAGACGTTCCTGGAAACCGGCGGAGACCTGTCCTCGCTCTATCGCACATTGATTACGGCTCCCGAAAGCTGGCAGGCACAGCCAGCGAAATTTAAGACACCATGGGATTGGACCGTGTCCACCTATCGCGCGCTGGGGACCACCAACCTGCCCGAAAATCGCCGTGCCGTGCAGTTGTTCGATCAACTGGGACAACCCATTTGGCGCCCGGGATCACCCGCCGGTTTCGCAGATCAAGCTCAAGATTGGGCGAGCCCCGATGCGCTGATGCGGCGCGTGAAGCTTGCCGACCGACTGGCTTCCCAGATAAGCGATGACCAGATACCTCTCGAATTGGCTCAAACCGCTTTGAGCGACGCCCTCGCCCCCGCGACACGGCAAGCGATTGTGACCGCCGACAGTCCGGGACAGGCGGTGGCGCTGCTATTGGTTTCACCGGAATTTATGAGGAGATGACATTATGACAATCTCTCGCCGACAATTTACCACCGGGGCCGTGGGGCTTAGCGCCGCACTGGGTCTGCCCCCTATTGCGCATGCCGCGGCGAATACGCCGAAACGGTTTGTCTTTGTCATCCAGCGCGGTGCAGCGGACGGATTGGCTATCGTTGCTCCGACGGGCGATCCGTCCTACGCGTCGCTGCGCGGTCCGCTGCTGAAGGATCTGGATAAAGGGGCAAAGCTCAACAGCTTTTTCACCCTTCACCCGGCAATGCGAAAAACCGCCGCGCTTTATGGACAAGGCGAAGCAATGTTCAGCCATGCACTGGCGTCAACATATCGCGAACGATCACATTTTGATGGTCAGAATATTCTCGAATCGGGCGGCGGTAAGCCCTATGCGCGCAAGGATGGGTGGATAAATCGGTTCCTCAAACTGCTGCCCGCGAATGAGCGACAGGGATTGGCATTGGCATCATCAATCCCGCTGGCCATGCGGGGCAAGACGCCGGTAACCAGCTTTGCCCCGACGCGGCTGCCCGATGCCAATCAGGATTTAATCGAACGGGTCACCGGCCTTTATGCCGGCGATCCCCTGCTCGATCCGGTTTGGCAGAACGCATTGAAAACACAGATGCTGGTCAGCGATATCCCTTCGCGCAATGCCGCGCGCGGTGCCAATGTCGGACTGCTTGCAGCGAACCTGCTGAAACCCGCCGATGGCGCACGGGTGATGATGATCGAAACCGGTGGATGGGATACGCATAGTCAACAGATTAACCGGTTGAACAATCACCTGACCGCACTCGATGCGCTTATCTTTACTTTGCGCCGCGAGCTGGGCCCGGTCTGGAAAGACACGCTGGTGCTGGTGGCAACCGAATTTGGGCGCACCGCAAGGGTGAACGGAACGCGCGGCACGGACCACGGGACCGCGTCTGCGGCAATGCTCCTTGGCGGATCGCTGAACAAGGCTGGGCGTGTTTTGACCGACTGGCCGGGATTGCGGGCCGCGGACCTCTATCAGGGCCGGGACCTGCAGCCGACCTCATCTCTGGAGGGTTTTATCATCGACGCGCTAAGCGCGCATTACCGGATGGACAACGGCAAGCTGCGCAGAACGCTGTTTCCCGATTTTGTCTAGGATCCGGTTTACAAAAAGGATGTCGCCAGCAACGCCAATAGAAACGCGGCGAGCGTTGTCACGACGATCGGCCCAAAACACCGCCATCCATGCGAAAGCAATCCCGTCATATTTGATTTGAGCGCTGCGGCGATGACCGCAAGAAGCAAAAATGTCCGCGCAGTTTTATCCCCGATATCAACAACCGCTTCCGGAATGGAAATAAAGCTGTTCACACCGACCAGAACAATAAACCCGGCGATGAACCAGGGAATTGCATTTTTGAGCCCATATTTAGGGGCCTGTGCCCCGGCAGTTTGCAGCTTGTTGGCGCGCAGCACCAGTGCGATGATCACGAGAACCGGGGCGAGCAATGTCACCCGGGACAGTTTCACAACCGTCGCCACCTCTCCCGCTTCGTTAGAAAAAGAGAATCCGCCGCCAATAGCCTGGGCGACGTCGTGAATGGACGCACCGATCAGAAAACCGGCCTGTGTATCAGTCAGCTCCAGATAGCCAGCCATCGGCGGATAGAATGTCATTGCAAAGGCACTGGCCAATGTAATACCCAATAATACGATCGTGAACTGCGACTGATCCACCCGGCGCTGTCCGATCAAACCCCAAATTGCCAGCGCCGCCGATGCCCCGCAGATCGCGGTCGCCCCGCCAGCAAGCAAGCCGAACAAAATATCCTGTTTGAACAATTTGGATGCGAGCAAACCGAACAGAATGACCAGCGTCATAATTCCGATCAGCGCGATGAACGGAGCGAAACCAAGCCCAACAATTTCGCCCAAAGTGATACGCAGCCCAATTAACACAATGCCCCAACGCAACAACGTTTGCGAGGCGAAATCCAGCCCGACCGACAGGCGTTTATCGGCATTGACGAAATTCAATGCCAGGCCAATGAGCAACCCCATAAGTATGGCTGGCGGGCCATAATGTTCGCTGAGCCACAGTGCCGCGAGTGCGGCCACTGCGACAAATAACAAGCCGGGAATATAAGAGCGGAGCTTTCTCTTTTCTTTGGATGGTTCCGCCAGCTGCAATTCTCCGAAGAGATCCGCCGCCATCGGCAAGGGTCGATTGCCGTCTGTCAAATTTTGGCCTCTGCGGCTTGGTGCGCAACAGCTTCTGCATCAAGACGCGCCAAGCGCTTTGCCCAATAGTCTTTCAAATCCTGTTTAACCTCCGGTGCCATGATATAGAGCCCGAGCAGATTTGGAATGGCCATCACAAAGATCAGCGCATCCGCAAAGTCCAATATCGCGCTTAATTCTATGGAAGCGCCGATAACGATAAAAATGCAAAAGATCAAACTGAAGACCAGTTCTTTGCTGCGCCCCTCGCCAACAATATAGGTCCACCCCTTGGTCCCGTAATAGGCCCAGGCGAGCATTGTCGAGAATGCGAACATCAAGGCGATGACCGAAAGCGGACCCGCAGAACCGGTAATATTGCTCGAAAATGCCGCTGATGTCATTTCAATGCCAACCAGTCCGCCGCCCATCAGCGTTTCGGTGGGGAAGGTCGTTACCAGTACCAGCCCGGTCAATGTGCAGATCACGACAGTATCAATAAATGGTTCCAGCAAAGCCACGAAACCTTCGGTCATCGGTTCTTTCGTTTGCACCGCCGAATGGGCGATAGCGGCAGAACCAATGCCCGCTTCGTTGGAAAAGGCCGCACGCTGAAACCCCAATATCATGATCCCGATGGCGCCGCCGGTCACGCCCTCCATGGAGAAAGCGCCAGCAACGATGGTGGCAACCGCACTGGGTAACGCGGCATAGTTCATCGCCAAAATTGCGAGAGCGCCAACCACATAGATCGCGACCATGAACGGCACGAGTTTGGACGTTACCCGGGCGATCGATTGGATACCGCCGATAATGATCAACGCAACGAGCACCGCCATGGCGAGGCCAATCGCCCAGCCATAGCCGAATAGCGCGCTTTGATCTTCACCGCCGGTCACTGCCAATATCTGTGCATAGGCCTGATTGGCCTGAAACATATTACCGATACCCAAGCATCCGATAACAATACTCAATGCATAGAACCCGCCCAGAAACTTGCCGAATTTTGGCCATCCTCGCTTGGTCAATCCCGCACGCAGATAGTACATCGGTCCGCCGGAGACAGTGCCATCATCATTTAGCTGCCGGTATTTTACGCCCAGGAAACACTCCACGAATTTGGTCGTCATACCAATCAATCCAGCAACGATCAGCCAGAAAACAGCACCCGGACCGCCAAGCGACACGGTGATCGCGACCCCGCCAATATTACCAATACCAACCGTCCCGGATACAGCGGCGGTCAGCGCCTGAAAATGGGAAATTTCGCCATCATGTTCGGGATCAGCGAATTTCCCGCGCACGATATTTATCGCGTGCTTAAATCCGCGCACATTGATGAAGCCCAGATAGACGGTGAAGAATAGCGCCGCGAATATCAGCCAGCAAACAATTAACGGAACATCTGCCCCAGCCAACGGTACGGAATAGAAAATGAACGCCGAGAGCGCATCGGTAAAGGGCTGAACGGTCTCATTGATGAGGGCATCTATGCTCTGGGCATTTGCCGCAGACGGAAGCAATAGAGGCAACAAAACCAAAAAGCTGCCAATCCAAAAACGCGAAATACTGTTTACCGCCATCATGCACTCCGCGAAACCTTGATTGGCCCGTGCGTGGCCCATGCATGGAACGCGCCCGCGTTGCAAGGTCGGGGCGACGACACGGATTGGAAAGGATGAGTACGAAGCCATTATTGGATGATCTTCTTTGCGGGTTGCTCTGCGAAAATCCTTCATCACCTGCTCTACAGATGGTGTGGATTTTTTATTTTGCTCCCATATTCATTCGCCGCGGTCGCAATGATGAAACATAGGTGCTGACGGAGAATAGTTGGTCAAAAGCAACTTCCTGCTTTTGGTATGGCGGCATTTTGCCAATCTGACCAACGTAATAGTACGGAGCAGCTAGAATTTCTTACTCAGCTTAAACAAGCCGCCGAATCCTTCCAGATCTCCAAATTCGATAAAGCCGTCAACAAAGACCGACCAGTCATCACCAAAGCTATGGCCAATGCCAACCTCACCTATGAACTGGTCGTCAATATTCTTACCAAATGTATTGAATGTCGGTCCGGGCGTGACTGTTGATGCAAAGCGAGATGACAAGAGGGATTGGGTATCGCCGCTATGGTGCAATCCAGAAAAGGCGAGTTTGAAACTCGTGTTCGTTCCCAAATCCTGATCAAGGGTCAGGCCATATCCGAAACTGAAGCGATCATAACTTGCGTTTTGAACCAATAGTCCGGTGGCGGTCCCACCGCCAATTGAAACAGCATCTTGGCTCAAGCTATCGTAGCTAACCAGGAGGTGCGGTTTGATTGGCCATTTCTTCTGCCTTGCTCCGTCTATTGTTAGTCGGGCAACAGCATTGAAACTGTCGACGTCCGCTTTTCCGGTTTGCAAAGTTTGCAAACCGGCGGATGGAATATTTACGTTCATCGTGACGGTGTTTGATCCAGAAGCAACGGCGGCGGCGGTATCCAAATGGGCCATCAAACCTTTGCCATTGTAGCCCAAGTCTGCCCGCACACTCGCCCCAATCCGAAAAAGTTCCGTCTCCACGCGGTCAGGGCCAATAGCATCACTTTTAGAATCGAGCTCGGCATATCCCAACGCAAAGCCGAAAGAGAATGCGCCCATTCGGATGCGCGACACGCCGGCTGCCAATTCATATCCATCTGTATCAAAGTTGATGAAATTGACACCGCCATTTTGATCGTAATTGGTATATTGTAACGACCCCCAGATATTTGGGCCATCAGCATCCCTGGCGCCCCGGTAAACGGGCGCTAGGGATGCTGTTTGGACAGGTTCGTTTTCACCAAATCCTGATACCGTGTTATTGAGCATTGAGCGCATGAATAACATTTGAGAATTGCGGAAAACTTCCATACCGCCGCCTAGTATTTCTGGCTGCAATTCCTCAAGTGCATTTGACAATTCAGTTTCATTGTCGATCGACGCTATGCTTAGCCCTATGTCTTGAAGGCCACCTGAGAGATTGCTACCGACAAGCTGCGCGACCAGATTACCCGCCAACTTGGCCTGATTGGAAGTCAGGCCTTGCAAATCGGAAGGTAAACCGAAAGTAACCGTCAAATTCACATCGTTATTGATTCTGTCATATTCGATATCTTGCGAAACAAGAAGGCCTCCGCCTGTCAGTCCAGTTACCGAGTTAAACGTGCCGAAGAGCCCTGTTCCCCCGTCGATTAAGGTTGTGCTGTCTTGTACGAACTCAGTTTGACGCACATCCAACGTGCCACCAAGTGTTACATCGCCCGACACTATGATTTCGTCGAAATTCGAACCGTCCAAGACATCAAGCACAAGTGCCCCATCAGCGCCTTGAACGAAGTTTCCGTCAATATTTAGCCTACCAATTCCAGCGGTATTTACAGAGAGGTCCCCGTTGTTGATAAGATCACCCACCAGCAGCGCACCATCTGCCAGTTGCAAGCGTGCGCCGATGGCAATGGTGGTTTGTGTTGACCTCAGCTCTCCTAGCAAGACCAAAGTGCCAACATTGAAATTGGTTTGCTGCAAACCTTGATGAAGGCCATCAAGCGTGTAACCACCAATGTCGAAATTGTAGATTTCAAATTCCGTGATAAGGTCTCCGGCGGCCCCACTATTAGCAAAAACACCTGAACCGGCGGTAAAATTCAGTGTGTCGATATCCTCGCCGCCACTGATGATATCCGTGACACTGCCATTGAAGTTCAGCGTGTCATCGCCTGCACCTAGCTGAATTGCGCCATTGATCGTAGCACCGTCTCCCCTCGTCAGGATATCATCACCTTCAAAAGTCA
>CALKXX010000052.1 GCA_938003725.1 uncultured Sphingomonadaceae bacterium | reverse complement strand
GTCCGTTCTTTGATTTTTTTTGCCAGATCGGAATCCGCAGGATCGAAGACCATATCTGCACCGGCGTCCGATATCACTTTTCGCTTTTCTTTCGTTGATCCGGTCCCAATCACGACCGCGCCGATATCTTTGGCCAGTTTTACCGCGGCCAAGCCGACTCCGCCGCTGGCGCCTAATATCAGCACGCTCTCGCCGGATTGTAATTTGCCCTGTTCAACTAGCCCATGCCATGCGGTGGAGGCAGCGGTTTGCCAGCATGCACCTTCCTCATAGCTAAGCGCTTCTGGGAGAATATTAGCCGCATTTTGTGATACAACCATCTGCTCCGCTATCGCATCGCCCTTGTTTCCCGCCATGACGCGGTCTCCGATCTTGAACGTGGTGACATCAGCGGCAACCTCAATCACATCACCGGCGGCTTCCAAACCCGGTACAAACGGAGGATCGGGTCGGAACTGATATTTCCCTTGGGTCATCAGCAAGTCAGGGAAGTTCAAACCGGCGGTTCTCACTGCAATGCGAATCTCTCCCGGTTTCAGTGGTTTCTGCTCCAATTCCTGAACCTCAACCGCATCTGGTCCAGTTAACGCAGTGCAGATAGCTGCCCGGTATCTGTTCATTTGCTATACGCTTTCACAATGTCTTTGGTGAACGCGGCAATATTAAAGCGAGAGCTTCGTGTATCATAACCACGCCGGACGATAATCAAGTCCATCGACGGAATAATGACCAGATATTGGCCGCGATTGCCGAAACCGGCAAATGTGTCTTTTGGAATGCCATCAGATTTGTTCATCAACCAAAAAGTTGCGCCATAACCAAATGGGCGATCAGGTTGCGGACCGGATGGTGTGCTTACATATGTGCGCCAGTTTTCGGGCAGTAACCGTTCTCCGTTCCATAGTCCGTTGTTGAGATACAGCGTTCCAAGTCGTCCCAGGTCGCGCGCGGTGGTCCATACCTGACTGGAAAGAATGTAATTATCCTGCCAGTCCGTTTCCGCGTAGGTCCTGGTCATGCCCAGCTTTTGAAAAAACGCGTACGGGTCAAACCGTCCTGCTCGCGCGGCATGTACGGCAAGCAATGTGTCATTATTCGCATAGCGAAATTTGCTGCCGGGTTCGTGCAATAGCGGCCATCCTGTCGTCCGCTGCGTGACACTGGTGCCGCCTAGATAAATCGGGTCGGTTCGATTGCCAGCGGTGTCGCTAGTAAGGCCGCTGGACATGCGCAATAGGTTGTCGAGCGTGATTTGTCGGCGGGGGTCACCAAATTTCGCCCATTCCGCAATTTGTACCGGCTTCCGGACATCAGAAAGGCCTTGTTGAACGCTATGGCCAATCAGGGTTCCGGCAATGGACTTTGCGACGGACCATGTTCGCTGTCCCGTGTGAAGATCATGCCCTTCTTTATATTGTTCCGCGACGATCTTACCTTTGTGTATGACCAGAACAGCGCTGGTTTTGCTGCCTTTGCCATAGGTGGAGGCATCGAAACCGGTTTTGGCGATATTCCGTACCGCCATGATCTGTGTGTTTGCGCGGATGCTTGGCGTTATATCGCCCATAGGCCAAGGCCTGTCGTCATCAAACTGACGTGGTTGAGACGCTTTGCCGGTTTTTATACCGCCCATACCGATGGGCATCGCAGTGCAGCCCGTACGGCGATTCCAGACTGCAATCCTGGGCGGCATATCGGCTGAATAGCTTACGCGGACCTGCCTTTCCCCATGATCAATATCCAGATCAAGGGTTGGGACTATCGCTGACACGCGGTCATAGATTCCGTTGAGTTCATCTGCCTCTATGTCGGTCAGAGATTTGCCGCCATTCCACATTCCCGAACAGATAAATTGTGCTTTGTACCCAGCGGCAAGCGCACGATCATATTCGGTTGGTTCCTGAGCATTGGCTGTGCCAACGAACATCGACCCCATCACGAAGAAGCTAACCAGTTTTTTCATGTCTCAATTTCTCCCAATATTCCAGGCGTTCCCGAATTTTATGTTCAAACCCGCGGTCGGCCGGGAGGTAGAATGCCTCAGGTGCCATTTCTTTCGGCCAGTAGTTGTCACCCGAAAAGCCCTCATCGTTTTCGTGATCATAACTATAGCCAGAACCATAGCCGATCTCTTTCATCAATTTTGTCGGAGCGTTTAGAATATTTTGCGGCGGCATAAGCGACCCGGTCTGTTTTGCCGATTTCCATGCCTGTTTCTGAGCCGCATAGGCGGCATTGGATTTCGGGGCGGTCGCACAATAAAGACAAGCTTGGACAATTGCCAGTTCACCCTCCGGACTACCCAGAAATTCAAAAGCATCTTTTGCAGCAAGTGCTTGCACCAGAGCATTGGGGTCGGCGAGACCGATATCCTCGCTGGCAAAGCGCACAATGCGCCTTAACAGGTAAAGCGGCTCCTCTCCCGCGACGAGCATCCGCGCCAGATAGTATAGTGACGCCTGTGGGTCCGATCCGCGCATGGATTTATGGAGCGCAGATATCAGATTATAGTGACCTTCGCGGTCTTTGTCATAGACCGCCATTCGCCGATGCAGCAATTTGGCGAGAGCAGGGGCATCAAGCGGTTCTTTTATGTCAAGCGAGAAAAGTGTTTCCGCCTGATTGAGGAGAAACCGGCCATCGCCATCTGCACTCGCGATCAATGCATCTTTTGCTTCATCGGAAATAGGTAGCTGCTTGTGTTCCAGCGTCTCTGCCTTATCCAGCAACTGGTTCAATGCATCGCTATCCAGCCGATTGAGGATCAGGACCTGTGTGCGGCTAAGTAAAGCTGCGTTTAGTTCAAAGGAAGGGTTTTCTGTGGTTGCTCCAACCAAAACCACTATGCCTTTTTCCACATAGGGCAAGAAACTGTCTTGCTGTGACCGGTTGAAGCGATGGATCTCATCAACGAATAATAGCGTACCGCGTCCATTTTGTTGCCGTATCTCGGCTTCGGCAAAGACTTTTTTCAACTCTGCAACGCCCGAAAACACCGCCGATATAGATTTGAAATGAAGATCGGTTTGGTCAGCAAATAGCCGCGCCAAGCTGGTCTTTCCGGTTCCCGGTGGACCCCAGAGGATCATTGATGACAGTTTTCCCGCCGCAACCATTCTGCCCACAGTGCCCTCGGGCCCGACCAGATGATCCTGACCGACAATTTCTTCCAGAACAGCGGGTCGCAAACGATCCGCTAAGGGCGTGTTTGCGTTGGTAATTGTACCGGCTTGTGTTTCCGTATCATCTGGGAATAGTCCCGCCATGACTATCGGCCCGCCATTACTATCGGATAGCAGCCGCGGTCGCTGGACCAGCTCCGGATTTGCGCTGGTTAATCAAACGGATATAGGTGTCAGCGACAACCTGATTGATGGCATCCCATTCATATTTCTTACTCTCGGCAAGAGCAGCTTTGCCATGCAGTTCTCTTAAACTTTCGTCCGTGCAATAGGATTGAAGTTTGTCCGCGAATTCGGTGATTGAGCCCGGCTCAACCAGAAAACCAGTGACACCATCTTTGACGATACTAGCGCTACCGGTTGCGCGCGCGGCAACAACAGGCAGTCCGCATGCCATTGCCTCTAGGGTGACATTACCGAATGTTTCTGTAACGGATGGATTGAACAGTATATCGGACGACGCGATTGCTTTGGCCAGATCCTTGCCTGCTTGAAACCCAACAAATTTTGCACCCGGAATGCGGGAACGGAACCAATCGCCTGCCGGACCTTCGCCGATTACTAAGACATCATGCGCTATATTTCTCCGTTTCAGTTGGTCGATAGAATCAGCGAATACATCCAAGCCTTTTTCCATCACCAACCGTCCAAGGAACGCAATGGCAGGAGATGTATCAGCTATTTTAAGGTCCTGTCGCCAGCTTGTGTCTCGGCGTTCAGGCGAAAAGACATCATGCTCGACACCGCGCGTCCAGATACCGACGTCATAGTTCATCCGTTGATCGCGCAGGACCTGGGCGAAACTCTCGGACGGCGCAATCAACCCATCACATTTCCGATACAGTTTCCGGATCCAGGCAACCATGAGCGGTTCGACAAAAGACAAGTTATAGTAGCGAAAATATGTTTCAAAACGTGTATGTACTGAAGCCAATACCGGAATATTGCGATTGCGTGCCCATGCCGCCGCCTGACGCGAAACGCGGTCAGGACTGGATATATGGAGGATATTTGGATTAAAGTCCTCAATATCTCGCCTCACGCGCCGCGAAAAGTGCAGCGGTATGCGATATTCAGGACGATTCGGTATCACCATTGACGGTACGCTGACCAGATCACCGGTTGGTTCAAAGCCCGGATTATCAATAGTCGGCGAATAGACGCGTACCTGCGCGCCTTTTCGTAACAAATACTCCACCAAACGGTTGAGTGCCTTGTTAGCGCCATCGACGGTCATATTATAATTGCCGCTAAATAGCGCAATCCGAAGATCACCAATATCCATGCCCCGCCTTAAGCATAATCACAGGAAAATTGCCAATATGAACTTGGTCGTCTATCGATGGTGAATGATCGAAACGACGCTGCAAACACTGTTAATCGGCACTCCTCAACCCTTTCGCGGAGATGATGAAAAAAGTGCGATAGTGAAAAGGCCGGTGGAGGGGCAGGTTTACCTCAACTACGAAGGTTTGGAGGGCAATGAGGTCGCGGATAAAATCCATCACGGGGGACGTGACAAGGCCGTGCACCTTTACCCCATCGAACATTATGCATTTTGGCGAGAGAAATATCCACATCTGAATCTGCTTAATCACAAGGGTGCATTTGGTGAAAATCTCAGCTGTGTAGGCCTAACCGAAGAGAATCTGTGCCTTGGCGATGTTTTCAGCATCGGCGAGGCATTGATCGAATGCAGTCATGCGCGCCAGCCATGCTGGAAACTCAATCACCGTTTTGGTGAACCAGATGTGCTAAAAACCGTCGTGAAAACGACAAAATCCGGAAGTTATTTCCGCGTGTTGAAGCCTGGTATGGTTCAAGCTGGAGATACAATAAAGCAATTGGAGAGGCCGTTGGCCAACTGGCCATTGTCGAGGGTATTTCGTCTGATCATTGGCGGTGAACATAAAGGACAGGGCAGGGCGTTACAGGCACTTGCAGCATCCTCTGCATTGGCTGAAACATGGCGCGAACGCGCGGCCCAACTGATGGAAATTGCCTAGGCGGCCGGTGAAGTCGGCATTTTCGGCTGCGGAGGCAAAAGGCGCAATTTTGTAACGCGCCGGTCATCTGCCTCCAGGATTTCCAGAACCCAACCGCTGGGGTGATCCAGTTTCTCCCCCACCGTAGGAATATGCCCGGCCAGAACGAATGACAGCCCGCCAATAGTATCAACATCCTCGTCAATTTCTTCCAGGAGGGGATCAATGTCTTTCCCGACATCATCTAGCTCGGCACGTGCGTCCACCTCCCATGATCCGTTATCAAGCGGGATCATCATGGGTTCGGGCTCATCGTCATGCTCGTCTTCAATTTCTCCGACAATTTCTTCGACAATATCTTCGATGGTAACCAGGCCTTCGGTCCCGCTATACTCGTCGAAAATGATGGCCAGATGGGTCCGGTTTGCCCGCATTTCTGCTAATAGATCAAGAACGCCCATAGATTCAGGAACGAATCTGGGTTGGCGGAGCAACGGCGTGATATCGGTTGGTGGCGGGCCACCTTTTGCGACAATAGCAAATATATCCTTGATGTGAATCATGCCAATAATATTGTCCAGATTTTCGCGATATACCGGTATCCGGCTATGTCCATGCTCAGAGAAAATTTCGACAAAATCTCCAAATGGAGCGCTCGCCTCAATGGCAATTATATCAGCACGAGGAACGGCGATGTCATCGACACGGTTATCGCTAAAATGCAGTAAATTACGCAGCATTTCCCGTTCGACGGGGGATAGATCGGAATCGGTGCTTTCATCCGGTCCATTTTCGCTTTCATGCTCGTCGATCACTTCTTCAAGTTGCGCACGTAAGCTATTATCTTCGTCATCACCAAATAGCAGAGCTTTCAAGCTCCGCCATATTCGCGGTGGTTCGTCTTCCTCTTTGGATGGACCGGCGGATGCGCGAGCTGCATCGTCGGTTTGTCCACTATGTCCACGTTCATCCGACATATGCTTCTACGATGCCCTTCCTGCAACTTCATCCAAATAGGGATTGTCTATGTGCAAAGCGGCGAGGGCCTTAGCTTCAAGACTTTCCATCACCAATGCGTCGGCTTCATTTTCATGATCATATCCTAACAGATGTAATGTCCCGTGCACAACAAGATGTGTTGCATGATCGACAAAGGATATCCCTTTTTCTGTTGCTTCGTGCGCGCATGTTCCGTGCGCCAAGATTACATCACCGAGCAATATTTCACCGTCATCAACGTTAGATAAAGACGGCAGCAAGTCCGGTTGAACCAGCGGAAAGGACAGCACATTTGTTGCTTTGTCCTTGTTCCGATAAGATTTGTTTAGCGCCCGCACTTCTTCATCATTCGAGAATTTGATGCTAATTTCCACCATAGTTTTTTGTGCGATAAGCGCGCTAAAGGTGGATGCCTGAATGGCGGCACGTACGGCGTTCTCACTATGTGTACGCCATTTTTCTGTTTCGCCCCAATCCGGCCCGACATTCGGTTCAATCAGCAGCATCTTTGCCCTCATAGGCTTCCACAATCTTACCTACCAGTGGATGCCGGACGACATCTGCAGCACCGAATTTGATCATGCTGACTTTTTCGACATCTTGGAGTTTATGGACCGCATCCGCCAGTCCGGAAATGGCTCCGCCAGGTAAATCCACTTGTTTAGGGTCGCCGCACACAACCATGCGGCTATTCATGCCAAAGCGTGTCAGGAACATTTTCATTTGTGCTGTGGTGGTATTTTGAGCTTCATCCAGAATGACAAACGCATCCGCCAGCGTCCGCCCGCGCATGAATGCAATCGGGGCAATTTCGATCTCGCCGCTTTCAATGCGGCGCTCGACCTGCTCAGCGGGGAGGCAGTCATATAGTGCATCATAAAGAGGGCGCAGGAACGGATCGACTTTTTCCTTCATGTCCCCCGGTAGAAAACCGATTTTTTCACCCGCCTCGACTGCTGGACGCGACAGGATCAAGCGATCTACTGAACCACTGATAAGTTGTG
>CALKXX010000051.1 GCA_938003725.1 uncultured Sphingomonadaceae bacterium | reverse complement strand
CTTCAAGCTCGACCTGAACCAGTGAATTCATAAAGTGGCCAGTGCCAAGCAGCTTGTTCAGCGCTTTTTCTTCCACGTGAATAGGTTGGGGGTCTTTCTTGTCGCCATAAATAACGGCGGGTATACGGCCTTCGCGACGAAGTGCACGGGAGGCTCCCTTGCCAGCCCGTTCGCGAGGCTCTGCTGATATCGTCAGCTGATCACTCATAATGTTGCTCCAAAATTAGAATTTTAAGAATTCCGGCACGCCTCCAGGGTGGTCCGTGTCCGGAAAGCAGGCGCTATAAGCACGGAGACGCGGGAACGCAAGGGTTTTTGCGGTTATTGCAAGTCTATCGAAAGAAACCGATTTGATTGCTTGTTGCCAGCAATGTTCCATTTTTGGACCATAGATCGACTCGCGAATCTGTTTTGCTGTTTCTAACGGTCGAACCGTCGACGCGGAGCATAAGATAGTCCGATCCCGCTTGGGCTATTTCTTCGTCGGAGGCATAGATATAGCTCGACATGGATACGGTAGAACCAAAACGGGGTTGATCCGAAATAAAGAATGTACGCGGCATTGGGGTATCCAATATGGAAAACAAGCTCACCCGGTCAATCGGACGGCCATCTGTTTCCTTTATCCAGACAATCGCCTCAGGCGTTTCATTCACTGAAAACGGCTTTCCCTTTGCAATGCGTTGGTCGAACGTTTCGATCCAATCCGGTGCCATTGGGTTCATCTCGGTCAAATTTGCCGATTGTTCGGGTGATTTACTTTCCGGCATAGGCAGCTGGTAGTTCAGTTCGGTTGGCCGGCGGTTGCTGGTGATGATGTCCGCGGCAATGACCATGTTTTCCGACTGGGACAGCTCAACACGCCAAAATTGCGTGGAAGCCCCGGAACGCAGGATACGGACATTGACCAGAACCTCTCCGGGACCAACGCCGGCAAGATAGCTTGTTGTCTGTGATATCAACGGGCTGTTGCATTGATCATGCATTTCAACCGCCTTGGCACAGATTGCCGCCACCCATCCGCCAAAAGCCATGCCGGTGGGATTGCGATACACATCGCTGGCGTTGATCGTAAATTGGCCATCGCCCAGCGGAACAAGCGCCGTTTCCCGGTCGAATAGATATGTCATGGTTAACTCTGCAAGAATAAGTGAAACGGAAGCTACTGAACCTGTTCGATTCTGTATCCGCGCTTCGCTAGCATCTCTTGCACAGCATCGGAACCTACCAAATGTGCGGTGCCGACTGCGACAAAGTATGTGCCGGGGTTTTGCAATTTCTCGTCGAGTTGTCCGGCCCAATCGAGGTTGCGGTTGACCAGTATCTTCTCTCGGATTTTTGGATCGTCTAGAAGGCCGCTATCGGAGAGCTTTACAATTTTTTCCGAATCTCCAGTGATCCATGCGTTGAATAATTCTTCAAAGGCTTCCTTTGTGTTGCTGGCTTCTTCAACAACGCTGGTTAGCATTTCGCGCTGCTGCGCTTCGGGAAGTTTGTCGAAATATCCCAGCTGCTGTTCAATCGTTTCCAAACCCTCGATCGGTTTTTTCAGTTTGTTAAACTGGGCAGTTAGCTTCTTCTCAACGCTATCCCCTGATTTCAGTCCCAATCCATTGGTTTGCGCGGAAGCAAGAGACAGGGCAACTGCCCAACTTTCCATGCGGTTCAACGCAAATTCGGGGATATTCGCATTGTCGATCATTTGGTCTAAATCATCCCGGAGAGAGGGTTTAACCCGTTCCTCGACACCGGGTTGATTGGGGGATACAGCCAATTTGGTAAATATTTTACCAGCCGCCGCGGTGTCTTCCAAGCCCAGCACCTCTATGATCAACTGATCGGATTTTGAGATAGCGTTTTCCAGCGCAGGAGTTCGCCAGTTTACGTCTTTTGGCAAGATATGGATCGTGCCGAACAAAAAGGCTGAACCTTTCTGCTCTGGTTTCGTACCGGTCACTTTCCAAAGCGATGGTGCGCCCTCTTTCACGGTGTTCAATTGAACCGGTGCCGGCGCGGCGCTGCATGCGGACAAGCACGCGGCGGTGATGAACGCTAATATGGCATGTAAATAATGCATGAATTTTATGTGGGTGCGATAGGTTTTAAATGAAAGACCAGCATGGCCAAAAACCTAATATTCTATTCGTTCAGATTTGATGCCAAGATCATCAAGTTTCTGCTGAAGGCTGTCGGCCCCCGCCAGATGTCCGGCGCCAACGGCCAGGAATATATTTCCAGGCTGTTTCATGCGTTCCTTCACCCATAGGGCCCAATTGGCGTTACGGTCGGCCAACAAAGTATCGTAGAGGATTTTTTCCTCGAGACCGGCATTCATTAACTCCGCCAGGCCATCGACATTGGCATTTGCCCATTCGGCAACCATATGGTCCATCCCTTCGACCAGTTCATCAACGGTGTCGACCGTGAAATTCAAAAAACGGATCTGCACATCTTCCGGCAAATTATCAAAGAAACCGAGCTGCTGTTCGGCGGTTTCCAAACCAATAATATTTACGTTACGCGCCTCGGCGTCGGCTTTTAATGCATCTTCTACGCCATTATTGCCGTCATAGCCCTTTTGCATAAGAGGTAACAAAGCCAAATTAACGCTAGCAAACCAAGGATCCAACGGGTCAAAAGCCTCTGGCGGAAGATTGAGTGATTTTAGCGCTTTTTCATAATCCGCCCGATCTTCGGCGCTCAATTTATCGCGTAATTTTACGCCTGTTTTGTCAATCGCGATTTCACTGATCAACTTGGCCATTCCGGCGTCATCCGGCGCGATCATCTCAATCACCAATTCGTCAGACCCGTCGAAAGCATCTTTGACAGCCTCGTCAAACCAAGTCATGCCCGGTTTCAGGATATGGACCGTACCGAACAGATATATCGTCGTATCCTCGTCCTTAACCACCCAAAGTGCCGGATCGGCATCTGCCGGCATTTTTGCAATGTCGGTGCGGGCATCTTCCTTCGGCGCTGCGCTACCCGTCGACGCAATGGATGCGTCCTGAGCAAAACAAGCGGATAAGGCCAATGTCAGCGGCAGTACTAGTGTTTTGGAAAGCCAGCGGTTGGTGATCATCTATATTGCTCCGGATTGATGTACGTTGATATTTTTATATAATGCGTCCTTAATCCGCTATTTATGAACAAATTCCCATACTTTTCTGATTTCCCTGTGCATCTGCTGGTCAGCACAGTTTCTATCTGTTAACTGAACGGTTAATCGAGGAGATCCCATATGCCCACTATCCAC
>CALKXX010000050.1 GCA_938003725.1 uncultured Sphingomonadaceae bacterium | reverse complement strand
TTCTCTGGATTGCTGTTCATCGTTACCTCGCGGTTGCCTTGCCCAGTAATCTGGGAAAAATTGTCCACGACCCCGTCGGTTCATACCGATCGAGAAGGTATTACACCAATTTACATAAAGTGGAAATAGGCGGTTTCTCAGCAACATAACTTTTCTCTTCAATGCCGCCGATGTAGAGAAAAATTAGCTTTCAAAGCCCAAATAATTGATTGGCCCAAGGTCCCTTGTCGCCGGCCCGCTTGCATCCCTATTTGGATAGGGACTATTGGCGTCGAGAACGAATCATAGGAACCGGATATGGCTGAAACACATCGCACAAAAATGCTCATTCTTGGGTCGGGGCCAGCTGGCCTGTCGGCAGCAATCTATGGAGCCCGTGCTGGGCTGGAACCTATTGTTGTACAGGGTCTACAACCTGGTGGACAGCTGACGATAACTACGGATGTGGAGAATTATCCCGGCTTTCGCGATGTCGTTCAGGGTCCGTGGTTGATGGAAGAAATGCAGGCACAGGCCGAAAAAGTTGGAACGCGAACTATTTTTGACACTGTCGTCGATGTCGATTTTTCCAAACGCCCGTTTCGTTTAACCGGCGATGGCGGCGACATATATGAAGGCGATACGCTTGTCATTGCAACCGGAGCGCAAGCGAAATGGCTGGGCGTCCCGGGCGAAGAAGAGCTTGGCGGAAAGGGCGTGTCGGCCTGCGCAACTTGTGATGGGTTTTTCTATCGCGGGAAAAAAGTCGTGGTAATCGGCGGCGGGAATACTGCGGTCGAAGAAGCGCTTTATATGACTAACCACAGCGATGACGTCACGTTGATCCACCGCAGGGATAGCTTACGATCCGAAAAAATCCTTCAGGACCGGCTATTTGCCAATCCCAAAATTAATGTGCTCTGGAACAAAACGGTCGAACGTTTCGTCGGCGGCGGCGATCCTGTTGGATTGGTGGGTGTGGACTTGGTCGACACCCAAACCGGCGACAAAAGCCATCTGGAAACCGATGGCGGCTTTGTTGCCATTGGTCACGCACCGGCCACAGAAGTATTTAAGGACCATCTGGAGTTGATCGATGGCGGCTATATTGAGGTAGAGCCCGGAACGCCAAAAACCAAAATTCCGGGCCTTTTTGCCTGTGGTGATGTGATGGATCATATCTATCGCCAAGCGGTGACGGCAGCTGGTACCGGATGTATGGCTGCATTGGATGCGGAGAGGTTTTTGGCCGAGGAAGAGTTCGAACTGCTCGCGGCAGAATAGGCTAGGTCGCGGTAAGAGCGGCGATCAGCTTGTGTTCCAACCATAGCTTTGCCTTGTCATCGGCAAAGCTGTGTGAGGCGCTGTCCAGTATATCTATTTGGATGTTATCTTTCTGTCGGACGGTTTGAAAATCACTATTTTTCCAAGCCGCAAGAAAAGCCAACGCTGTTGTATCTCGTTTAGCGGCCAATATTTTGATAGGTATTTCAGAGGCGGTGAGGGCCTCGCGGACGCTGATGGCCAAGCTGGACACTTTATCCTTTCGAGACGCCTTTTTAAGGCCCGAGAGCAGTTTTTTTAAGTCAATATTGCCCTTGAGTAAATCGACAAGCGTTCTTGGGTTTTTTAGACGTTCCCAATAGCGGGACCGGATAGCGGAGGACGTCGGCGCTGTTGGCTCTGCATCTCCTGAATCCTGGCTTTCGATAATCCATGGATTTGCCAAAATCAAACCATCGAGACGAGTTTCCGATGCATAAAGAGCCAGAGCAGTCGCAGCATCACAATTGCCAAACGCGATGATTTTATCGATTTCAGGTAACAGTTTTCGAAAATAAGCAGAGGCAGCGATAATGTCGTCTTTTGAAGACAGAAATTCGTTATTTTCGCCGCTGCTTTCTCCCACCCCGCGGCGGTCGTAGCGCATGACCGAAATTCCTTGCTCTGCCAATTTTTGAGCTAGCTTGGACATGCCCCCATGCGCGCCAGACTTAATTTCATTGCCGCCGCTGACCATCAATATGCCCGTTGACCTTGTCCCAACATCAATCGTTGCAGAAAGCGTTTCATCTCCGCATGGAATTTGATGAAAACTGCGGGTCATCCGTTTACCCAATCTATCAGATCATTGGAGATGGCAGTTACCAGGTCCATGTCATCCGATGGCTCCGCGCGTAGCCAGAAAGGACCTCCGTTCACAATTGCATCGGCTTCTTTTGCTTCAGATTCCAAGCGAACGGTCCGCGTATCGGAAAACTCGAAAGGTTGCGCGCTATCGAGCTGCTTGATCATCTCAGGATTGAGTAGGTTCCCGGCAAGATTTAGAACGTCGCGATGTGCTGTTTCCATTAGGTCACTCATCGACGTCGACAGACCCGATTCCTTGTCTGCGGCAATTCGGGTGCGCATCATTGTGCGAAGCAGGCTGCGTCCTTTGACCGGCGATAGCCGCCAGTGTGGCAGTTCAATCTTATGATCAACTAGAGACCCGCCGCGGAAGGAGGCCACATGGGTTGGGTTTTCGGCTTGCTCGGAAAAACTGAGCAATGCACTCGCCCATTTATCCAGATCCATTGCATGTTGAGGTTGCATGCTCTCATTCGTGCCCGGCAGGTCGGGCAAGATGGCACCGATATTATGTTCTTCGAGCCTGAGCATCACTTGGACCAAACTCCTCCGTATCCTGTTCATTTCATCGAACAGGGGAGGGACGAGTAATATTTGAACAGGGCTCGTCGCACCGGACGATAGATACAGTTCCTTGAAACCACCACATTCAAATAAGCAATGGTCTGGCAAAGAGCTCACTCTTCGGCTTTCGTCTCTGCAAATGCCACCAAATTGCCGAATGTCTCAAACAACTCACCATCAACCTCATCATCCTCGATCATGATGTCCAGTCTGTCTTCCAACTCGGTGAGTAGTCCTGCAACAGCCATGCTATCCAATTCGGGCAAAGCGCCAAAAAGCTCTGTGTCGGCATCAAAACCGGCAACCTGCTCTGCATCGAGTCCCAATATATCCCGCAATACAGCACGAACGGCTGATTCTGGCGTGATTTCAACTTTTTCCGGCATTTAAATGACCCCCGATTTCCGGACAACGGCGTCTCCCTAATGCTATGTGCGCCTTCTAACAAGACCTGAGACATAGTGTTTTAAGATAGGCAACCAAGACAGCGGATTGTTCGGCCAGTACATTTCCAGACGATACCGGTCGCGCACATCCTCCATCCACTCTTTTTTGTAGGGATCGTTCCCGGTACCAAAGTCAATCAAATCAACATGGTCAACATCAATAACATGTTGAAACATCGCAACTGAAAGTAGCGTTCCCGGCGAAGATTTTGTCGCATCTTCAACATGTGCCAGCTTGTGAATTAGCGCGTCTCCGTTCTCGACCGTCCAAAATTGCGCCGCCACCGGTGTCCCATCGATGTAAGCCAAACCGAGTCTCAAGCAGCCAGCTTTGGCTTCTTGTTTCGCGATCGCTTTCAAAAATGCCGGATTTCCTTCTTCGGGTTTCCAGCTGCGGGCATAGACATCGCAATAGTCATTCCAATGTTCTTCGCTGAATTCCGTTTCGATCCGGATTGAGACGATATTTTTCTTGGTTTTCCGGCGCACGGTGTTGCGCAATCGACCTGGTCGATCCGCCCAATATTGGTCAAATGTTCGGCCCTTTATCGGCAAAATATGATTGTCATCAGCTTTGGATTTTATGACCCACCAACCGGCTTGTTCAAATGCGCGTTCTGTCAATCCGCTGGAGCCGTCTTCATCGGAGACAGGGGCTATCTCGATGTGATGGGCGTAGGACTTTGCCTTTTTCGCAAGATCTGCGAGCAATGCTAGTTTTGTGACCTCATCAAAATTACCTGTAAAAATTGGTCGATAGGTAAAGTTATACCAATTCGCGAGCGCGGCATAATTGCCAATGCCCCGCTTCATCAGGAATAACCATGCCTGGGCGCCCTGATCACTGCTATGGATCATCAAGGGTTGTTGATCGGGAAGGCACAATTCATGTAGATATTGGAACCAATCCAAGCGATCAAATAGCGATTTTTGACTGGCTCTTCCGAGTTTTTCACCAGCAACCGCTTGCACAGATTGAAAATTATCGTGATATTCACTGTTCATGGTTAGTGTCGCGTCTGTCACAATATTGATCTTTTTCCTATAGGCCAAGCATTTGAACAATTCATCACATAAAGACGCTTTTCCACTGGATCGGCTCGCTATCGGCAAGGATCCGAAGGCAATCGCTTTGGTGACTCGTCAAAGGTCTCTTAGCTACAAGATGTTAAATCATCGTGTGGGTTTGATGGCGTCATGGCTGATCGCGCAAAATTTACAAAAAGGCGACCGGGTCGCGACATGGTTGCCGAAGACCGAAACGGCTTGTTTGATGCCGCTTGCCACAGCCCGCGCAGGATTGGTGCATGTACCCGTCAATCCAGTCTTAAAAGTGCCGCAAGTGAAACATATCTTGAACGACAGTGGTACGAAATTGTTGATCACCAATGCGTCTCGGGTAAAGGCAATGGAGTCAGAAAGCCTTCCGGATATACTGTTATTTGATGATAAACTTGTGTCACAAGAGGTTGATATAGAAGTAATATCTCTTCCACCAAGTCATATTGATGCGGACTGTGATGCGCTAGCAGCCATTTTATATACCAGCGGTTCTACCGGCAGGCCCAAAGGCGTTATGTTAAGCCACGCAAATTTGAGCTTCGGTGCGATCAGTGTCGCTCAATATTTGAAACTTGCCGAAGATGACCGAACTTTGTGCGTTCTGCCGCTCAGTTTCGACTATGGTCAAAACCAACTGTTTTCTACTTGGGAAGCAGGCGGGTGCGCCGTACCGCTCGACTATCTGACGGCTCGAGATGTAACAAAAGCTTGCGCGAAGCATGAGATAACCACGCTTGCTGCCGTACCGCCTCTATGGGTGCAATTGGTGGAGCAGCAATGGCCAGTCGAATCGACTGTTGCGATGCGTCGCTTGACCAATAGTGGCGGTGCCTTGACGCCAATGCTGGTCAAACAATTGCGCGCCATTTTCGGCGAGAAAACCGACATCTTCGCAATGTACGGCCTGACCGAAGCATTTCGTTCGACCTTTCTCGACCCCAAGCTGATCGATGAAAACCCGACAAGCATGGGCAAAGCAATTCCTTTTGCAGAAATCATGGTTGTCGGCGCGGACGGCGAGCTTGCCAAGTCCGGCAACGAAGGGGAATTGGTTCACGCCGGTCCCCTGGTCGCGCAGGGATATTGGCAGGATGAAAAGCGCACTGGAGAACGGTTCAAACCGGCTCCCAATAGCTCAAAATACGGGGGAACCGCAGTCTGGTCCGGTGACAAAGTACGCCGGGAGGCCGACGGGCTTTTATATTTTGTTGGCAGAGATGATGCGATGATCAAAAGCTCTGGCAACCGAATCAGTCCTTCGGAAATCGAAGAGGTCGCCGTGGAATCCGGATTGATTGCTGAAGCGGTTGCGATTGGTATTGCCGATGAAAGACTGGGGCACGCGATCCATCTATATGCACGCGGTGATAAAGATGGAGATACTCTGGAAAAACTATCTAAATATTTGAAACAGAATTTACCAAACTTTATGCATCCGCATCATATTGTCATTATGACCGATATGCCTAAGAACCCAAATGGGAAAATTGACCGGAACGCCCTAAAGAGGAACGCCACGTCATGACGAAGATCAAACCAATTGGCCCAATACCAGCCGGTTATAAGGTGGTTGGCGGTGAACTTGTGATTGGCGATGAAAAAGCGAGCGATCTGGTAACGAAAAATGGCTCGCCGCTATTCGTGTATTCCGCCGAGTTGCTGAGCCGAAAAATAAACCGCCTTAGATCGGCGATGCCGGATCAGCTCAACATCCATTACGCGATGAAGGCGAATCCATTTGGTCCTTTGTTGGAACATATGATTGGCGAGGCGGACGGCATAGATATTGCTAGCGGCGGTGAACTGATAATGGCCCTTGCAGCGGGCGCGAAGGCGGAAAATATCAGCTTTGCTGGGCCAGGCAAACGGGATGAAGAACTATTACATGCCATTGAAGCCGGAATAACGATCAATCTGGAATCCCCTGGGGAATGTGATCGCGCGATATTGATTGCTGCCGGCGCTGGAAAAAAACCCAGGCTGGCCATTCGTGTCAATCCGGATTTCGATTTGAAAGGGTCGGGCATGAAAATGGGCGGCGGTGCAAAACCGTTTGGGATGGATATTGAACTGGTGGCACCCACGGCGCAGCGCATATTGGATGCGGGTGCACATTGGCGGGGGTTTCATATTTTTGCGGGTTCTCAGGCGCTAAAAGCCGACGCTATTGTTGAAACGCAGGCTCAAACTATCGCACTGGCCGCTCGATTAGCGGAAGAAATTGGTGAAAGCCCTGAACATGTGAATCTGGGTGGAGGTTTTGGAATTCCGTATTTTCCGGGCGATGAACCGGTTGATATCGAGGTAATTGGTAATGCACTGACAAGCCAATTCTCCAATTTGCCGAACATTTTGTCAAAAACCCAATTTGCAATTGAGCTGGGCCGTTACCTGGTCGGTGAAGCTGGCGTTTATCTTACCCGGATCATTGATCGTAAAGTCAGCCAGGGACATGTATTCTTGGTTACTGATGGCGGTTTGCATCACCAATTAGCTGCCAGCGGTAATTTTGGGACGGTTGTTCGCCGTAACTATCCGGCAGCAGTGGCAACCAAGTTTGATCAAAAACCAAGTGAAGTGGTTTCGATTGTCGGTTGCCTCTGCACACCATTGGACCGCCTAAGCGACAATGCCGAAATGCCCAAAGCTGACGTCGGCGACGTCATCGCGGTTTTTTGTGCAGGTGCGTATGGCGCGACAGCAAGTCCGGCCAACTTCCTTGGTCAGGGACCTGCCAGGGAAATCATCGTTGGCTGAGTTTGCTCAAAGCAAGCTTATCTAAAAGCAGCAAATGTTAATCCCAAATTCAGGTAATCCTAACGCTATCTTCACTATTTTCTAGCATAGCCATCTCGTGACTTTGCGCAATCTGTCCTTTCTCCTTGGAGTTAAGGGGCATTGCAATGGGGGCGTTTACGAGGTGAAGAAAATGAGTTTTGCTATTAAAAACAATAAATTACCGAAATATTTGATCGGTGTCAGTTTGGCTTCTCTGACTCTGGCAGGATGTTCGGGTACCTCCGGCGGGCCGCAATTGCCGCCGGCTT
Source organism: uncultured Sphingomonadaceae bacterium (assembly GCA_938003725.1). Lineage (GTDB taxonomy): Bacteria > Pseudomonadota > Alphaproteobacteria > Sphingomonadales > Sphingomonadaceae > Parasphingorhabdus. Next base: position 5,203 of record CALKXX010000050.1, on the reverse strand, counting down.
CATTTGTTTCAATGCAAGAAGGTCCCGGTGAAGAATATGTGATTGGCCCGTTGGACGAGCTGACGATATTCGTATGGCGGAATCCAGAGTTGGGCGCCAAAGTGCAAGTGCGACCCGATGGCCGTATTACCACACCTCTCATTACCGATATGCCCGCTGTGGGTAAGACACCGGCGATGCTTGCGGAAGATCTGAAACTGCAACTGTCGCAATATATCAACGAACCGCTTGTCTCTGTGATCGTAAATAATTTCTCAGGCACATTTTCGCAACAAATTCGCGTGGTTGGTGCGACAGAAAAACCGGCATCCATTCCTTATCGCGCAAATATGACGCTGCTCGATGCCATGATTGCCGTTGGCGGACTTTCGGAATTCGCGTCCGGTAACAAGGCGCGTCTGATCCGGTTTAACCGCGGGACGGGTCAACAGCAGGAATATGCTCTGCGCATTGGCGACCTGCTGAAACGCGGAGAGACAAAAGCGAATGTGATGCTGCGCCCCGGCGATGTGATCATCATTCCTGAAAGCATGTTTTAAGCCGACAATTTTCAATCTTCCCGGGAATTTCCCGATTTTTAGTTGAGGACCAGAAAGACCAATGAACGGCCTTTATGATGAAATCAGAATAGCAGTGCACAGCGTCTGGAACAGGCGCTGGTTAGCACTAGCCGTCGTCTGGGGACTATGTCTTCTGGGCTGGTTGGTCGTTGCGCTTATCCCGAACAGTTACGAATCCAAAGCGCGCGTATTCGTACAGATGCAATCGATCTTGTCGGACAAAGTCGGCGTCGATGCGCGCGAACGGAAGAAAAATATGGAGCGGGTGCACGAAACGCTCGCGTCCACCGTCAACCTTGAGAAGGTTGTACGCGGCACAGACTTAAACTTGTCCGTATCAAGCGACCGTGAACTTGCGGGCAAAGTCGATATGCTGCGCAAGAGTATTGAAGTAAAATCGGAAAAAGATAACCTGTTTGAAATAACGGCGTCTTCATCCGCAACCAATTTGTCCGATGCCGAGAATGCGAAGCTATCGCGTGCAATCGTTCAAAAGATGATCGATATTTTCGTCGAAGAGAATCTGTCCGGTGATCGTGATGAGACCAGTCAGACTTTGAAATTCCTGGATGCACAACTGGCGAAGCGCGAGAAGGATTTACAGGAAGCCGAACAGAAACGCGTTCAATTTGAAACTGAAAACCTTGGCTTGCTGCCAGGTGTAGGTTCGATTAGCCAGCGCATGGAGGCATCCCGCGCAGAACTCAGTCAGATTGAATCTCAATTGGCATCTGCTTCTGGTTCACTTGCGGCATTGAATGGGCAACTTTCCGGCACACCTCCAACAATTTCGACGCCGGTTTTTGGTGGTGGTTCTTCTGGTGGTGTTTCAGCTCTCGGACAAGCGCAGGGTCAACTGGCTGCTGCTCGTGCTGCTGGTAAGACCGATCAGCATCCAGATGTTATCGCTATCAAGCGTCAGATTGCTGCTGCAAGGTCGCAAGGCGGCGGTAGTACGGCAAGTCGTCCATCAAGCTATAAAACGCCAAATCCGGCTTATAGCTCGTTGCAAAGCATGCGCGCGGAACGACAGGCATCCGTTGCGGCACTTCAAGCCCGGAAAAGTGCATTGCAGGCGGATATGGCTCAGCTCGCCTCCAAGCAATCGTTGGAACCAGGTGTTGCTGCGGAAATGGCGCGGATAAATCGCGACTATGACGTTCTGAAAGAGCAATATGACAAAATTCTCGCGGATCGCGAGCAGATCAAGTTACGTGGGCAAGTGGAATCAGAGACGGATTCGGTAAAATTCCGAGTGATCGATCCTCCATCCAGTCCCCGTTCTCCGGCTGCACCGAACCGGCCTTTGCTTCTGGCTATGGTATTATTTGCCGGCATTGGCGGCGGCGTAGGATCGGCATTTGCCCTGGGGCAGATACAGACCAGCTATCCGACGTCAGCCAAGCTGGAAAAAGCCAGTGGACTGCCAGTAATTGGCTCTGTCTCACAGGTTCTAACCAGCGCTCAACGGCAAGCTCGTAAAAAGAAGATGCGCCTTTTCTACGGAGCCGGCGGCGCATTGTTTGGTGTTTTCGGTTTGTTGATGATCGTTGAATTTATCCAACGCGGCATGGTGGCTTGAGGAAATAGACATGAACAAACATAATCCCCTCAGCAAATCTGGTTCCCTGTTGGAGCGCGCCGCACAGGTTTACGACTATGTGCCCGTCGCAGGGCATCAATCCGTTCACAGTTCTGCGCCGGAAATATTGCCGCCAGAGCAGGGCTATCAGCAAGTCGTACCAGCCGCGCCGCGTGCGCCAGTTTACGAAGGACCGCGGGTAATAGTGGACAGAGAGAAACTGCGCGATGCCGGGTTTATCGTTCCCGATGGCCCGGTGACAGGCATCTCCGAAGAGTTTCGTATCATTAAACGCCAGTTGCTCTTGGCGGCCAGAGGCAATCAAAAGCAGGCGCCGTTACAACATGGTGAACGCATCCTAATCTGCTCGGCGCATCCGGACGAAGGAAAGACTTTTTGTGCCTTGAACTTGGCGCTCTCCATAGCGGCTGAAAAAGATAATGAAGTGCTGTTGGTGGACGCAGACTTTGCGAAACCCAGCATATTGTCCAGCTTGGGGTTAGAAGGCAGTCGCGGGTTGATGGATGCCTTAGCCGATCCCGACCTTCCGGTGGAAGATTGCATCATTCATACGGATATCGAAGGTTTGACGATCCTGCCTGCCGGTGATCAAACGAACCATGATACCGAATATCTGGCTTCCTCGCGGACTGAACAGGTTCTCAATCGCCTGACACAACATAATCCAAACAGGATTGTGATCTTTGATTCGCCCCCAGCCTTGTCTGCGTCTCCGGCATCGGTGCTGGCGACTCATGTCGGTCAAGTGTTGATGATCGTCAAAGCAGACGAAACTACTGAGACAGCCTTGCGCGATGCGCTGAGCCTGATGGCAGGCTGCGAACATATTCAACTGTTGCTCAATGGCACGAAATTCTCGCCAACGGGCCGACGGTTTGGATCCTATTATGGATATGGAGAGTAACCATGAAGATGCTTAGATCAGCAAATGTGCTGAAATTTGGGGTACTTGTTTCCCCAGTCGTCATGTTAGCAGCGCAGCCTGTACACGCGCGCGACCGTAATGTTGAAATCTCGCCATATTTGGAAGTGCAACAGGTTCTGGTCGCCGATCTGAAAGATGGGACCGATGTTCTCACCTATACAACTGTTGCAGCGGGAATCGAAACGTCGCTTCAGACGCGGCAGGCCGAAGCTCAAGTGAATTTGAGATATGAGCGCCGTTTCTTTTACTCTGATGGCTTGAACGACGATGATATCGTAACCGGTATTGCGCGCGGTGCCGTTCAGGTGGTGCCTAATGTCCTGTCGATCGAGGCAGGCGGTTTGGCGACGCGTAGCCGGATAGACATCCGCGGCGAGTCTCCCTCCAATCTCGTCGGAAATACGGACAACGTAACCCAAGTATATTCGGTTTATGCCGGCCCGTCTTTGTCCACCAACGTCGGTGCTTTGGATGTAAATGCGAACTACCGTGTAGGTTATACAAAAGTTGAATCTGAGGATGTCGGCGCTCTGCCGCCCGGTCAGCAGCCGATTGACATTTTTGATGACAGCGTAAGTCATTCCGCAAGCGCCAGCGTAGGCATGCAACCTGGTGAACTGCCAATTGGTTGGTCCGTCAGTGGCGGATGGGAACGTGAAGATGCAGGTCAATTGGATCAGCGTTTTGAAGGCAAATATGCACGTGCTGATGTGACTGTTCCCGTTAGTTCGACGCTCGCAGTTGTCGGCGGCATTGGCTATGAAGATATAGAAATATCTGAGCGTGATGCGTTGAGAGATGCAGCGGGTGATCCCATAATTGATGATGACGGCCGGCTTGTCACGGATGAAGCATCACCGCGATTGCTATCCTACGATCAGGATGGACTGATCTGGGATGCCGGTGTGATGTGGCGTCCAAGCCGCAGAACGTCGCTCGAAGCGAGAGTAGGGCAGCGTTACGGAAGCGAAACCTATTATGGCAGCTTCGGATATCAGCCCAATGAGAAAACGTCATTGAATCTTTCAGTCTATGATACTGTGTCCGGTTTCGGCAGCCTACTCAACGATAATCTGTCATCGCTAGGCACTGAATTCTCAAGCAATCGTAATCCGCTTAGCGGAGAGCTGAACGGCTGCGCCTTTGGACAAACGAGCAGCCTTTGTTTCAATGATGCACTGCAATCTGTTGCGTCATCAAATTTCCGTGCACGCGGGGTCAACGGACAGCTGGCTTACAGCAATGCCGGTTGGGATACCTCGCTTGGCGTTGGATATTCGCGCCGCCGCTTCTTTGCTTCGCAATTGGGAGCAGTTCCGGGCACCGAAGGGTTGGTTGATGAGAATTATTACGCCAATTTCTATGTCGGACGCCAACTGGATGCACGTTCGAGCTTCGACGCCAATGTGTACGCAAATCTTTTGGATAGCGGCGTTCCCGGAGCACCAAATGTGCTCGGCTTAGGGGCAAATGCGGCTTATTATCGACAGATTATCCCAGGGCTTTCGGGTACGGCTGCGGTAGGGCTCGACAGCTTTACACAAGATGGTTTTGACAGCGAGTTGACGGCGTCAGCTCTGCTCGGACTAAGATATGACTTTTAATTGGATCACCACAGCTACTGGTGGAGGAAAACAAGATGTATGAGAGTTTTTACGGATTAAGCAGTCGGCCGTTTCAGCTGACTCCGGACCCGCATTATTATTTTGAGAGCCTGACACACCGAAAGGCTTTGTCATATCTTGGCTATGGCCTTGCGCAGGGTGAAGGCTTTATCGTCATTACGGGCGATGTCGGAGCCGGTAAAACCACTTTAGTAAGCCATCTAATGGCGACAATAGACAAGGCACGTTTGACGGCGGCCAATATTGTTACGACAAAACTTGATAGCCAGGATATTGTCCGTGTTGCCGCAAATCATTTCAATATCGAAACCCAAGATTTGGACAAAGCGCAACTGCTGAGCAGATTCGAGGAATTTTTGCACAGCGAAGCAAGGGCAGGCCGGCGTTGCCTATTGATCGTCGATGAGTCCCAAAATCTACCAACTGGCGCACTTGAAGAATTGCGAATGTTGTCCAATTTCCAACTCGGTGGGCAGGCATTGTTGCAGAT
>CALKXX010000049.1 GCA_938003725.1 uncultured Sphingomonadaceae bacterium | reverse complement strand
TCGCCATTTCGGTCACACCCTCCGCGAGCAGCGCATCGTCGCGGAAAACGGCACAGTTTTTCTGCATCGTTTTCTGCATTTCAACGCGCAATTCTGCGGTCGGGGTGTTGCCTTTCGCATTGCGGAAATGGTCGAGGCGTTGCAGCGCAAGATCCGCACTATCCTTGGGCAGCGGCTTGTGCGCGCCATTGGGTTCCAGTTTGTCTTTCAGACGCAGGCCCGTTGCGCGGCCAAATACAACCAGATCGATCAGTGAGTTAGAGCCAAGCCGGTTGGCGCCATGGACCGACACGCAGGCGGCTTCGCCCACGGCATAGAGGCCATTGACGACTGCATCGGGATCAGATTTGGTCGGATTCACGACCTCGCCGTGATAATTGCACGGAATTCCGCCCATATTATAGTGCACCGTCGGCACGACCGGCAGCGCCTCTCTGGTCAGATCGACGCCTGCAAAAATTTTGCCGGTCTCGGTAATACCAGGGAGCCGTTCGGCCAGAACATCAGGCGCAATATGGTCAAGATGGAGATAGATATGATCTTTTTCCGGGCCGACGCCGCGGCCTTCGCGAATCTCGGTTGCCATGCAACGTGACACGACATCACGGCTGGCAAGGTCTTTGGCACTTGGCGCATAGCGTTCCATGAAACGCTCACCCTCGGAATTGGTAAGATAGCCACCTTCGCCCCGTGCGCCCTCTGTAATGAGCACCCCTGCGCCGTAAATACCGGTTGGGTGGAATTGGATAAATTCCATATCCTGAAGCGGCAAACCCGCGCGCAGAACCATACCGCCGCCATCACCGGTGCATGTATGTGCAGAGGTTGCACTGAAATAGCAGCGTCCGGCTCCGCCGGTTGCCAATACTACGGCATGACTGCGGAACCGATGAATACTGCCGTCTTCTAGACAGATAGCGATCACACCGCGGCATTCACCATCTTCCATGATCAGGTCGATGGCGAAATATTCGATGAAGAAATCCGCATCATATTTCAGGCTCTGTTGATAGAGCGCGTGAAGCATCGCGTGGCCGGTACGATCTGCGGCTGCACAGGTGCGTTGCACCGGGGGCCCTTCCCCCATATTTTGCATATGACCGCCAAATGGCCGTTGGTAGATCGTCCCATCATCGTTCCGCGAAAACGGCACGCCAGCATGTTCCAATTCATAGACCGCTTGCGGTGCTTCGCGGACCAGATATTCAATCGCATCCTGATCGCCCAGCCAGTCGGAACCTTTAACCGTGTCATACATGTGCCAGGTCCAATGGTCCGGCGTATTGTTGCCAAGTGAAGCGGCGATACCGCCTTGCGCCGCAACTGTGTGCGACCGCGTAGGGAAAACTTTTGTTATACAGGCAGTCTTTAAGCCTGCCTCAGCAGAACCCATGGTCGCGCGCAGGCCGGATCCACCCGCACCAACAACGATCGTATCATAGGTGTGGTCGATAATCTTATAAGCTGGCTGTGTTGTTCCGTCGGTCATTATGCAGCCACTCCGGTAAATGCGATTTTAGCGACTGAGAAAATACCCAGTGCCGCGCCGCCAAGGGCGAAAAAATTTAACAAGATGATGAGGCCGAATTTCATGCCGTGATCCGGCACATAATCCTCAATCAGAACTTGCAATCCCAGTCGCAGGTGCCAGAATATACTGACCAGCATCAACATCATTGGAACCGCCACAAGCGGCGATGACAGCCAGTTGACCATCAATTCATGTTCATAATTTGGCAAGCGCACCAATGAGAAAATCAACCAAGCGATCAACAGCAGATTTCCAACCGCTGTCGTGCGCTGAACAATCCAGTGATGTGCGCCTTCCTGCGCCGAGCCCAAGCCGCGTACCCGGCCAATATTTGTTCCTGATCCCATGACGTTATCCGATCAATTTCGTATAGAGGAGGCCCCAGAGCGCAGCCGTTGAAAGCAGCGCCAGCAACGGAACAGCGGCGGACCACATTTTGTTCGTTTGCAGCTCATAACCGGCACCCGCATCCATCACAAAATGTCGCAAGCCGGAATAGATATGTTCAAATAGTGCAAAGGTCATCCCGATGAGCACAATGAACCCGAACCAGCTGGTCATACAGGCGGTGAAGGTTTCATAGGCCTCTGGCCCCGCAGAGATGCTGTACAGCCACCAAACCAAAAGCGGTGCACCGCCCAGGGCCAAAGCATCGCCGGTTGCACGATGCAAAATGGATACCAGCATATGTGGTCCCCATTTATAAACCTGAAGATGCGGCGATAACGGCCGACTATGTGGCCTCTTTGATGCATTAGCCGAAGGCTCTGCCAATTTCATTCCCCTGAACTATGTGCCGATACCGCTGACGCAGGATACCGGAGTCTTTTCAAACAGAACAATTCCTTAGCGAAAAGCGCATCGCATGCAAACAGGATGAACCAGATTTGGCCATTTTATTAGTCGTTTCAGGTGCAAATGGCCCAATGCAGATTGCGAATATGGAAATCGGCCGGTGTTGATCTCTTGTTCGGTATAGTTGGATTGGACCTTTGGCACAGTTCCAACTATCGATGGTGAGATGACAAGAACACAGAAAAACATATTGGTGACCGGCGCTAGCAGAGGCATCGGCGCGGCTATCTTCGACAGTTTGAAAAGCGCTGGATGCTGCGTCGTTGGCCAATCGACCGCTGGTGGAAACGGCCTGTTAAAATCCGATTTTGCCCAATCCGATGATCCGGCGAGTCTCTGGCAGGAGGCCTGTGATCAGCTGGATGGCCGGATCGATATACTGATTAACAATGCCGGCATTTTCAACCCAAACCCGATTGCTGGCGGTGACGCGGAATGGCGAGCCTCCTGGAATCAGACGATGCAGATCAATTTGACGGCGACTGCGGAACTGAGCCGCTTGGCCGTGCTGCATTTTCAGGAAAGAGGCGACGGTGGGCGAATCATCAATATCGCCAGCCGTGCCGCCTATCGCGGGGATAGCCCGGACCACTGGCATTACGCCGCATCAAAAGGCGGCATGGTGGCGATGACCAAGACCATTGCGCGCGCCTATGCCAAAGACGAAATTCTGGCGTTTGCCATTTGCCCCGGCTTTACCATGACCGGCATGGCCGAGGACTATCTGGAAAGCAGAGGCGGCGACAAATTGCTGGCAGATATTCCTTTGGGCCGCGTGGCCCAACCCGAAGAGATTGCATCCATGGCAAGATATTGCGCTCTTGATGCACCGCCGTCGATGACCGGCGCGGTACTCGATGCCAATGGAGCCAGCTTTGTCCGATAGTCAGCTCGATAGCTGGAAGATCACCCTGCCCTGTACGCGGGCCGAGGCAGAGGCATTGGCGGAGGATAATCTGTTTCTCGCCTCCGCTGACGCGGTGCCCACAATCGTCACCCGCGAAGTAGATTCCGAGGAGCCCGATATTTGGGCAATTGATGTATATTGTGACCAAGAACCAAACCGGAATTTTCTGAAAAATATTTCAAGACTTGCGCCGTCCACAAGGTCAAAACCGACAGTCGAAAAACTTGGCGATCAGGATTGGGTTACGCTCAGTCAGCGGGACTTGGAGCCGCTGCGCGCCGGCCGATTTTATGTTCATACATCTCACAGCGCACCGATGGATCGTCCGCGCATTCGCAACATTTGTATCGATGCTAGCCAGGCCTTTGGCACCGGGCATCATGAGACCACATTAGGGTGCTTGCAAACACTGGATCAGTTGAAACGCAGGGGCAAGGCTTTTGCGAACATCATCGATGTCGGAACCGGCACTGGCCTTCTTGCCTTTGCAGCCAATCATCTTTGGAATCATGCAAAGATCGTTGCCAGCGACATTGACCCGGTGGCCGTCGACGTGACACGCGGCAACGCGACAACCAACAATATTCCGCTCGGCAACCTAAGGGGCAAAGTACAACTGTTGGTGAGCAATGGCATGGACCATCCCGCCATTCATCGGCACGCGCCCTATGACCTGATTATTGCAAATATTCTGGCTGGGCCCTTGGTAATGCTAGCACCGCAAATTGCGGCATCTGCTCATATTGGGACCACGTTGATTCTGGCTGGCTTGTTAACCGAGCAGCGATCCGATGTGGTAAGTGCCTATACCAAGGCGGGGTTTCGCCTGCGCTCAATTCGCTTGGAAAACGAATGGCCTTGCCTGACATTCGTAAAAGTCCGCAAATATGGTCGCACACCGACACGCCGCCGGACCAAATCACCACTTGCGGAGGATTATTTTGGAGAATGTTGAGATGAAGGCGAGTTCTAGGGTCAGGGCCTAGATAACCGTCGCTGCACCTGATTTCGACATCGCATATTTCTGCGTGCCTTTTGTCAGAACAAGGTCGCTCTCTACAATTTCAGCGATAGCAATATCCGGCATATTGACGATTTTGTCGTAAACCGGCTTAAAGTCTGTTTCCACCGTCACGCGCAACAATTCATCCAGCGACGGAATAACGAAATAGTTCTGCTGATAATCATCAATTCTATATTCGGTGCGCAAAACCCGTTCCAAATCAAATTGGATCCGGTTGGGGCTTTCGTCATCTAACGCAAACTTGCTCTCACCATAGCTAGAGACAATACCCGCGCCATAGATACGCAGCCCTTCAGGCTCCTGTATCAACCCGAATTCGACAGTATACCAGTAAAGCCGCGCCAATTGCTTTAACGTTCCGAATTTCAGCGCACGAAGGCCGCCGCGTCCATAAGCCGCCATATAGTCCGCAAAACGCGGGTCCGCCAACATTGGGACATGGCCAAAAACATCATGGAAAATATCGGGTTCCTGCAGATAATCCAACTGGCTCATCTTGCGAATAAAGTTGCCTGACACAAAACGACGATTGGCAAGGTGATCGAAAAACACGTCATCCGGTACCAGGCCGGGTACCGCAACAACCTGCCATCCCGTGGCATCCATCAAAATTTGGTTGAGTTCATCAAAATCCGGAATACCAGGTTTTGACAATTGCAATATATCAAGGCCTTTCAGAAACGCTTCCGATGCCCTGCCCGGCAACATCTTGCTCTGGCGCGCAAACAGCATATCCCATGTGTCATGTTCTTCGTCGGAATAGGATCTCCAGTCCTGATCTATTGTCCAATCCGCATTTGCGTGTGCGGGTGGCTTAGCATAAACATGGGTTTCGGGGTCAGGTGTAGTTAGCATCCGGATACGTTACAGCAGAAAAGGTTACGATGGCAACTTCATGGACAAATTTGTCGAAACGGGTTGCTATGGGAATGGTCGCTGTGGTCGCCATCTATTTGCTTGCCGCACTTGCCGGTAGTATTTTTCCCGCGAACCAAAGCTGGCAAAGCAGTGATGATGGGATTGAGCTTTTTGTAGAAACGAACGGGCTTCATACAGGGATCATCATGCCGATTTGGAGTGATGTTCATGACTGGGGTGATCTGGTGCAACCCGAACATATGCTGGATCCGTCGAAATATGGCACGCATATTCTGGTTGGTTGGGGACATGCCGGTGTCTACCGCAATGCAGAACATTGGAAAGACCTGCGCGTCAAAGACGCGGTCAGTGCAGTTACGGGGAGCAGCGATACTCTGTTGCACGTTTATCACCTGAACTATCCACAGGTTTATCCCCATTATCGCCGTAGCCTGAAGGTGTCCCAAGCCGAGTATCACAAGATCGTAAATGCCATATTGCCAAGATTTTCTGCCGGACCAGACGGACAGCCCCAACCGTCCAAAGGCTATGGAAGTGATGACGTCTTCTATCAATCAGACGGATATTATAGCGCCTTTCACACCTGTAACAATTGGACCAACACCGTGCTGCGACAAGCAGGCATAAGAACCGCTCGCTGGTCGCCCTTCCAAGGCGGCGTAATGCGATGGATACCGGAACAAATCGCTCCGTAATTCGAAATGGCAAATGAGGATCAAATGAGCTATTGATAGAAAAGGTGAAGAATATCGAGAAGGATATTACTATGACCAATTCCACTGTCTGGCTAGCGCTGTCTAGTGCAATAACCATGATGCTCGCCGGCCCCGCCGCAGCGGAAACAAACGGCAAAGATGAGATCGTGGTGGTCGGCAACAAAACGATCAAGGAAGCGGTCGGTGATTTTATCGACACCACTATTGCCCGTCCCACTGGCGGCCGCAATGTCGGTCAATATGCTCGATTTGGCGCGCCAATATGTCCGGCCACTTTTGGATTTTCAGAAAACAACAATATGCAAATTACGAACCGGATTCGTAATATTGCTCTGTCGGCTCAAATTCCTTTGGCTGAACCTGATTGCCAACCAAATATTTATGTCGTGGTTATCGATGAAGGGAAAAGTGCGATATCCCAATTGCGCAACAAGCATCACCGGATATTTGGCCAATTGCCTATCTATCGACGTGCGCAGTTGGAAGATGCACCTGGTCCGGTATTTGGTTGGAAATCAATTGTTTCCCATGCTGCGAAGGGCCGCGGTTCAAGAATAGTTGAAGATGGGTCATCCTTTGTCGGTACCGGACATGCGGTCGGTTCGGCCGCAACTCCAAACGCTAACGAGATTGCCACAGCCCGTGTCGACACCGGTTCTTTGATCAAAAAACCGGTGCAGCAAATCATTCAACGCGCCTTTTTGTTATTGGAAGACAAGGCTTTGATTGGGATGACCACCGTCCAAATTGCGGACTTCGCCGCTATGTTCAATTTTGTCGATGCCAACAAATCCGTAGATGAGCAAATGGCACCCGGTTCGATCCTCACTCTGTTCAACCCTACCCTCGACGAGAAAGGTCGGCCGGACAGCATTGGGGAATGGGATCTGATAATGCTGAGCGCGCTTTATCATAGCCCCTTAAACGTTTCCGCGCCGCTTCAACGGTCAGCGATGCAACAGCGGATTGTAAAAGAAATCGAGCTCGACAATTAAACTAGCCCAATCCCGATGTTCGCGACTGCCGCCCCAAAAATCCGAACAGGCAATTTGGGCATTTACATTGTTCCGTGACAAACATCGGCTGACAGCAAAGGAAGTAAAAATGAAAAACCCGCGTATATTTCGGGGTCTGCTCGTTCTTATCGCTGCCCTAATTACAATGCCGGCAGCAGCGGAAACAAACGGCAAAGATGAGATCGTGGTGGTCGGCAACAAAACGATCAAGGAAGCGGT
>CALKXX010000048.1 GCA_938003725.1 uncultured Sphingomonadaceae bacterium | reverse complement strand
GCTCGGCACCAGATAGTCACGCGCGCCTTCTGGTGACGATGCGGTCAGGATTGGTGTTTGAAACTCGGTAAAGCCCTGTTCAGTCATCCGGGTGCGAAGGCTCGTAATCACCTTCGAACGGAGCATCATGTTGGCATGTACTTTTTCCCGGCGTAGATCGAGAAAACGATAGCGCAGGCGGACATCTTCTGGATATTCCTGATCCCCAAAAACAGGCATCGGCAGTTCATCGGCCGGTCCTTGCATATCAACCGCATCTGCCACCAATTCCACCTCACCAGTTGGCAAGTTGGAGTTAACGGTTTCATCGGAACGTGCCGTAACCTTGCCCGTGACCGTGATAACAGATTCTTTGCGCGCACCATCCAGCAGTTTGAAAGCCTCGCTGCCCTGTTCACTAACAATCTGAGTGAGGCCAAAATGATCCCGCAAATCCACAAAAAGCAAATTACCATGATCCCGTTTGTTGTGTATCCAACCCGAAAGACGAGCTTCAACCCCGACATCGGATTTGCGAAGTTCAGAACATTTGTGAGAGCGATATGCGTGCATGATGGACCTTTAAAAACTGGCAGTTGCCAATATGGCAACGTCTGCGCGCGTAACACAGGGGAACGGCGCATTTGTCAAGTATATCGTCACGCACCCATGCGATTGGCAGCAGTTATATTAGGCCCAGTTTGACCAATTCCTGGTTCGCAAATACCTGTCTATCTGCTTCATCAGGCATTAGCTGCGATTGCGCCCACTTCCAGACTGGCATATTTTGTTCATAGTCACTTCTGACGCGGCGGACATCAAGGTTGTTCGTCTTGCCCCAATGACGGGTAAAGGGGACGCCAGCATCGTCTAACGCCGCAACAACTTTTTTGTAACCCTCATGGCTGGATTCCAAATTCGGCCCGTCAAAATCGATAACGACATTTTCCTTCCAGCGCGCCGGGGCAAGGAGCCCTTGAGCCTGATGCACGAAGCGCAAAGTTACCACGGTTCCGCCGCCGCCTTCCCTAAAGCTATCAATTATCAGATCAAACACGTCGCTCAGTTTGCTGCGATCCAACGTCACCGATCCATTGAACAAATTTGCAATCGGCGCGTGTTCTTCCGTCGTGTTGCCCCATGTTGCAATCGCATCCGGATCGTCAACATCGCGATCTTTGGGATATCCACGCTCCATGGCCAGTTGCAGAATGTTCGCTTTAAACAAATCTGTATTTGCCATCACTTTGCCGAGCAGCGTTAGTGCATCATAACCGGCACCCATCTGTGGCGGCGGCGGTGCCGGTAAATCGGGATCGAAGGGGCGCTTGTACAAAAACCGCAAAAGGCATTTTTTATCGAATGGATCAAACGGATTTAGAATGACCTGTTGAAAATAAGGCTCTTCGTTCAATCCAAATTCACGAGAAAATTTTGTAAACTCCCCGGCACAAAGCCAATTGATATGCTCACGCTCAATCTTCGCAGCCTTTTGAATGTTCTGAACCATGTAAATAGGGTCGGTTTCGATTAGTAATGCTGTCACAAAACCCATGGCGCCAACATGCACCTGACAGGCAGCAAATATACGATCATCTCGAACTATCTCTGACCCGGTGTCGGCGATAAAATCATCGGATAGCACTTCTTTTTCAGGCGCAATCCATAAAATACGCTGCGGTGTGACAATCTGGATGGCCCTTACATGATCTTGGATCCCTCCTGATTTCCAGACGCTACCATGGGTCCCGGTTGCGCAAGCACCAGCAAAACTCTGGCCGTTGCTGGCGCCGCCGGTACGCAATGAACGCCCCAATTCTTCGGCACTTTCATACACCTCGTCCACGGTTGCACCGCATTGCACCAACAGGAGAGCTTCTGGCGCGATATCGCAATCGGCGTGCACGGCCGCATTATTCAGTTTGAATGTTCGGTTGAGCCGCATGGTTTCTATCAGCCAACCATCCTCAACAATATTAATTGGGGAGGGAGACCAGCCAGCTCCTACTGGCCGGACAGGGATATTGTACTGCTTGGCTTCTTTGAGCAGTGCTAACACGGTTTCAGCAACGTTTTTCAGGCAGTCCCGGCCTGATCGTTCATTGCCGTTGACGAGTTCAATTCGGCTTTTCAGATTGCATGCTGCAGTTTTGTGATAATTTGTCCAGATTTGCTGACCGAGGTGAATAACTTGGGTCATCAGGCCTCCCCTACATTGCTGTCGCCCGCATAGCAGCGATAGGCGATACTGACCTTACGGATAAAACCGAATGTCAGGAAGCAGATGACTACGGCCCTGCCCGTCATGAACATGCGCACGTCGTTGATTCCCATATTAGCGCAATCGTCGACTTGCAACGAACGTCCGCGCTGTGCAGCAAAGCCCCAGGCCAATATAGTGATCTCTATGGTCTTCCCGCCAACTGGACGAGGATCAGCGACAGCCAGATAAGCGTCTCCCCAAGTCGCCATGACCTGACCAAAGAGCAAAAGCGCAAGAATCGCGATGATGATGATTGTCCAAACAGACATGATATGCCTCCCCGTTTTCAAACGATAAATCGGTCGCGACCCCGAATACCCATGAAAGGTTTGCGGGACAGGCCGCCCGATGTATAGGATAAAAATGCACATCCATCCTTTGCTGACAGACAGTCAGGACATTGCCGATATTTGCGAACGATTTTCTACTGCCGATTTTGTGGCTGTGGATACAGAGTTCATGCGCGAAAATACCTATTGGCCGATCCTCTGCCTCATCCAAATTTCGGATGGGAAGGAGGCGGCAGCGATTGATCCGTTGGCGAAAGATGTTGATCTGGAACCGCTGCTCGATCTTCTGGTGAACAATGAGGATGTCCTCAAAATCTTCCACGCAGGCGGACAAGATGTGGAAATCATCCACAATATGACGGGTAAAACACCTCATCCGATATTCGACACCCAAATCGCGGCGATGGCATTAGGGCCAAGCGAACAAATTGGTTATGCCAATCTCGTCGACAGTTGGCTTGGAATCACTTTGGACAAGGGTGCAAGATTTACCGATTGGTCCAGGCGCCCGTTGAACAATCGTCAGATCGAATATGCCATTGGTGATGTGACACATTTATCCAAAATATTTTCGATGATGCTTGAACAACTTATGGAAAATGGCCGCGGGATGTGGATCAATGACGAGATGGAAAAACTCGCTGATCCAAATAACTATGTGAACGATCCTGAATTATCATGGCGCCGCGTTAAGTTTCAGGGACGTAATCTGGATGCTCTTGGCCGGTTGAAGGCGTTGGCCGCATGGCGCGAGGGCGAAGCGAAATCGAAAGACCTGCCGCGCGGCCGGATCATGAGAGATGAAACCCTCGCGGATATTGCGGGCCACCCACCCAAGGATCAATCCAAATTAGGCCAAGTGCGCGGCTTGTCCGCAGGTTGGAAAAATAACGAAATTGGTGCAAGATTGATGAAAGTTCTCGCCAGTGCGGAACCATTGAGCAAAGAAGAGTTACCAAGCCGCAAGGGCGGCAAACAGAAATTCAGCAAATCCAATGCGTTGGTCGCTGACCTCCTGAAATTGCTATTGAAGATACGCTCGGCAGAAATGAATGTTGCGTCAAAACTATTGGCGCGAGCCGGTGATCTGGAGGCTATTGTTAGCGGTGAACGTGAAGGTGTCGCCCTGCTTGAAGGTTGGCGATACGACGAATTCGGCCGCGATGCGATTGATCTGATTGAAGGCCGCATGAGCTTCACCGTCAAAGACGGAAAGCTAAAAATGACGCACACACCGGAATCAGGTGGCAATGACGACGGCCCGCCCTAAGCAATCAATAGAACTGGATCCAAACTCAAAAGGGCGGCCAGCTGATTGTGCCTTTTCGCCACAGCATCCCCGTATAGCTCTGACAATCCGGAAGGAATGACCAGTTCCAATCGGCCGTCTACCCGGCGCAATGTTGTTTGTTCCAGTGGTTGCCGAGTACCCCCGCTCAGCCTTTGCGCCAGCCGCATCGCAAGGCCCCACGCAATCGCACGTTCCGTGGCCTTTTCGTTAGCCAGTTGTCCGCCTCCGGGAAAAATTTTAGCCCCGCCACCAAAACTGGTAAACAGCGCCTGCCCCAGCATTTCGCGTTCCGGCCCAGTGATTCCGACCCAGTTACCATGTAGCCCCATTTGCAAGCCACGTTCAGCGCGAAAATTCGGATTTGCTCGCCAAGCTACGTCCCCCAGATTGCAAGCCGCCTGACGAATGCGTTTATGCGCCGCCAGATCATCGGAAAAAATATCCGCAATCCACCTACCCAGTAACTTGCTATTAGCGGGGAAACGAGCCTGCGCGGCACCCGCATCTTCGGTCGCTAGTAACAGAGGATCGCGCTTTGCCTCTTGCTCGGACAGCTTTTGAAACAACACGCCTTCCCGAACCCCATAAGCAGAAACGATCATCTCGCTGCTGTCCAGATACCGGACGATGAACGACAAAAGCCACGCCGCATCATCCAATGTCGGGATCCGTGACGTTGAAAGGCCCGGAACTTCCTTAAGCTTGACCTTGTTCAAGCGGGCCAGCTTGCTCACTAGTCGACGGGCGCGATGGGGCTCCATCTCATAGTGATGGATAACTGGCAGCGGGTATCCGCTGGTGTGCATATCTAGTCGCGCCAGCGAACGCCATGAACCGCCGACCAGATAGAAAGGCAATCCCTGTGCACCCTTTTCCCATCCCGTTTTTTTGAGCATTTTTCGCACATGCCGTTTCAGTTTGTCTTTTCCTTTTGCCCGCAAGTCAGCAACGCGCAGAACACCCAAAGGAAAAGAATGGCGGTTCGTGACTTTGCCATCTTCGAGCATCGCAAGTTCCAGACTGCCGCCGCCTAAGTCGCCAACTATTCCTTTGGCATGCGGGATTGCCGAAACAACCCCCAATCCAGCAAGTTCGGCCTCTTCTTCGCCTTGTAATACGGTCGTTTTAAAACCGATCTGTTTTGCGGCCTTCAAAAATTCCGAGCCATTGGAAGCATCTCGGACAGCGGCGGTTGCAAAACTCTCTATGGCATCAACCTCCATCTCCTGGCAAAGTTTGTAAAAGCGTTTCAGTCCGGTGATGCCCAACTGCATCGAGTCATCTGCAATGGCTCCGGAAGTCGACAATTCTTTGCCAAGGCCAGCCATCACTTTTTCATTGAACAATATGGCCGGAACGCGGGCTGGTCCCTGATAGACAACGAGCCGAATCGAATTTGACCCGATATCAACAATTGCTGTTCGTCTATTGGCCGTTGCTTTCTTGTTGGCCGTTGGTTTGAAAATCTCGGTAATCTGCAAGGTTATGCGCCGTTGGTTTTCTTCTTGCGGCGACGCAAACTTAGACGCGGAACCGCGTTGCTCTTTTTCAAAGCCTTTCCGCGGCCGGATAAAGACGGGTTTGTCATGAAATAGCGGTGCAGGTTAAACGGTTTGTCCGATGGTGGAACCCGGTCATAATTTCCTTCTGAATCCAGCTCCCAGCTCTGTTCATCGTCGATCAGGTTTGCCACCATTACCTGATCCAAGATCTGATCATGGACGGTTTTGTTCCTGATGGGCATCATATATTCAACTCGGCGGTCCAGATTGCGCGGCATCCAGTCAGCTGATGAAATATAGAGCCGCGCATCATCATTCGGTAAATCGCGGCCATTACCAAATGCCCAAATCCGGCTATGTTCCAGAAACCGTCCGACGACGGACTTTACCCGGATATTGTCCGACATGCCCGGAACTCCGGGACGAAGACAACAGATGCCGCGGATCACAAAGTCAATCTCAACACCTGCGTTGCTGGCAGCATATAGTTTTTCGATCAATGCAGGATCCACGAGTGAGTTCATTTTCGCCCAGATCATTCCTTGCTTACCAGATCGTTCGTTTGCGATTTCCTTGTCAATCAGTGCGATAATATCATTTCGCATATAACGAGGCGACATGGAGATGAGCTCCAGCTTTTCTGGTTCTACATAGCCCGTGATATAGTTGAACAGTTGCGCAGCGTCGCGCGCCGCCTGTGGGTCGGCTGTAAAGAAGCTCAGGTCCGTGTATATTTTCGCCGTTACGGGATGATAGTTGCCGGTACCAAAATGACAGTAGGTCCGGTATCCTTCGGTTTCCTTACGCACCACCATTGATATTTTTGCATGGGTTTTCCACTCGATAAACCCGTAGACGACCTGCACCCCGGCGCGCTCCAATTCGCTGGCCCAGACCAGGTTCTGCTCCTCATCAAATCGCGCCTTTAACTCGACAACGGCTGTGACCGATTTCCCGGCTTCTGCGGCGTCGATAAGTGCGCGAATAACGGCCGATTGTTTGCCCGCCCGATATAGTGTCTGTTTGATCGCCACAACATCTGGATCTGCTGCAGCTTGCCGCAGGAATTCGATAACCACTTCGAACGATTCATAGGGGTGGTGGATCAAAATGTCCTTGTCACGTATCGCCGCAAAACAATCGCCGCCATGTTCTCTGATACGTTCCGGGAACCGCGGACTATAGGGTGTAAATTTCAAATCCGGACGGTCTTCCTCCACCAGAAAATCCAAATCACCCAGACCAACTAGGCCATTTATACGGCTTTCGGTCGTCCCTTCTGCCAACAGATTGTCACGCAGCATTGCAGCAACAGGTTCTGAAACATCGGGACCGGTTTCGAGCCTGATA
>CALKXX010000047.1 GCA_938003725.1 uncultured Sphingomonadaceae bacterium | reverse complement strand
CCTCAAGTGAGATTATCCAGCCGTGGCTCGATATCAAAGCAGCACGCGCCCATGTCGCCAATGACCCCAATAACCGAACAGGAGACGTCGTCGGTACCATGCTCGGACAACCTCCTGCCTTCAACTTCCTCTGAGGAAAAGCATTCATGACCGATCTAACGGAAACAACCTATTCCGTCGCAGGTGGATATGACATCCACATTCAGGAAAAGGGTTCTGGTCCAGCTGTAATATTTATCCACGGTAGTGGGCCCGGCGCTTCAGGCGGTTCCAACTTTAGGGAAAATATCGAAGCATTCGTCGATGCTGGTTATCGCGTTATATTGCCGGATTTGATCGGTTATGGCGCTTCATCGAAGCCTGAGGGTATTGATTACACGCTGCAATTATTCACCGACACGCTTTATGACGCTTTGCAGCAGCACGGCGTCGATAGCGCAATATTGGTAGGAAATTCGCTAGGTGGCGGAATTGCGATTCAGATGAGTTTGGATCACCCAGAGATTGCGCGCGCCTTTGTCTTTATGGCACCGGGATGCATTCAAGAGCAGGCCAGTTATTTTACCATGCCTGGCATTGCCAAAATGAAAAGCAGCTTTGGCAGCGATGAGTTTAACAAAGAAGATCAACGCCGTTTGATCTGCAATTTGGTACATCCGGACTATGCTCCGAAGATTACCGACGAACTGGTTGAAGAACGATATGCTGTGGCCAAAACCCAGCCTAAAGATGTGCTTGCCAGAATGATCACGCCCAATCTTGGGCCCCGTCTAGGGGAATTGAAGCAGCCGATATTGGTGCTTTGGGGTCTCAATGATGAGTTTTGCCCCGAGAGCGGAGCGCGGTTATTCTTGGAACAATGTGACGATGCCCGGTGCATAACTTTTAACAAAGTAGGTCATTGGGTTCAATTGGAGCGAACCGCAGAATTCAACCACTACGCAATCGATTTCCTTAATGAGTATCGCTGAAAAATACGGCGCGGAGCTGTTCAATGCGCTCCGTAATCGAAACGCTGTCGATCCTTTGATCGCCCGCGATTCATCGCTAACCATTGATGATGCTTATGCTATCAGCCTCGATTTTCTGGCTCGCCGCAGGAAAGACGGTGAGAAGGTTGTTGGCAAGAAGATCGGGGTAACCTCAAAGGCTGTGCAGGATATGCTGGGCGTCCATCAGCCCGATTTTGGCTTCCTCACCAACTGGATGCATGTTGAGGGCGATATTGACGTTGATGCGAAAGCGCTGATCGCGCCTCGGGCCGAAGCCGAGATTGCCTTCCTATTGAAAGACAGCCTGAACGGTCCCGGCGTCACCGCCGAAGATGTGATTGCGGCGACTAAGACCATCGCGCCATGTTTCGAGATTGTCGATAGCCGTATCAAGGACTGGCAGATTGGTATCGTTGATACGGTGGCCGATAACGCATCTTGCGGGGTGTTTATCATCGGCGATGATCATGCCGATCCACGCGACCATGATCTTCCAAATCTGAAAGTAACGGTTACCAAAAATGGCGAACCTTTGTCCGAGGGACTAGGTTCCGCGGTACAGGGTAATCCGGCTCAGGCTGTGGCATGGCTTGCAAATACACTTGGACAATATGGTGTCACACTGGATGCGGGTGATGCGATATTGTCAGGGTCGTTGGTTCCATTGGAGCCTGCTATCAAGGGCGATGTGTTCGAGATGGAATTACACGGCGTTGGCCGATGCACCGCAAAATTTGTTTGAGGGAACAAAATGACCAAAGTTAAGGCAGCGATTATCGGGTCCGGCAATATCGGCACCGATTTGATGATGAAGATGATCAAATATCCACAGAATATGGAACTGGCGGTAGTCGTGGGTATCGACCCGGATAGCGAAGGGCTGGCAATGGCGCGTGAGCGCGGAATTGCCACGACGCATGAAGGCATAGACGGCCTAAAAGCGATGGATTGTTATAAAGATATCGGCATCGCCTTTGATGCGACTTCGGCTTATGCGCATAAACTGCATGATGAAGCATTGCGCGCTGATGGTATTCAGGTGGTTGATTTGACGCCGGCCGCAATCGGACCATTTACAATCCCGCCGGTGAACATGACGGAGCATCTCGATCAACCCAATGTGAATATGGTCACATGTGGCGGGCAGGCTACGATTCCTATCGTGGCAGCCGTCAGTCAGGTGGCGAACGTGCATTATGCTGAAATTGTCGCGTCTGTTTCCTCGCGTTCCGCCGGTCCGGGAACGCGCGCGAATATCGACGAATTCACCCGCACCACCAAGCGCGGGATCGAACAAGTTGGCGGTGCTACGCGCGGCAAAGCGATCATCATTCTCAACCCCGCCGAACCGCCCATGATTATGCGCGATACCATATTCACGCTTTCCGAAGGCGCGAATGAAGATGAAATTCGCGCATCAGTCGAAGCAATGGTTGAAAAGGTGCAGTCCTATGTACCTGGTTACCGGCTGAAGCAGGAAGTACAGTTTGAGCGGGTCGGTGACAATAATCCGCTCAAGATTCCCGGGCAGGGTGAATTTACCGGCATCAAAACCAGCGTCTTCCTCGAAGTCGAAGGGGCAGGGGATTATCTGCCGCCCTATTCGGGAAATCTCGACATTATGACGGCGGCGGCCAAGGCAACCGGCGAGTTGCTCGCTGAAAAGAGGATGGCGGCATGAGTTTCGATGTCGACAAGGACAAGCTCTACATTCAGGATGTCACCCTGCGCGATGGGATGCATGCTATCCGTCATATGTACGGTATCGATCATGTCCGTGATATCGCCAAGGCGCTTGACGATGCGGGTGTTGACGCGATTGAAGTCGCGCATGGTGATGGCCTGAACGGGGCCAGTTTCAATTATGGTTTTGGCGCGCATACGGATTGGGAATGGCTAGAGGCCGTTGCAGAGGTTCTCGAGAATTCGGTTCTCACGACGCTGATTTTACCCGGCGTTGGAACGGAGGAAGAGTTGCGCCGCGCCTATGATCTGGGTGTCCGTTCGGTGCGCGTCGCCACGCATTGTACAGAGGCGGATGTCTCAAAACAGCATATTGGTATCGCGCGTGATCTGGGCATGGATGTTTCCGGCTTCCTTATGATGAGCCACATGATCGAGCCAGATATTTTGGCACAGCAAGCTTTGCTGATGGAAAGCTATGGCGCGCATTGCGTCTATGTCACCGATAGCGGCGGCGCGCTTGATATGGACGGGGTTCGCGATCGTTTGCGCGCCTATGACAAAATACTGAAACCCGAAACACAGCGCGGCATGCACGCGCATCACAATCTTTCATTGGGTACGGCAAATTCGATCGTGGCGGCTCAGGAAGGCGCGGTGCGTATCGATGCCAGCCTGACCGGTATGGGCGCGGGCGCGGGTAATGCGCCGCTGGAAGTATTTATCGCTGCGATTGAACGTAAAGGCTGGAACCATGGCTGTGATGTCATGATGCTGATGGACGCTGCCGAAGACTTGGTTCGTCCCTTGCAAGTACGCCCGGTGCGCGTGGATCGCGAAACATTGGCGCTTGGCTATGCTGGTGTATATTCCAGCTTCCTGCTCCATGCTGAAAAAGCGGCCAAGGATTATGGCCTTGATACCCGTGAGATACTGGTGGAACTTGGTCGCCGCAAAATGGTGGGCGGACAGGAGGACATGATTGTTGATGTCGCCCTTGATATGGTCAAATCCAAAGAAGGCTAAAATCCAATGGCTAATATTTCGCTGCACAAACCTGTTCCAGCAAGCGACGTTTCGGCATGGGATTTGGATACGGATATCGTCATCATTGGTTTCGGAGCAGCCGGTGCATGTGCCGCTATTGAAGCAGCCGAAGCGGGTTCCAAAGTTGCGCTCTTTGAACGCAATTCCGGTAGCGGCGGCGCATCTGGTCTATCGGGCGGTGAAATTTATATCGGCGGAAATGGCGGCACCGAAGTACAACGTGATGCCGGTTTTGAAGATAGAACCGAGGATTTTGCAGCCTATCTAAAAATGGCCGGTGGGCCTTGTGTCGACGAGGCAAAATGTGATCTATATGCCGAAAAGTCGCTCGACCATTTTGCGTGGTTGAAAGCGCAGGGTGTTCCCTATCGCGGAAATTATTTGGCCGGGAAACATATTGAACCGACGGATGACAGCACGTTGATCTGGTCGGGGAGTGAGGCGGCGGCGCCCTTTTGCGATCAGGCGAAACCGGCGCCGCGCGGCCATGTTATCCAGCATATGGGTTGGGGCGGCGGCCGCCCCTTGGTCGACATATTGGAAGCGAAAGTGCGTCAGTTGGGCGTCGATGTGCATGTCGATGCCCGAGCGCTGGGCCTTGTTCAAGATGGCGAACATATCGTTGGCGCGGTCTTTAAGATCGATGGCAAAGAGACATTTGTGCGGGCATCGAAAGGCGTTATTCTGGCGACTGGCGGCTTTGTGATGAACGAGGAAATGCGGCGCAAATACTGTCCCGAGACATTTAAGATAAATGATCCCATCGGTGATCAGGATGATGGCACGGGTATCAATCTTGGCGTCGGTGCCGGCGGCGATGCTATTCATATGGATCAGTTTTTCACGACTTGCCCTTGGACAATTCCTGAACCTCAGGCCAGCGGCGTATTCGTCAATGTGCAGGGGCAGCGATTTATAAACGAGGATTGTTATCATGGCCGGGTGTCGCGCACGATGGTCGATCAATCGGGCGGTAAAGTCTATTTGCTGTTGGACGTGGCGCATTTTTCCGAGCCAGCGGAATTCGCCCGAATGACGATAGCTGGAACCGGTGAGACATGGGCAGAAGTTGAAGCGGAACTGGATATGACGCAAGGCACTTTGGCCGCGACAATGCACTTCTATAACAAACATGCAAAGGAAGGCCGCGATCCGCTTTTTGATAAACGTCAACCAGTTTTGACGCCGCTCGATCAAGGGCCGTTCGTTGCGCTCGAACTGAATTTTCAAACCAGTTATTTTAGCTTCTTTACATTGGGCGGATTAAAAACTTCCATCAATGGAGAAGTGCTGGACCGCACCGGCGCACCTATTTCCGGCCTTTTCGCTGCGGGCCGCTGCACTAGCGGTCTACCCGCTTGGGGGCACGGATATTCATCGGGGATGAGCCTTGCCGACTGTACATTCTTTGGGCGACAGGCCGGGCGGATGGCGGCGGGATAGGGCCCCTAGATTGAAGTGGTAACGTTCTTTCTAAAGCTTGATCATCTTTGATGTCGCAGGTTTCTGCAAAAATTCAGTCATTCACACCCAGCGCATCGCGCGCAGCGATATAACCGAATGTCAATGCAGGGCCGATGGTCACGCCCGCGCCGGGATAGCTTTCCCCCATGGATGATGCAGCGTTGTTTCCGATAGCGTACAACCCGCCAATCGGCTTGCCTTTGTCACTAAGTACCCGCGCTTTTGCATCGGTTTTAAGGCCGCCATTGGTCCCAATATCACCCGGATAGATCGGCATCGCATAATAGGGGCCTTTATCGATTGGTGCGAGGCAGGGATTGGGCGTGACGCCGGGGTCGCCATACATCTTGTCATAGGCGGCTTCACCGCGTTGAAAATCGGGATCTTCGCCCTTGGCTGCATTTTCGTTGAAGCGCGAAACCGTTGCTTCGAGTACCGCTGGGTCGACATCAATCTGTGCGGCCAGTTCAGACAGGGTCTTCGCCTTTTTCATGATCAGTTGCACGGGGCCTTCTTGCAGCCAGTCGGGAATGACGGGAAGCAATGGGCCAGCGGGATATTTGCGGCGATAGTCGGCATCAAAGACAAACCATGTCGGGTTGGCATCGCCGTGATCCAATGCGCGCTGGGCCATTTGCTGCCCAACGATATGATAGGAGGCCGCTTCGTTGAGATAGCGTTCGCCATTTTGATTGACCATGATGCCACCGGGCAATGCGCGCTCCATCGAGCATAGGCGCCCGCCGTTTTCGCCAGGCACATACCAGACGGGCGCAGCCCAGGCTGAATGCATGTTCATCGTCTCTGCACCAATCGAAGCACCTGCGCGGATGCTATCACCCGTGTTTCCCGATGTGCCGCCCGAATATTCAGCGCTCTGATAGAGTGGTGCATTTTCCTCACGCATCTCTTGGTTTTTATCGAAACCGCCGGCCGCCAAAATGACGCCTTTGCGCGCGCGAATGTGAATGTTCTTGCCGTTCTGACCAATTACCGCGCCGACAATTTTGCCTTTTTCTTTAATGAGCTCTTCCATCGGGCTTTCGAGCCAGAGCGGTACGTCTTTTTCATTGAGCGCCATCCGCAGACCGCCGACCAACGCATTGCCCTGTGTTAAACGGCGATCCTTGTCCGAAGTGAAGCGGAACGGCAGATCGAGCCAATAGTTAGCCAGCATTCGTGCCAACGTCATCCACCAGAATCTTGGCCGGAACAGGAAGGTATAGGCCTCTGTAATATCCCAATTTATATAGCCAAAAAGGCTCGCCGCTGTTGAGGGGTGGCGCATGGTCTTTATCGAAGGATGCGTATATTTCCCTTCCATCGGTAGCGGCAAATGGGTGCGATATCCGGTTGGGCTGCCGCCGGGATTTTCGGCATGATAATCCGGATAGGGATAGGCGATGTAACCCACGGGCGCTTTTTCCTGCATCCAGCGCAGCATGTCGGATGCATTTTCGACATAGGCACGAATATTGTCATCGGGAACATTATCAGCGGAAAGGGCACGGACATATTTAAACGCATCTTCGGTATCGTCGTCGAACCCAGCGGCCTTGGCATTGTCGCTATCGGGAATCCAAATACCTGCGCCCGATGTGGCGGATGTGCCGCCCCACAGTTTCTCTTTTTCGACGATGAGAACATCTGCATTGTTATTAGCAGCGACCAATGCGGAGAGCAGCCCGCCAGCGCCGGAGCCAATGACAAGAATGTCGACTTCCTTGTCCCAATTCATGCGGCGGCTCCGATTTTGTTCAATTTGGGATCTGGTTTGATACGCGATTCAATGCAGCTTGTGCCGCCAGGTGAATACATCATTGTAACGCAGCGATTGCAAGCTGTGCAACCCGATTGCGTTACGCTGCCAGCGCGAAGGTCGTTCACAAAATTAGGATCAAATATCAAGGCACGACCCATAGCGATGGCATCAAAGCCGTCTTCCATGGCTAAGTCCACACCTTCCAGCGATTGCACGCCGCCTAAATAGGCTAGCGGCATATCTACTGCCGCGCGCACTTGCACTGCCAGGTCGCGTAGATAGTTTTCATGGAACACGACATTTTTAGGGGCGGCCATTCTTTGCGCCCACATCGCCAGTGCGATCAGCACGTTTGCGGGGCGAGCATCAGATTCCGGCAAAGACGAGCCAAACATATGTGTGATCGATTCTATATTCATACCGTTGGAGAGCACCGCCATATGTGCGCCTTCCGCTTTCAGACGCTTTGCGATCGCAATGCCGTCTTCAATCTGATTGCCTTTCAACCCATCGGTCATCGAATATTTTACGATAACTGCAATATCCTTGCCGACTGCATCGAGTGTTTTTTGAAGAATTTCCGACGGATAGTTCAAGCGTTTGTCAATATCTCCGCCATAGGCGTCGCGGCGTTTGTTATAGAGTTTGGAGACAAACTGGCTCAGAAAATATCCATGCCCCATATGCAGCTCCACTGCATCAAAGCCTGACTCTTTCGCGCGAACACATGCCGCGACGAACTCATTGGTCATTGCATCCATTTCATCCCGGTTCATTCGCTTTTTAAAAAACCGACCCGACGCAATACCGGTTTTGTTAAAGCCCCCGCTGGCAGAGAGCGGGCGGGCAGATTTGAGCGTGTCTTTATCAAGAAACGTAAAACTGCCCGCATGGGTTACTTGGGCGCAAGCGGCGGCACCATGTTTATGAATCGCATCTGTCAGCGCGCGAAAATCATTCATCGATGCATCATCAAGAATTGCCTGATCGACAAAAGTGCGCCCATCGGGTGAAGTGGCGCAATAGGCAACAGTGGACATTGCAGCACCACCCTCGGCCACGCGTTCATGGAATTTTGCCAGGCCCTTCGTGACCAGGCCACCTTTGGCCATACCCTCGTTAGTTGCGGACTTAACAAAGCGGTTGCGTAACGTAAGTGGACCGATTTTCAGTGGTGAAAATGCGTCATGTCTATCAGGCACAGTTATGAGTCTCCAAATTTTAACGCATTTGAC
The DNA here is from genome assembly GCA_938003725.1 of uncultured Sphingomonadaceae bacterium. Classification (GTDB taxonomy): domain Bacteria; phylum Pseudomonadota; class Alphaproteobacteria; order Sphingomonadales; family Sphingomonadaceae; genus Parasphingorhabdus. The sequence continues at coordinate 208 of CALKXX010000047.1, read as the reverse complement.
GTTTTTTATGGAAATTTGTCAATATAATGCGTAAAAACAAAGCGGATAATTTACGAATATCGCAGATGGAGAAGATATGACACAGTTTGAAGGCAAGGTCGCGTTGGTTACTGGCGGAGGGCAGGGCGTCGGTCAGGGGATAGCGCTGGCACTGGCGGCGGCGGGCGCAAAGGTTGTTGTGACGGGCCGAACGCTGGAAAAACTGGAA
>CALKXX010000046.1 GCA_938003725.1 uncultured Sphingomonadaceae bacterium | reverse complement strand
ACGAAATCCAGATTGGGCGTATGCAGATAGAGTTTTCCGCCCGGACGAAGGGAAGATCGGATAGCCGAATATATACTGATCGCCAGATCGTCTTCAATATGCTCGGAAAAATCGAGCGTAGTCGCAACATCAAATTGTGCTGGATGATCGGCACAAAATTTGATGATATCATCACAATGAAAATGATAATTTTTCAGATCTTTGGAATGCGCCCATTGCCTGGCCGATGAAATGAAGTCGTCAGAAAAATCCACGCCGTGATAGGCGCCGCTGCGATCCCCGATCACCTGCAGCAGCATGCCGTTGCCACAAGCAAAATCGGCGAGTTCGTCGCCATCCTTCAAGTCCATTCGGCGCGCCAATGCACGAACACGATCAAGCGGCTTTTTGTTATAACGCTCGACATAATCCCCGCTGTGAAGCGCGACGCTTTCGGTCAGGTCAGCTTGCATGATTTTGATCTTTCTTAAGCAGAATGAAGGCGGCCAGTCCGGAGACGATCAAGTCGACCAGAGCACTTAGGAGCCTATGGAAAAGAGACAAGATGACCGCTGCGGCCGCACCGATAATTGGTGTCAGGAATGCCAATAATATAACTTCGCGGACGCCCAGTCCGGCTGGGGCTCCGGGAATCAAAAAACCGGCTGCCCAGGCAATTGCGTAAATAGCGATTGCTGGAACCACTGGAATCAACAAATCCCCGGAAAATGCCATTGCCAGCGCATAGAAGGAGAAACCAGCGAGGAGAAAACTGACGATCAGCCAGCCAATGGGAACCACCCAGAAATCGATAGAAAGCAACCTGCGAATTTCCGGCGAACGGCGAAAGATAAAAGCAACGACACCTGCAATAGCTGCTAAAGCCAATATTACGAACGGCCAGAACAACCTGTCCGGCAAGATCGATAGAATTGGAGCGTTGGCCCAAATGGAACTATCCAACAAGGTCGCCCCAAGAGCCACAAGCATAGCCGCAAACAGAGCCGCTCCGAACTCTACGACCGTCGACAAACCGCTTTGGGTAAAACTGACATCATACTGCTTTTTCGCCAGAGCCGCACGGCCGAAATAATGCGCAACATTGCCCGGTAGATATTTTCCAATCTGTGCCACCAGTCCAATGCCAAGCGCTGTACGAAGAACGATGCGGTTTCCCCATTTCGCAATCACCGCGGGCCACACCATCGCAGTGGTAACCAAGCTGGATCCATAAGCCAATGCGGCAAGTGCCAACCACGAATAGCTGGTCGACTGCCAGTCATGGGCAGAGATAGCGGCCCAGTTGTCCCGGACCGTCGCCACGATATAAAAAACCGCCAGAGCGAAAAAGATACTGCCCACCACATAGATGGACTTTCGCAGGGTCGACGATTTGACTTCCGGTTTTTCCGCAAGCGCGCTAGCTATTTCGGGTGCAACTGGACTAGCCATTGGTGCCATCGCGCCGAGGTTCCGTAACATGGTCCTCACCGGGGTCCTGAACATCTTCCGTCCGCAATTGATCTTCAACATGGCGCAAACGTTCAAGGGTCTGTTCCAGCAATTGCCGGTTTCGCCCGACCAGATCAGCAACCGCACCAAACATGATGGCAACGACGCCCAGTACGATCAATGAACCGCCAATCACTAGCGATTGGATATGGCCATTGCCCTGCCCAATTGCGTAAAAATACAAGAACCGCAAAATAGGCGCAGCGCCGACCAAAGCGATAATCGTTCCGGCCAACACAAACACTTTGAGCGGATTATACATTGCATAAGCGCGGATCATCGTTGCGCCGGTATTCGTAATAAATTGTGGGATAGATTTAAACAATCGTGACGGACGGACGGCGCTGTTCGTGCGGATGGGCACAGAGATCACCGCCATGCGTTTACGCCCCGCCTGAATTAGCATTTCGGTGGTGTAGGAAAAACTGGAAGTAATATTGATGCGTTGTGCGGCGCTGCGGCTAATGGCGCGAAACCCGCTAACGGCATCTGTAATCTGTGTATTGGAAAGGCGTTTTACGGTGGCGCTGCCGAGCATTTGCAAAAGGCGCTTGAACTTGCCGAAATGAGCATTGTTCCGGACCCCGCGATCACCAACGACAATATCCGCTTCTCCGGTCAGGACTGGCTGCACCAGCTTAGTGATATCACGGCCTTCATACTGATTATCAGCATCTGTGTTGACAATAATATCGGCGCCCTCGGCCAATGCCTTGTTGATACCAGATTGGAACGCAGCTGCCAGCCCCCGATTGGTGCGGTGACGCACGATGTGGTGAACACCAAACCGCCGTGCAACTTCGCTTGTATCGTCTTTACTGCCATCATCAATCACCAGAATTTCAATGGTATCAATGCCGTCAATCTGGCGCGGCAAAGCCACCAGTGTTTCGGGCAGGCTTTCCCCTTCATTGTAACAGGGTATCTGGATGATTAACTTCATCGCTCGCGTAATCCTCACATCTTGCGCCCAGAACCAAAGAAATACGGGCGCTACAAACCGTTAAAAATCACCTAAAGGCCTTATGGTTAACAATTCGTAAGGATTGCTGGTTTCTCGCCGCTTTTTGTGGCGAGAGGCATTTGGACATTTCCCTTGCGCAGAAACCGAAACCCGTTAGCAATTGCGACTGGGGAAGAAGAGGCATGGATGCGATGACAATGCCGCAATCATCCTAACCAAAGCTGTGGCGGCCTTTGCACTCGCCCCAATTTTGCGCTGGAAGTTTGCGCGATAGAAAATGTTTGATAGGATATTTGCATGACCGACGCCTCTTTTCGCCCCCGACGCTCCTGTCTCTACATGCCGGCTTCCAACGAACGCGCCTTGGAGAAAGCGAAAACACTCCCGGCCGATACAATCATTTTTGATCTGGAGGATGCCGTCGCCCCGGATGCGAAGGATCAGGCACGGAGCAACGCCTGTGCAGCGATCTACAATGAAGAATATGGTTCGCGCGAACTTGTGGTTCGGGTCAACGGTATGGACACGCCTTGGTTTGAAAAAGACATGGAGCGTGTGTGCGCCAATAGCCCCGATGCGGTGCTGATTCCAAAAGTCCAGACCGCAAAGGATATATATGATCTGGCCGTGCGTATGGACAAAGACGGGGCAAAGCCCGAAGTCGCGCTATGGGTAATGATTGAAATGCCGCTGGCGATACTCAATATTGCCGAAATTGCGGCATTGGCCAAACATAGCCGTCTCACCACGTTCGTGATGGGGTTTAACGACCTTGCAAAGGAAATGCGGGCGGAACAGGACCGATTGCTATTCACGCCAGCGATGGCACAGACCATCATGGCCGCGCGGGCCTATGGAATGAACGTCATCGACAGCGTCTATAATGATTTCAATGACCCGGATGGGTTGAAGCAAGAATGCGAACAGGCGCGGAAATTCGGTTTTGACGGAAAAACGCTCATCCATCCTGCGCAGATCGACATTGCCAATATCGTCTTTGCGCCATCCGACGAAAAAATTGCCGAGGCACGGGCAATTGTCACCGCCTTTGCTGATCCTGAAAATGCCGGCAAAGGGGTGATTACAATTGACGGCAAGATGACCGAGATATTGCACCTTAGGCAGGCCGAACAAACCATTGCGACGGCACGGGCAATTGCCGCTGCCGGTCAATAGGGCGTTCCTACTCGACAAACCCCGGCGAACCGTTTTAAGTAGGCAATTGAATATTTAACGCATGGGTGTGGCCCCGCCTTTTCAGGCCGTGCCCCTATTAGGAGAATGACGGTGGAAGCATTGGAAGCAGCAGCGGGGGAAGTTCCCAAAGAAGAAATCGAAGCTTTGTTCAAGGCACAGCGCGATGCCTTCCACACGGAATTGCCGGTTAGCCATGAAGTGCGCATGGACCGCATCAATCGCACGGCGCAAATGATTATCGATCATAAGGATGCGCTATGTGAGGCGGTATCCAACGACTTTGGCCATCGCAGCAGTGTCCAGACCGTGATGACGGACCTGATGTCCGTGGTCGGCCATGCAAAGGACCATAAGAAAAACCTGCGCAAGTGGATGCGGGCGGAAAAACGGAAAATTGACTTCCCGCTCAATCTGCTAGGTGCAAGCGGTCAAGTGGAATATCAACCAAAGGGCGTGGTTGGCGTTATCGCGCCTTGGAATTTCCCGATCAATCTGGCTTTCGATCCAGCCATTGGTGCATTTGGTGCTGGCAATCGGGTCATGATCAAATTCACGGAATTTTGTCCTGAAACCGGCGAATTGTGCAAAAAACTTGTCGCCGAATATTTTACTCCGGAAGAGATGACCGTTATCACCGGCGGTCCCGAAACAGGGAAAGCTTTCTCTGAAATCCCTTGGGATCACCTGATCTTTACCGGCGGCGGCGGCATTGCCAAACATGTAATGGCAGCTGCGGCAAAAAACCTGACGCCCGTCACGCTGGAACTTGGCGGTAAGTCACCGACCATTGTTG
>CALKXX010000045.1 GCA_938003725.1 uncultured Sphingomonadaceae bacterium | reverse complement strand
TCGGTATTGCAGGGGCGCTGGCTGCAATTGCGCTATTTGCTCATCCCGCTGCAGCACAAGATCGATATAGCTATTGTCAGCAACGAGCCGCCGATGTGTCTGGTTACAATGGGCGCGTTCCCGACCGATACCTACCTGGAGGAGCACTAGAAGGAGCGGCGAAAGGGGCGGCAACAGCAGGTCTTGGGGGTTTGCTCTTTGAAAAAAATAAGAAGAAGCGAAAAAGAGACGTAAGACGTGGCGCGGCACTTGGGGCACTATTTGGCGCGATTAAACGCGGCAATGCTAAGAAAAAACAAGATCGCGCTGCTCGAATTTATCGGCTTGAACTAGACGCATGTATGCGCGGAGGATATTAATGACCTTACTTTCAAAAGTATCAGTTTCAAAATCAACATTCCTGGGTGTTTCCGCAGCCTTTTTATTAAGCACATCAGCCAGCGCACAAGATACAAGCACAGAAACCAGCGACCTTGCGCCAGACACACCGATTGATTTAACAGAAGTGACTTGCTGGGATGTTGTAACCCTCAACGAAGACGACCGGGCGTCGGTGATGACCATGCTGTACGGCTACGCTACAGCAAAAAAAGGAACTTCAGTGATTTCGCCAGAGGCAGTTCAGGTGGCAGTCGTGCTCACAATGACTGAGTGCGTCGATAAACCCGATGCAAAAGTTCACGAAGTTCTGCTCGAAAAGATGTCTCACCGCGACGAATAGCCGCTTCAGTTAACCCATTAACTTAATGCGACACCGCAGTCCCGCGTTTGGACGGCTGCGAAAGGCCGCTATATTCCCGAGACAAACTGTATAACGCATCGTCCAAAGCGACGGAGCGAAACAATGAAAAAATTATTGGCAATCGGCATAGCATGCGGAGTTCTTGCAACTGGCACGGCTGCGCATGCGCAATCCTATCAGGACCCCTATGCAGATTCTTATCAAGAGAGCCCGGCTCAATCTCTGGAAGGTGCCTATGCGGGAATCCAGCTCGGATATGAGGAAGTTGCAACTATCGACTTGCCCACCATTGGCGGCAACGGCACCGAATTGAATGTCGAAGGTGCGATGTTTGGTGGATATCTGGGATATAATGTTCCTCTAGGTGATACAGTTGTTCTGGGCGTTGAAGGCAGCGTCAATTTTGGTACTGACCAGATTGACAATGACTACACGGTCGCTGGACATCTTGGCCTCGCTTTTGGTGAGAATTCGATGGCATTTGTTCGCGGCGGCTATCAGTGGGTTGATTTGGATGTTGCTGACTTGACCCAAGAACTGCTCGGACGGCCACTGACACCTGCCGAGCTAAATGCGGCCAATGCGCAAAACGATACAGCTGATGGCGTACTAATTGGTGCGGGGGTTCAATTCGGACTTGGTGGAAACGCGCATTTGCGCGCCACGATAGATACCATTGAATTTGATACCTACCGCGTTGGCGCTGGTCTTGGCATCAACTTCTAAACCGGACTAGATCGTCGTAGTTAGCGCTTTTGGTCACATGCTATAGCGCGCTAATGCTCAAATATAGCTGATTTGCGCAAAGCACAGCAAACGCCAATCCTGCGCCTATGAGGCCCCGGACAAATCTTTTGCGTTTGCTTTCTCTCAATTCGCAGATTTGCAACAATTCGTAGGCAACCTCATCAATAGGGTCACATTCTTCTGCCGCTTTGACAAGATTGGCCGCCGATCCATAGCGTTCCGGGTGAAGGAAAAAGAGATGCTTTCGTTCATCGTCGTCCACTTTTGTTTTACGGACCGGATACAGCACATAGCCAAATAGTGCTATGGGAAGGACTACCAGCGCCCACGCAATGATGACATTCGTAAGTCCAATCTCACTTTCGTCCGGTAGCGAATTTCCTATCTGACCGATGACATTGAGCGCAAATATATAGCCGACACCAACGATCTGGGCTTTTGTATCATAGGCCCGAACAGAAATTTGCGCCTCATCAAGACTGTCCTTTAACAGGCTGAATATCTCGCTGGACGATTTAACCGCTTCGTTTTCATTTTCCATCTTTATTGCGGCGGAAAGCCTGCAAGGATCGCCTGAACATCAGTCAATATATCGATGTCCTCACCCTTCATCTCTTTCCTGCTCAAGCGTTTCTCGCCTTTCCCGTGCCAAACCGGGCTTTTGCGTGTGACGTCGTAAATATCGATTGAAAGCGTCCCCTCGGTATAGTTGCGGACGACCGTGCGATCGACAGGAATGGTCGAACGATAGGGGCGAAAATATTGATTTCCCCAGCCCCAGTTCAATCGATCCGCGAAAAAGAAATCAGGGTAGGTACTCACGCTAACCTTGTCTCTCGCACCGACGGTATAGGATATTGCGAAGTCAGCCGATTGAACATCGGTCACATATTGATAGCCGCGAGAGGCCAGTGTGGTCTTTATGGAATCAGCGATCTCTTTCTGCACCAATCCCGATACATTGTGATCGCCAACGGCAATCATTGGATTATCGGAGGCCCAGGCAAATTTGGAATAGGATGAAAAATCCTGCGCCGGATCGCTGTCGGTTACAATATTTGGGATTGTCGCGCAGGCGGTTACTAACAGCGACAAGCCCACTGCAAAAAATGTTCGAGCAATATTTGTCATCAAATTGGTTCCTTACAGTCAGATATTTTTAAGGGTCTACTTATCGCAGCTCATCGAGATCGGTGATCACTTCGTAAACCAATCGCCCACGTAAATATGTCTCTCGATAGAGGATGCCATCGCACTGATAGAGTGTTTCATCATCCGAATAGACACTTTCGCAGTCACGCGGTAGATCCTCCACAATCAACATCGTTGAACCCCGCGTTGGATAGGAATGATACCAACCCAGTCTTGGGAACCAGTAAGGGCGTCCCCACAAGGAATGCCACGGCCGATAATAGGGAGGGCGGAAAAAAGGCGGACGCCAGTTGGGGGGGCGCCAATGCGGCGGACGCCAGCCCGGTGGCCGTCCAGCACCTGGCCGGTTGGGCCGATTGGGTTTATTCCATGCCGGTGGACGACCGTTAGGTGGGCGGCCAATACCCGGCTTGTTCGGTCGATTGGGTTTGTTCCAAGCCGGAGGACGCCCATTGCCTGGCATAGTGCTACCGGGGCGATTGGGCCGGTTTGGCTTGTTCCATGCTGGCGGGCGGCCATTAGTCGGACGATTTGCATCCGGTCTGTTTGGCCGATTGGGTCGGATAGTTGGCCTTGGCCGAGAAATCGGACGGCTGGGTCGCAGACTGGGGCGCGGTCTCGTGATTGGCCTATTGATGCTGGGCCTTGGCCGCGCGGATGGAAAGGGGCGAGGGCGGCTAATCGAAGGCCGTGTTTGTGGACGTGGGCGGCTCATTGCCGGCTTTTGCGCGGGGCCACGAAAGCCGCCGCGTTGCGCTTCTGCGCTATCAGGTTCAAACGAAAACGTCAGCACGGCCTCCGGTGATGACAACAACATCGCTATTGCCGCAATCGAGCTTAGAAGGAGTTTTTTCATCGCCTTCCTCCCTATTTACCGGTTTCAATTTCGCCGCCACCGGCCTCTGCACGTAATTTGGGAAGTGTTACTTTCCGCAAGCTATCCTTCAACTCAAAAGAAAACAGGTCGGGCGCGAATTTCGGAGCCGTATTCCATTCATGGAAAAAGGCATGATATTGCGGCCAGCCCTGCTGATAGGGGTCTGTCCCAACCACCATCATCGGCACCGGGCGCTTTTCATCGGTCGCAATCCACATTTGTCGATCTTCAGTGGCGGATCGAAAAGAAAGATGATGGGTTGGTGTTCCGCTAACAGTCGTCACTCCATGATAAGTGGCTTCTACAATATCATCCAAAAAGACATTTGCGTTGTCAGCACTAAACACTTCCCAGACGGGGAGAGTAATGCCGTGCTCAGTCTGAAGTTCGGTGACCAGCTTGTCGAACGACCCAGTTGTATCCAGGTCGGCATAAT
>CALKXX010000044.1 GCA_938003725.1 uncultured Sphingomonadaceae bacterium | reverse complement strand
TGTCATCTGATAGCTTCATTATAACTTCACTATAGCTAGCGACGTTCCGCTTTTAACTCTATGTGACCATAAGTTATTGAAAATAGTGGTGAGCCCTGCTGGGTTCGAACCAGCGACCTACTGATTAAAAGTCAGTTGCTCTACCGACTGAGCTAAGGGCCCACAAAAGCATATTGCTCTTGGAGAGCGCCTCACTAGGGGCGCAACGCTTTGCGGTCAAGCGGCTTTGGTTGATTTAATCGTGATGCGAGTTGTGCGATGGACAAGCCGGAAATCGGGTCGCGCCAATCGGCTGCGATCATCGCGATGGGACCAAGCACAAAATCGCGTTCCCGAAAGTGCGGATGCGGTATCACAAGATCGTCAACCCCGCTGGAATACGAGCCTTTTTCCCATAAAATAATATCCAGGTCCAATGTACGTTTGGACCATCTTTGGCCCCGTCGCTGTCCGAAATGCCGTTCAATTTGCTTCAGTTTTCTGAGCAATTCGTCGGGGCGCATGGTGGTTTCAATCAGCGCCGCTCCGTTTGCATAGCTGCGCCGCGACGGGCCGACCGGTCTGGAAGTCACGGGGCGCGAAGATTTGCGGATGGTGATTCTCTCGTCTTGCATCGCATTCAGCGCCGCGAATAGCACGCGCCGGGGGCCGCTAAAGCGCATGTGGCGCTGATTTGAACCCAATGCGATTACATAAAGAGAAGGTGGCACTGCTGGCTCCATCAAATGTTCAATATTGGCACGATACCAACTTATGGACCAAACTTATGGTTTCATGACGATATGTCGCCTGCTATCACCTTCTGTGTAAAAAGAATATCCGCGAGAATACGCGATTTAGGAGATGGCTGATGAAAATGGTATCTGGCATGATAATGGCCCTGGCAACGGCGACTGCGTTGACCGCTTGTGGAGGCAATTCGACGGAACCTGCTGGTGATGGGGAAAATATTGCGAGAGCATCGCTTGTGGGCGCTGATCAGGCACAATATGGCGAGGTTATTGTCGCGGCCGGTGATACCGGATTGATTGTACAATTAAATGCAGAGGGACTGACTCCCGGGCAGCACGGTGTCCATATTCATGAGACAGGCAAATGCGAAGGCCCTGATTTCAAATCGGCAGGGGGACATTGGAACCCGCAGAAAAAAGCACATGGCTTTGACAATCCCGATGGCGCGCATATGGGCGACTTTTTTAATCTCGACATTGGTGAAGACGGTAAGGGATCTTTGGAGGCTACTGTGGAAGGCGGAGTCCTGAAAGGGGACGCAAATGCGCTGCTCGACGAAGATGGCGCGGCTTTTGTGGTTCATGCCGGGCCAGATGATCTGAAAACCGATCCCTCGGGAGAGAGCGGCGGGCGTGTAGCCTGCGGCGTATTTGCCGGTAGTTGATCTTGGTGATTGTTCATGGTTGGTGATTGTGATCACAACTGTCCTGGTTAGTATCTGAAATAGCGTAATTTATGACCCAATCTATTTTGTTTGTTTGCCTTGGCAATATCTGTCGTTCTCCTCTTGCCGAAGCCGCGTTTCGCGATGAATGTCGGCGCGCCGGTGTCAGCATGGTTATCGATTCCGCTGGAACCGGGCATTGGCACGCAGGGCAGGAACCCGATGATCGCGCGATCGCCGTTGCCGCCAAAAATGGTGTCGATATCGCACATCTGCGCGCACGACAGGTAACGACCAATGATTTTCGGGACTTCGACCATATTGTGGCGCTCGATAATCAGAATATGGCTGACTTAAAAGCCGTCGCCCCAAAAGACGGCAGAGCCGAAATGTCCTTGCTTCTTGACCATGTGGAGGATCGCGCGGGACAGGATGTTGCCGATCCCTATTATGGTGATGACGGCGCATTTGATGTGACTTGGGGAGAGGTCACGGAGGCTGCGAGAAACCTGATCTCAAAACTGACAAATAACTGATCACTTTTGGCCGATTTGCTGCCTTCATCGTCGTAAACCAGACATTAAGGCGATATCTGATAGATAATATCAATCGAACATAGATTGAGTTTTCTGATCCTTTCGTCCGGTTTCACTTGAAATATATGTGAAATCAACCGATATTACAGGTAATCGGAATGTGATCTATAGAGATCGCTTCAAAACTGTGAGGAGTATAAGTCATGGCTTGGCCTGATCCAAGAACCACAATGTCCCGCAACCCTGTTGGGACGGCACCGCAATCGGAAGTTGCCTATGATGAAGGTCTGCGGACATTCATGCTTAAGGTGTATAATTATATGGCGAGTGGCGTATTGCTGACCGGCATTGTCGCGATGATGTTTGCAAGTTCTGGCATGGCTGCAGAGATCATGATGGGCGGCGGGCTGTTAAAATGGGTTATCATCCTATCACCGCTTGCGATCGTTCTCACGATGAGCTTTGGTCAGAATAAATTGTCGACCACCGCATTGCAGGCCATGTTTTGGGGCTTTGCGACGTTGATGGGTCTCTCGCTTTCAACGATTTTTCTGGTCTATACAGGAACATCGATCGCACAGACATTCTTCGCAACCTCTGCTGCTTTCATGGGGCTTAGCCTTTGGGGTTATACCACGAAGAAG
>CALKXX010000043.1 GCA_938003725.1 uncultured Sphingomonadaceae bacterium | reverse complement strand
CAGCAACGGGTGCCCTCCCACATTCACTTGGAAAACTGGTTATGTCAGGGAGTTGGAGCAAATGCCCAATTTCTCACCGCCGGCGATTGATCGGTTTGTGGCGCAATATGTGGCATCGAATATCGGCCGCACGGAAAGCAGCTCCTAACCGAAGACCCTAAGCGTTCAGAACTTCACCAAATCGCCGAACCGCATCAGTCGATCCCTTTGAATCACCCCAGACTGCCCCACTGACGGCTATAAAGTCGGCACCCGCATCAATGATGGGTCCACAATTTTCCGGGGTAATCCCGCCGATCGCCACGCAGGGTACTTCCATCACAGTGGACCACCACTGCAAAATATCCACTTCTGGATGATAGATTGTTTCTTTTGTATCCGTTGGGAAGAAAGCACCAAAAGCGACATAATTTGCGCCGCCCTCCCCGGCTTCCATCGCCAGATGGCGGCTATCGTGACATGTTATTCCGATTTGCACCTGATCACCCAACGCGGCACGCGCTTCTTTCAAGCTTTCGTCACTTTGCCCTAGGTGTACGCCGTCTGCACCGATCTCTTTGGCAAGTTCTATATCATCATTGACGATGAAGGCTACATCATGCGTATCGCAAACTACCTTTAACGGCCTTGCAAGTGCCAGTGCCGCTTCGGCACCGATATCCTTGACCCGAAATTGGAAGGCGGCAACCGCTCCACCGTTCAGCGCATCGGCCAAGCGATCCGGGAAATCACCTCCAACATCAAGCGGCGAAATCAAGTAGAGTTGGCAGGAAGGAATTGTCATGACTTGTATAAGAGCTTTCTACCGAACAACTGCAAGGAGAAATCCATCCCATTTTTTCGAACCAACGGTCTGGACAGCGGTTGCATCTACTCCTGGATGGTTGCGAAGCGCGTCATATAAAGCCCGCGTTCCGGGCACTTTGGGATCTTTGCTGTCGGGATTGAGAATTTCCCCCTCCCTGACGACATTATCAAACACCAGCATAGTTCCGGGACGCGACAAGCGAATAGACTGCTCCAGATAGGTTGCATAATTTTGTTTGTCAGCATCTATGAAAACAAAATCAAATTGTGCTTCGGGGCGATCGTCCATGTCTGAAAGGGACTGAACCGCTGCACCAATGATAATTTCGACGCTGTGCCCAAACCCTGCGTTTTCGATATTGGCCTGAGCAACCCGGGCATATTCTTCTTCGAGCTCGAGCGTCACCACTTTGCCATTGGCCGGCAAAGACCGCGCCAGCCAGATTGTCGAATATCCGCCAAGCGTGCCAATTTCCAGAATATGTCTGGCACCAGCGCCTTTCGCCATAATCTGCAGCATTTTTCCTTGCGCTGCCGAAACATCAATCTCCGGCAGCCCGGCCTCACGATTGGCTTTCAGCGTCTGACCTTGAACAGGGTCGTCGTCAATCAAATGATCGACAATATAGTCGTCAACCGCCGTCCATTGATCCTGTTCAGGCATTATCGCTCAGGCAATTGATGCCCGATATATCTGATCGATCGCGCCGCCCAGGGTTGCATCGAATTCATCATCGGTCATACCATGGCGCAAATCCTGCAACAAGCCACGGCTAAAGCTGGCGATCATGCCATTGTTTTTGTTCAACTGCTCGCAAGCATCGTCGGTTGAATACCCACCAGACAGAGCCACAAGACGAACCACTTTCGGGTGATCGATCAGTGATTTGTATAGATTGGCTTCGACTGGGATGGACAGTTTCAGCATGACCCGTTGATCATCGCCCAGCATATCCAGATTTTTCGTGAGTTCGCCCAATAGAATTTTATCGCAATCGGCGCGTTCGTCGCTTTGAATATTTACCTCAGGCTCGATCATCGGGACCAATCCGTGGCTCAATATCTGTTTTCCAATTTCAAACTGCTGTGCAACATTGGCGGCAATACCCGCTGCATTGGCTTTTTGGATCACCGAGCGCATTTTGGTTCCGAACATGCCTTTTGAAACGGCAGCTTTACATTGATCATCCAGATCAGGAATCGGCTTCATCAATTGAACGCCGTTTTCTTCGTCGGCCAATCCCTTGTCGACTTTCAGGAACGGAACAACACCGCGTTCCCACAACAGCGTCGGGACCGGTTTTCCGTCCGCATCACCGTTCATCGTTTTCTCGAACAGGATAGCGCCAATAACCTTGCCGTTCCCAAATGAAGGCGCGGTGATAATCCGGCTGCGCATCTGATGAATCAATGCGAACATTTCATCATCATTTGAAAACGCATCCTCACCAATCCCGTAACCCGCAAGGGCTTTTGGCGTTGAACCACCACTTTGGTCGAGCGCCGCGATGAAACCGCCGCTGTTTTCAATTTTGTCCATCATCTCTGCGTTGGGCATATTACTATTCCTCGTTATCTTCTGTAATTTCTATCGTTGAAGCGCGACAACACCAGGCAATTCTTTGCCCTCCATCCACTCCAGAAAAGCGCCGCCTGCGGTCGAAACAAAGCTGAAATCGTCCGCAACGCCCGCGTGATTTAGGGCCGCGACGGTATCTCCGCCCCCTGCAACAGAGAGCAATTGTCCTTCTTTGGTCAGCGCAGCAGCTGTCTGAGCCAAAGCAACCGTTGCTGCATCAAATGGCGGCGTTTCAAACGCGCCCATCGGCCCGTTCCATACCAAAGTTTTGCAGACTTTCAGCACATCATTAAGCGCTTCTACAGCTGCCGGACCAACATCCAGGATCATCTCGTCTTCGGCAACCTCGTGCACATTGACGGTCCGGGTTGGCGGGTTGGGCGCAAATTCCCGCGAAACCACGACATCATAGGGCAGATGCACGGTGCAATCAGCTTTATCAGCTGCTTCCAATATTTCATTGGCGGTATCCGTCAGGTCATGCTCGCATAGAGATTTGCCAACATTAACGCCCCGTGCCGCCAGGAACGTGTTCGCCATCCCGCCACCAATGATCAGGTGGTCTACTTTTTCGACCATCTGCCGCAACACATCAAGTTTGCTGGAAACCTTGGCGCCGCCGACCACTGCGGCAACCGGATGCTCGGGATCACCAAGCGCCTTAGCAAGTGCATTCAACTCTCGTTCCATCGAACGTCCAGCATAAGCTGGCAGGTGATCAGCAATACCGGCTGTTGTGACATGCGCGCGGTGTGCCGCTGAAAAAGCGTCATTGACAAAGAAATCGCCAAAAGATGCGATCATCTTGGCCATGCCGGGGTCGTTTTGCTCTTCGCCGGCGGCAAAGCGGCTATTTTCAACCACCATGATGCTGCCATTGGGCAGTTCTGCGATGGCATCCTGACTTGGGCGTTGCATAAAGCCAACATCGCGGCCCAATATAGAGGCTAACGGCGCCACCACAGGTTCCAGCGAAAATTCCGGCCTATATTCACCCTTTGGACGACCGAAATGGGCCAGTAACAGCACTTTTGCGCCGTTGTCTGACAATTCGGTCACGGTAGGAATAATCGCCTTCAGCCGGGTATGATCCGTTACCTTGCCGTCAGCCATAGGTACATTGAGGTCGACGCGAACCAATCCCGTTTTACCCTCAATATCACTCAAATCATCAAGTGTTTTGAATCCATTACTGGACATTGCTCTCAATCCTTCTGACTTAGAGCAAGCCTGCCATTACCTTACCGGTATCGATCATGCGGTTCGAAAAACCCCACTCATTATCGTACCAGCTTACCACGCGGACCAACTTGCCATCCATAACTGTAGTTTCGAGGCTGTCGATCGATGAACTTGCCGGCTGATGGTTGAAATCGCTAGATACTAGTGGCTTATCTTCAAACACCAACACGCCGTTCATCGGCCCGTCTGCTGCGGCTTTCAGCGCATTGTTGATCTCTTCAACACTCGTATCGCGCCCCGGGGTAAAAACCAGGTCAACCAAGCTAACATTCGGCGTTGGAACGCGGACTGAGGAGCCGTCCAATTTGCCGTTCAGCTCTGGCAACACCAGACCGACAGCGCGTGCAGCACCGGTTGTAGTCGGTATCATGTTCACCGCCCCTGCCCGTGCACGGCGCATATCGCTGTGCATTTGGTCCAGTATCCGCTGGTCGTTCGTATAGCTGTGAATAGTGGTCATAAAGCCGCGCTCAATTCCCACCAGATCATTCAGGACCTTTGCAACCGGTGCGAGGCAATTTGTCGTGCAAGATGCATTAGAAACAATGACATCCGATGACGTCAATGCGTCATGATTCACCCCATAAACGATTGTTTTCAGGTCACCCTTGGCCGGTGCGGAGATTAAAACGCGTTTGGCGCCGGCATCAAT
Source organism: uncultured Sphingomonadaceae bacterium (assembly GCA_938003725.1). GTDB lineage: Bacteria > Pseudomonadota > Alphaproteobacteria > Sphingomonadales > Sphingomonadaceae > Parasphingorhabdus. The sequence goes on along the minus strand of CALKXX010000043.1, from coordinate 260 downwards.
ATGCGGCTGCGTTGCTTCCACAGATTGGAAAAAGCCAGTACATTCCAGAACGATGTCGATACCCATTTCACCATGCGGCAAATCGCCGGGATTGCGTTCAGAGGTCACTGCGATCTTTTTCCCATTGACCATGATGTGATCACCATGAGCAGAAACCTCACCAGGGAAACGTCCGTGCACACTGTCAAAACCAAAAAGCAACGCGTTGGCGTCGGCATCGGCTAGGTCATTGATCGCGACCAGCTCAAAATCATCATCAT
>CALKXX010000042.1 GCA_938003725.1 uncultured Sphingomonadaceae bacterium | reverse complement strand
ACACAACGACAAGACGGCCGTCGCGGGTATCATTTTTCAGCGTAGCGAGTTTCATGGTTTTCCGATCTTTTGCTTGTCGCAACCCTGCGCTGTGTCGCGGTAAGAATCAATATATCTATTGATGCTCGTCGCGCGCCTTTTCATGCAACCAGGCAGCGTGCTGGGGCGCTTTTTTGGTGCGGCTCCATTCTTCGAGCATTTCCGGCGCTACACGGCGCAGCTCGGCCATCTCTTCATCAGTGCCAATATCACAGGCAATTTCCAGGCGGTGACCATTGGGGTCAAAGAAATAGATCGATTTGAATATCCCGTGATGGGTAGGCCCCAAAACTTCCAGTCCCTCTGCCTCGGCATTTTTCTTTGCCGCCAGCAATTCATCGAGCGTGCCGACCTTGAATGCGATATGTTGCACCCATTCCGGTGTATTCGGGTCTTTGCCCATGTCCGGTTGTTCAGGCAGCTCAAAAAAGGCGAGAATATTGCCGCCGCCGGCGTCCAGAAAAATATGCATATAGGGGTCATAGGCACCGGTGGACGGGACTTCGTTTTCCGCAAAAGCCAGGTCAAAGCTCATGCCCATGACGCGCTGGTAGAATTCAGTGGTCTCTTTCGCATCGCGGCAGCGATAGGCAACATGGTGGATACCGGACAGATTGGGCGCGCTCATTCGGCTGGTTCTTTCACATCAAGTACACCGCGTGCGACTTGATCACGTTCGATGGATTCGAACAGTGCTTTGAAGTTCCCCTCGCCAAAGCCGTCATCGCCCTTGCGCTGGATGAATTCAAAGAAGACCGGACCGACTTGCGGTTCCGCAAATATCTGAAGCAACAGGCGCGGATCGCCGCCTTCTGTTGTGCCGTCGAGCAATATGCCGCGTGTTTGCAGCGCATCAACATCTTCGCCATGCTGAGGCAAACGGCCATCCAGCATTTCATAATAGGTATTTGGCGGGGCTGTCATAAACGGCACACCAAGTTTTTTCAGGCGATCCCAACAAGCCGGTAAATCTTCGCAAATAAGCGCAATATGCTGGATGCCCTCACCGTTAAACTCGCGCAGGAATTCTTCGATCTGGCCCTTGCCGCCTTCGCCCTCTTCGTTGAGGGGGATGCGAATTTTTCCGTCAGGCGCGGTCAATGCCTTGGATGTCAGGCCAGTATATTCGCCTTTAATGTCAAAGAATCGTATCTCTTTGAAGTTGAAGAGCGTTTCATAATATTCCGCCCAATATTTCATCCGGCCGCCATAAACATTATGCGTCAGGTGGTCGATTGTGTGGAAACCGGCGCCTTCGGGATTGCGATCGGCGCCAGGCAGATATTCAAAATCAATGTCATAGATCGAAAGATTTTCCTCCCGTTCGCCGCCATCATAGCGGTCGACCAGATAGAGGATCGCGCCGCCAATTCCGCGGATTGCCGGGATATGCAGCTCCATCGGACCGGTTTCGACGGACACCGGCTCGCCGCCATTTTCGATCAGATGATCCCAAGCCTTGCGGGCATCACGGACCCTGAAAGCCATGCCGCATGCGGATGGGCCATGTTCACGGGCAAAATACCACGCGGCTGATTTTGGCTCATAATTGATGATCAGGTTGATGCCGCCCTGCCGCCAGAGGTGCACATCCTTGGAACGATGCTTTGCAATTTTTGAAAAGCCCATGACTTCAAAGACGGGTTCCAGCACACCCTTTTCCGGTGCGCAAAATTCAACAAATTCAAAGCCATCCAGGCCAGCGGGGTTTTCGAACAAATCGGCCATCATATTTCCTTAGCATATTATGTCAGGAGGTTGATATATAGTTACAAATGAAACTATAAGGCATAGCGAGTGAAATTGCAACCATCTTGTAGGTTAGTGAAAATCACGTGACTTTGGCAAAATTCTTACATTGCGGGGATGACCATGGCGCGGATATGCGGGTTGCGGAAGCACCGGTTTTTCTTTTTCTTGCCGCGCTGCTTGTCTATCCTCGTTACGATAAATGGGACGATTGACCTCATCTGCACGGGCCATGGCGACGGGTGGTTTCTCTCTTGGGTCGCCGCTGCTGCGTGCGGCATCAATATTTGGAGCAGGAATAGCCGGGCGATCTTGTTTGGTGATGTCTCCCAACATATCTGTTGCATCCTCAATCCGGCTAACCATCAGGTGGATGACACCTTCACGGCTTTTTTGCACCTCGCCACTTGCGATCATCAGGCGCGCCGCCATGACCGGTCGCCGCATTTCCTCAAACCGGCTAGCCCATAACAGCAAATTTGAAACACCGGTTTCGTCTTCCAGGGTGATAAATATCGCATTACCCTTTCCGGGGCGCTGGCGGATCAGGACGACGCCTGCGACACGCTGAAAAGAACCGTTTTCTGCCGCCGCTATTTCTGCACAGCTTAAGATACCCATATCATGGAGCCTATCTCGCAGAAATTCCATCGGATGACCTTTGAGGGATAATCGAAAACTCTGATAATCGGTAACGACATGCTCGCCCTTGGTCATGGCGGGAAGCTTTGCATCTTGCTCGGTAGCGAGTTCTTTGGCCTGTGCCGCTTCAAATAGCGGCAGGCTATCGACCGGTGTGCGCCGCACTTCCCACAAAGCTTGCCGCCGGTCGAGCCCCAGCGAACGACAGGCATCCGCATCGGCCAGCAGACGCAAAGCCCGAGCGGGAAGATTGGCCTTGTGAGCCAGCTCTTCGATATTCTTGAAAGGACGTGCGTTAATGATTTCTGTTGCCCATGCATCCCGAAACCCGTCAATTTGGCGAAAACCAAGGCGGAGGGAGACTTCTTCCCTTTGCCGCTGTGCCGCGCTTGCCCCCGCCGTGAAGGGGAGAAGGTTTTTGACCTCAACCCTATTGTCCCAAATGCTATGGTTCACATCAATCTCGCGCACCTCAACACCATGTTCCCTTGCATCACGGACCAGTTGAGCAGGGGCATAAAATCCCATCGGCTGTGAGTTCAGGATCGCTGCTGCAAATACCGCTGGATGGTGGCATTTTATCCACGAACTAATATACACCAGTATCGCAAAGCTCTGCGCATGGCTTTCAGGGAAGCCATAGCTGCCAAAGCCCTCTATCTGTTTGTAGCAACGTTCGGCAAATTCCCGCTCATAGCCGCGTGCGACCATGCCATCGATCATCTTGGCCTGAAAATGGTGGATCGTGCCGACATTGCGAAACGTCGCCATTGCCCGGCGCAACTTATTGGCATCGCTGTCAGAAAAATTGGCTGCCACAATCGCCAGTTTCATTGCCTGTTCCTGAAATAAAGGTACTCCAAAAGTCCGCCCCAGAACGGTTTTGAGCTCGTCCGGATTATGTGGCGGGTCAGGTTTTGGATATACAGTCTTTTCAACCCCGCTGCGGCGGCGCAGATAGGGGTGAACCATATCGCCTTCTATTGGACCGGGCCGGACAATCGCCACCTGTATGACCAAGTCATAAAATTCGCGGGGGCGTAGACGCGGTAGCATGTTTATCTGCGCGCGGCTTTCCACCTGAAAAACACCTATGCTGTCGCCCTTGCACAGCATGCCATAGGTCACAGGATCTTCTCTTGGGACATTTTGTAATGTCCATTGCTTTGATCCATCCGGCGGAGTGACGCCAATAGCGTCCATTAGATCAAAAGATTTTCGAATACAGGTCAGCATCCCAAGCGCCAATATATCTACCTTCATCAGGCCAAGGGCATCAATGTCATCCTTGTCCCATTCAATAAAGGTGCGGTCTTCCATCGCGGCATTATGAATGGGTACGGTTTCGTCCAGACGGTCCTGCGTCAGCACAAAGCCGCCGACATGCTGTGACAAGTGCCGCGGAAATTGCAGGATTTGATTGACCAGATCGCCCACCCGCTTAATCTCTGGATTCTCGGGATCAAGACCGGTTTCCTGAAAGCGTTTGTCCGGCGCGCTGCTCGAATAACTGCCCCAGACGGTGCTCGAAAGGCGTGAGGTAATATCTTCTGACAGCCCCAGGGCTTTGCCGACCTCACGAATGGCGCTGCGTGAGCGATAATGCACTATAGTCGCAGCAATCCCGGCGCGATGACGGCCATATCGCTCATAAATATACTGGATAACTTCTTCGCGCCGCTCATGTTCGAAATCAACGTCGATGTCCGGCGGCTCCTTGCGTTCTTCGGAGATGAAACGCGAAAAGAGCAAGTCATGTTTCATTGGATCAACCGAGGTAATGTGCAGCAGATAGCAAACGGCGCTATTCGCTGCAGAACCCCGGCCTTGGCATAATATACCCTGTTCACGCGCCCATTTGACAATGTCATGGACGGTCAGAAAATAGGGCGCATATTTAAGTTTGTCGATAAGGCGAAGCTCTTCCTCGATCTTTTTTTGCAGATGTTGCGGCAGGACTTTGCCATGTTTTTCATGTGCCGCAGACCAGGCGAGATGTTCCAGCCAATCTTGCGGCGTCCAGCCCATCGGAACGGGCTCGTCAGGATAGTGATAGCTGAGCTCATCAAGCGTGAAGTCAATCAGGTTGAGAAGCTTTTGCGTCTCGCCAATGATACTGGGATATTCACGGAATAGCCGTGCTATTTCCTGCGGCGATTTGAGGTGACGTTCCGCATTGGCACGGAGCAGCCGGCCTGCTTTATCGATGGCTGTTTTCTGTGCGATGCAGGTCAGGACATCATGCAGTGGACGTTGCCGTGCTGTGGCATAGAGCGGATCATTGGTCGCGAGCATCGGAATATCGATCATGCGCGATAAATCGTGCCTCCGCTCCATAAAGCGTTTGTCCGGCCCCGAACGCGGCATGGTTGCGCCAAGCCATATATGGGGCGTGCGGGATTTGAGCTGTTCTGCAAACTGGCTCTTTACCGAAGAGAGAATGATCAGCGCCCAATCCTGACAGCACCACTGTATCAGGTCGGCTTGATAAAGATGGCAATCGCCTTTTTCAGCCCTTAGATTTCCGGTGGAAAGTAAGCGGGTAAGCCTGCCCCATCCGCGGCGATTGATCGGATACACAATCATCTCCGGCGTATCATCTGCAAAAACCAGCCTTGACCCAACGATAAGTTTGAGATCGGGCAGGGTAAGGCTCTCTTCTTCGGCCTCTTCATAGGCACGCCGCAAGGCGGCATGCGCCCGAACCACGCCGGCGACGCTATTGCGGTCGGCAATGCCTATGCCGGTCATGCCCAGTTTCATCGCCTGTAAAACCATGTCCGCCGGTGATGATGCACCGTGCAGGAAGCTATAATTGGTGGAGGCACAAAGCTCGGCGAAGGGAGTCATGATTCTGTTTGAATGCGCAAAAAGTTAAGCAAATAAACCATGCAGATACCAATCCGGGTTTGTTTTTTCTTCACCATATAGCCCATGCCGAAACAACCAGTAGCGCCGCCCTTTGACATCTTCGACGCGGTAATAGTCGCGGGTCAGGCCGCCTTTGCCCGATTGCTGACCGTCTTTGCGTTGCCACCATTCAGAGGCAATGCGTTCAGGTCCTTCATAACGGACTACCTGATGCGCTTTGCGTCGCCAGGTGAACCGGTGGGGCGGACCATCAGGCACTTCGGCAATGACCTGAACGCGCTGAGGTGGGTCAAACATATGCAAGGGCCGTACGGGAGGACTGTCGGACGGGGGTATCTGCCAAGGTGCAGCAGAAGGTACATCAAGGCAGGGAAGTGCGAACATGCCCTGTTCCGGAATGTGGCTATTGGCAGGCTGGAATTTCTGGACTTGGTCGCGGCCCATTCGCGTACTGAGCTGGCTCACCATCGCGGCTTCATCTTCTTGTCTATCTTCACCGCCTTCCAGTTTTAATTGTTTCACTGCGAGCGGCTGTGTTGCCACGACCGACAATCTGATCAGATCATAACCAAAGCCAGGGTTAAGTTCATCATTCAGTACATCAATCCTCTCGCGCAACAGGCGTTTGAACAGGGCTGCATCTCTAGTGGAGGCGCCGGTTTCCAGGCCGAGTCTTGCAATATCACCATCACAGCGGAACAACATTATCCGGATCATCCGGGCACCGTGTCCACGCTGTTCGAGCTGTATGGAAGCTTCCATAAACAGCTCTTCCAAAACTATCAGCGCAGCATCAATATGGGTAAGGGGTTCAGGGAAACGGCGTTCGGCAATCACATTGCCAAGGCTGCGGGTGGGATCAATTGGGCGGTCTTCTATGCCCAGCAATCTGTCCAGTCGCAGGGTCAACTCCATGCCAAATCGTGCCGCCAGATTGGCGCGAGGCCGTTCAGACAAATCGCCTATTCTATAAAGTCCAGCCCGTTCCAAAGCCTGATGGGTTTTGGCATTCATATCGAGGGCCGATACCGGTAACTGTGCCTCCGCACCTTGTTTCAAGCCGTGCCGGGCAAGGGCCAAGGCGGCATCGGGGGTCTCGGCCAATGCCCAATGCGCGGAATACCCGGTTGCATCCAACCGGTCCTCTGCGTCACGGGCCAGAGCCTCTTCGGAGTGATAGAAATGCTGCGCACCGGTAATGTCCAAGATCAAGCTATGAGGCGGAGCAGCTGCGACTATCGGTGTATATCGCTCACAGGCCTCTGCCAACCGGTCCAGCAATTGTGCATCGGCCAGCATGTCATGTTCGAAAGCCAGTAAATCCGGAACCCTTGCCCGCGCATCAGCCAGTTTCATGCCGACACCCAGCCCAAGTGCAACAGCCTGTCGGTCGGGCGCAGTGATGACCACCGCGCCGCGCTGTTTATCGGTGAGCACAAAGGGAGCCTTAGGCTGCCCGCGTGTCCGGATGATCCGTTCGGTCGGCAAATAGGGCAGGAACAACGCCAAAGTCCGGCGCTGCCTCTCCCGCTTGTCGCTCGCGGAATGCATGATTGTCACGGTTCCACTCCAGTTGGGCGCTCAGGCCGTAAAGCCCGCTGCGATGGCGCAGCAGGGAGATGTCAAAAGCGCTATGTCCAGGCGCATTTGCCTCTAGCGGGACAGATGGCGCTGCGCTTACTTGCCAGCGACTGAACGCAGCTGTGGGCAGGGGGTTTTCCATATCTGCACCGCTGCGAAGCAATAGGTTCAGCACGCCTGATTTCTGTGCAGATAGGGAAAGCCGGCGCGTTGCCGTCATGTCCAGTCCCTTGGGTTTCTTGCCCGCCAGTTCGAGAATAACTACGCCCATGGCAGAAGAACGCACGCCATCTGCCGCTGCCCGTAATCCGGTAATGCTATCAGCCGCATCGACATGAATAATCGCGTCTGGATCTATGCCAAGCTCTGCAATGCCCGGCGGATAGAGCCGTCCTTGCCGCCGCGCCTCTCCCCCTTCGCTGATCCACAGGATTGGTTTGTCCGTTTGACAACGTTCTGCAAGCAGCAGGGACATAGCAGCGGCGCTCGTCATATCCGCTTTCTCTGCTGCATGGATCTCATGTAAAGCTGCGCGCGGCAAACCATCCGCCACTGCATTGCCCCGCAGTGCGGCATCTATGCGTTCTATTCCAAAGGTGAAATGTGTCGGCAAGTCGTCGGCCACGACAGGTTTTGTGTCGGACGCAGATAATATTTTGGCAAACCGCGCCTTTAGCGCAGTTGCTTTCTTTTCAGCTGTTTCAGACACAGCAGCAGGGGTGATCAGCGAAGCATCTAAAGCTGTCGCCGAATCCGAATCAATATCGTTCATGGTTTGTTCTAATTTAGAGAGCAAGATGATTTGGTCAAGTAAATCCGTTGAACAGGCTTTACGATGACGGCCCTTGATCGGCGGCGATGAAACCGCCACATCATAAATTCTGCCCTATTGAGAGAGTTTTAGCATGAACGAAAAATTGCGTGCCATTGTTGAATCTTCACGTTTCCAGAACGCGATTCTGGTGGTGATCGTCATCAATGCGATCATTATCGGCATGGAAACCTCTCCGGCACTGATGGACAGCTATGGACCTATCCTGGCTGTACTGGACACCATTGCTTTGGGCATATTTATCGTCGAAATTCTAATGAAGCTGTTTGTCTATCGGCTTGGT
>CALKXX010000041.1 GCA_938003725.1 uncultured Sphingomonadaceae bacterium | reverse complement strand
TTAATGTCCCGAATTGACACCATTTATCGCAATTTTCTTTCACAAATGGCGTCTAAAACCCGCATTGTCGAACAGCTACCCAGCAATTTGCGTTGATAGTGAATCGCCTGTTTTCGACGAAATAATGTGAATTTGCTTCTGATATGAGTCGGCAGGATTTCATTTCCTAAAACTAAAAAAATTGCTTCTTGTCTATGCCCAAAGCCATGGCTATAGGCCCGTTCCGTAGCCGTTACTTTGCCATCCAAACTAGGTACAAAAACAAGCGGCACGCGTTTTTTGGAGAATGTTGTGGCGTCGTCAACAAAGAATAAATCAGCTCCAAAGTCGGATACTGTCCTCGCAGAAGGCTATGAGCCAAGCGAGACAGAAGAATTTATGAACGACAACCAGCTGGCCTATTTCAAACAGGCGTTGGAAGATTGGAAATCATCCATAGTGAACGAGTCAAAAGAGACTCTGGCGCATTTGCAAGATGGTCCAATTCAGGAAGCGGACATGAATGATCGCGCGTCCAGCGAAACCGATTGGGGTCTGGAACTGCGAACCAGAGACCGGCAACGCAAACTGACATCGAAAATCGATGCCGCTCTTCGCCGCATAGAAGAAGGCGAATATGGTTATTGTCAGGTTACCGGCGATCCGATTTCGCTTGATCGTCTAAAAGCGCGGCCGATCGCAACAATGACGGTCGAGGCGCAGGAAGCCCATGAACGCAAAGAAAAAATTTCCCGCGACGAATAACTCGCAGTTCAACGTTTAAAGAAATCCCGCCAAAGTTAACCAATTTTACAACATTTCTGGGCTATTTCTCTCAATAGCGGCCAGTATTTACATTTTATCGCGGGATGCACATGAGAGAACCATTTGACGAAAATCTAGGGCTGAATAGCCAAACCAGCGGCCAGGCAAAGCGCGAGCTTGATCGCGACAGCCTGTTTCTCAAAGCGAATCTGCGGTTTGTCGATGGTGACGATTGCGGTGAAGTCCGCGTACGGAATCTCTCTGCCGGAGGGCTGATGGCCGAAGCAGCTGTTCTTGCCAAACGCGGCGACAAGATACAGCTTGAATTGCGCAATATTGGACGCGTGACGGGCTATGTCGCATGGGTGGCGCAAGGCCGCTTTGGCGTGGCATTTGATCACCCCATTGATCCAAAACTGGCACGCAAGCCCGTTGGACAATCGAAACTTGAACTGCCACGCTACCTGAAACAGCAAGCCGCAAAACGGACACCGCTAAAGCATGGCCAAGGCCCCCGCTAATCCAGGCTCAAAATTGGTCATCAAATTTTCTTGATTACCGCCGGCCCGCTGCATAGGATATTTTAATCAAACGATTAAAATGGGAGCAGAGCATGGCCGGACCTCTATCGGGTATCAATATATTGGAATTTTCAGGAATTGGTCCCGGACCTTTTTGCGGGATGATGCTCGCCGATCAGGGAGCAACTGTCACGGTATTGCATCGGCCCGGCGGCGCACCGGACCCACGTCTGGCCCTTTCACGCTCACGAAAATTGGTGGAAATCGATCTGAAGTCACAAGATGGCATCAACGCGGCGCGGGATATGGTTAAAAAGGCGGATGGACTTATCGAAGGTTTTCGGCCCGGCGTTATGGAGCGGCTTGGGCTTGGTCCGGATGTTTTGCTGAACGACAATCCGCAGCTTGTTTATGGCCGGATGACCGGTTGGGGTCAATATGGCCCGCTTGCGCATGCGGCTGGGCATGATATTAATTACATTTCGATTTCCGGCGCGCTACATGCCTTTGGCCGAAAGGATGACAAACCCACCCCGCCCATCAATATGATCGGTGATTTTGGGGGCGGCGGGATGATGCTCGCGCTTGGCATGGTTTCTGCGCTGCTCCACGCCAAAACCGGCGGCGAGGGTCAAGTGGTGGATTGCGCCATGACCGATGGTTCCGCTGCGCTGATGGCAATGATTTTCGACTTTCACAATATCGGGCAATGGCGCGATGAGCGCGGATCAAATCTGTTGGATACAGCCGCTCATTTTTACGACACCTATGAAACCGCAGATGCCAAATATATATCTATCGGCTCGATAGAACCGCAATTTTATGCGCAGCTGCGAAAAATAGGCGGATTGGAAGACGACACAGATTTTGATGCACAGATGGACCCGAAAAAATGGCCCGCCCTGAAGGACAAGCTTACGATATTGTTCAAGACAAAAACACGTGAAGAATGGTGCCAGTTAATGGAAGGGACGGATGTCTGCTTTGCACCGGTCCTATCTCTGGCAGAGGCCAAGGAGCACCCGCATAATGTGGAACGCGGCACATTTGTCGACGTCGGCGGTCATTTGCAGCCGGCACCTGCTCCCCGCTATTCTGCTACGGTTTCTGATCCGCCCAAACCGCCGGCTTAGGCAGCCGACTTACCGGTCACCGCGGCAAGATAGCTCGGGCCAATGGAATAGGTACGATCGTCCTTTAGAACCACGAATTGGCGGCGCCCCTCACGCCGTATCTCTTTAATGAAGTCCAGGCGCACCACCATCGACCGGTGTATCCGGATAAACATGTCGCCGGGCAGGCGTGTGATCAACGATGCCATTGGTTCGTGGACTAGGTAACTCCGCCCGGGCAAACAAATCCTCATATAGTCTCGCTCCGCTTCAATGCGCTCGATATCTAAGACTCGAATCTGCATCGTCCCAACGCCATCTTGCACCCAAATACGGTGCTCAGCGGGGGCTATATTGCTGTCCAATTTCGCAATAACTTTATCCAGCGCCTCCTTCAAAAGAGCCTGCTTTACCGGTTTCAACAGATAGTCAATCGCCTCAAGGCGAAAAGCCTCCACTGCATATTTGCTATGCGCGGTTGTGAAAATGATATCCGGGGCCTTTTCCAATTCCCGGCATCGATTTGCGACCTCGATACCGGTCAGGTCCGGCATATCAACATCAAGCAACAATATGTCAGGAACGGTTTCGGCGATCAAAGACAATGCGGCAAGACCGCTATCGGCTTTGCTAACATGGTTCACACAATTCATGCGATTACACAGAGCGTGCAATCGATTGCGTGCCAAAGGTTCGTCATCCACGATCAGAATGTTGAGTTTTCGATTCGACACCTCTTAACCGCCGCGCAATATATGTGTCTCGTTGGGAACCACGATGCTGGCGATCACCATATTCTCTGCTCCATTTGCCGTGATCAACGCCGCCCCGTCCCCATAAATCGCAGCGAGCCGTTCTCTGATATTGGCTAGGCCGGTTCCTGTTCCAGACGCGCTATCGTCATCAAGGCTGAATCTTCCGTCATTCGATACACTCAGCTTCAAACGGCCGGCTTCTTCCACCGCCCGAAATATTATGCGGACAGATTCTTGGGTCCGTGCCACACCATATTTAATTGCGTTTTCAACGAGCGGTTGGATGATCAGCGCGGGGATTTGCCAATCGCGAACCGCCTCGTCGATATGAACTTCAAAATGCAACCTCCCCGGAAAACGCACTTGCTCAATCTCAAGATAGCGAACCTGCTGAGCAACCTCTTCCCCGACACTGATCAATTCACTACCTTCATCATTCAAAACTGCACGCATATAGTCGGCAAGACCCTCAATCAGGCGTTCTGCCTCGACATTCTTATGCTCGATAACGAGGCCGCTTACCGAATTAAGCGCGTTGAAGACAAAATGCGGGTTAAGTTGATACCGCAAAGCTCGCAGCTCACTTTCCCGGTTCAGTTTTTCAAGTTTCCGGCTATTTTCCGTTGCGGATTGCACCACCCGATTATGCGCCAAGGCCAAGTACATCCCGCCCCATCCGGTCAATATGAGGTAACAGATGAACGCGTTGTCTATAAATGGCGGCCAGTTGGAACCGAATATATTGGAAGCTTGATCAAGTCCTGATGGGGTCGCGATAATGCTGTCAGCATAGGTGATACCCAAAGCGATAAAAAGCGTCGGAAAGGTAAGCAATATGATCGCTGGCATTATTTTTTTGCCATGCGCCAACAGCAGCAACCGATAAAGTATCCAATTTGCCCCGATCGATATTAAAACCGTGGTCAGCGTCCTGGGGAATATGGCAACAAAGCTGGTTTCCCCTGCAACTAGCGTGCGGAGCACCAAGAATAAAAGATATGCCGTCCAAACCCCAACAATGCTAATCATCGCAATGCGTGCGTTAACCGGAAATAATTTTTCCCATATTGTCCGGCTTTGCTTTCCCCCGTGCAAAGTCGCTGAACCAGATGAGACGATCGTTGCGGGCAACTACTGATCCTGCAATTCTTGTTCGGGCAAGCTTATCGCTTGCGTATCTTGTAGCTCTATGCCGCGCTGGGTTCTGAGATAGGTTGCGAAACTGGCAAGCCAGTGGCTGCCGGAATAATGCGGCGTACTGACAGATTTTTCTCCCGCATCACCATGAAGATTGGCAGAGGCGAGCAACGCAGCGCGGCGCGCATCATGTTGAGGTAGAGCAGAAGCGATACCCTGCAACGCCCAAGCGCGAGATAGGTTCACCCCATCGAGATGAACCAGCTTTCCATCAGTTGGATCATTGACAATACCAATTGCCAACCAATCTGCACTGCCGTCTGTCGGAATATCGGGCAAAAAATCGGTCAGCCATGTCGCAAATTGCTGTTCGCTCATCACGCGGCGCATTAAATCTGCCTCCATCAGGCAGGGCGAGAGAAAATCTTCGCCCGATGGTTCATAGGAAATCGGACAGATACGGTCATCTTTGTGGAATAAGAGCGCTTTGTTGGTAATCAATTGCTCCATTTCGTCGTCTTTGCTCGTCCGGGCCCAGTCCAGAAACAATCCAAATGCAAAGGCAGACTGATTATGCGTGCCAATACGAATAGGATAAGCCAATTTTGGCACCCAATCCTTGATATTGTCAGCAATAATCAACTCTAGTGGCCGCAATCTAAACAACCATTTTTGCGCCTGCTCCGCTTTCGGGCCGGGACCACCTGCAATTTCGCGTAACTCCGCGGTCAGTTGCAAAAACCAAGCTATGCCATAGGGCCGTTCGAAAGACGTGCGATCACGACCGCTAAAATAGGAAATTTCCCCTTTGATCTTGTCCTCGGTAAAATTTGCGTTCAGCGCCGTTTCAATTTCTGCATCCATATCCGGTACGATATTCTGTCCCCACAATCGGGTCAGCAGCCAATGTCCGTGGACCGCGCTATGCCAGTCAAAACAGCCATAGAATACCGGGGTCAGCTTCGACGGCGGCGCCACATCAGCAGCACTGTTAAGAACATGGCTGATCTTGTTAGGATATTGTTTGTTGATGCAGCTTAGCGCGATCCTCGCAAAGGCATGTTCGGCCTTGCGCTGTTCCTGCGCATTGTCCGCCGGATCAGGGGTCACATTCTTGCGTTCGAAATAGCCTTGCTCCGACGTTTTCTCATCGGACTTGTCTTCATTAACCGCACAGGAGCTAAGCATCGCTCCCAAAGCCAGAACCGTTCCAAATTTGCGCAAACCCATATTCGCTCCTTATCTTTGCGCGGCAATAGAGAATATTTGACCCAATGGCAAAACGCTATAGGGCAAAAGTCCTTCGCCGCATATTGCCACTTCCGGCCATGCTTGTTCGTTATAGGAATAGAGTCATCGCGAGCCATCCCGCCATCTTCCTGAACGGCAGCCCGCTGCGCCACATTACGGTCATGACGCTGACATCCAGCGTAGGATTGTTGACGATGTTCATCGTCGATTTTGTCGATCTGCTCTATATCGCACAGCTCGGCGATAGCGCCCTGACCGCTGCAATGGGTTTTGCAGCAACGATTCTGTTTTTCGGGACAGCGTTTAACATTGGCCTGATGATTGCGGTCAGCGCGCTTGGTGCGCGGCGCATCGGGCAAGGTGATCCGGAATATGCGCGCAGATATCTGACCAATATCCTGGCACTGGCAATGTTGATCATCGTCCCATTGGCAGCTTTGCTATTCCTATTCACTCCGCAAATTCTTAGTCTGGCAGGTGCTTCAGATACAGCCAAGACGGCGGCAACGGGCTATATTCGGATCGTTGCGCCCTTCATGCCATTCAGTGTGGCCGCCATGGTATGCGCCGGATTTTTGCGCGCCCATGGTGCGGCCCGGCAGGCGATGAATGTGAATATCAGCATGGGCATAGCCAATGCGATACTCGACCCTATTTTTATCTTTGGGTTTGATTTGGGGATTAATGGCGCGGCGATGGCAACCGCCTGTGCAGCCATTATATCGGCGATTTTCGCCGCCTATCCGATCATAAAATCATATAGTGGCTTTGCCCGGTTTTCAGCCGACCATTTCCAGCAAGATTTACAACCAATCCTAACGATCATGATCCCGGCCGTCCTGACGAACGTGGCGACCCCGATCGGCGGGTTTATCTCTTACCGGTTTATCGCAGGATATTCCGATGATGTAGTGGCCGGTTTTGCAGTGATGGGACGCGTGGTCCCGGTTGCCTTTTGTTTGCTCTTTTCTCTGTCCGGGGCTGTCGGACCGATCATTGGGCAAAATTTCGGGGCCGGTCGCTTTGATCGCATAAGATTAACGATCAAACAGGCCATGTGGTTTGCACTGGGCTATACTGCCTTAATCTGGCCGCTGCTTTACATATTAAACGGGCCAATTGGCGATCTGTTCAATCTGGAAACGCAGGGCAGACATTTATTCTGGTTGTTTGCGGTCGCCGTAACGCCCCTATTTTTCTTCAACGGCATTTTGTTCATTTCTAATGCGGCGTGCAACAATCTGGAACGTCCACGCTGGTCCATGTACATGAATTGGGCCAGGAACACGCTAGGGATGTTGCCATTTTTATGGCTCGGAGACGCCCTTTATGGCTTGAATGGCGTCCTGATTGGACCGGCGATTGGCGGAATAGTCTTTGGTATCTTAGGATATGTGGCGGCACGCCATCTGGTAAATGTTCAAGAGGAACTCGCGGACAAGAAGGCGCCTCAATAGCCGGATTTAGCGGCACAAGCGGCGATCAGATCATCGCTAATTTCATCGCATATACATTGCTATATCGCCGAAACGCCCGGAATTGCGGCGTTAACCATTTAATCGACTATCGCACCATGTCCCATCTTGAAACGGCGCAATTTATGGTCGCCGAATAGCCAGCACTTTCCTCTATATCCAACGGATTCCGCCCGTTTGGGCCTTAGTTGGGTAATTCAAAATTTCACTGCGTGTTCCTCCTCCCTACGTGCCTCAGTTGAGCGGCGCACCATCGGCCATTGCGATGTCGGCGGAGGATGGTGCCGTAGCATCACAACCAGCCATTCAAAATAACTCCCACACCGAAGATTCCCAAACCCAAGATTTCAGAGTGAAACAGCTCGGGCCAAAATCTGAAACAGGGACAGGCCCGCGAAACCGCCCAACACTCAGGCTGCCGGGATGGTTGATTTTGACTATCCGCGAACGAATATTGCTCAGCTTATTGCTGTTCAGCCTATTGATGGTTCCCGCGGCAATTCCGCAAGGCGGCGCGGATGCAAAGCGATTCAATCCGAGTGATCCGAATCTGCAATCGGTGGAGCGCGCAGAAGAAAATTTTGCCGGTTCCGCATTCTATTTCATCGACCCCGGTTATGCGATTCCGCAAAATTATGGTGAACTGGGCTTTGATCCTTCCGCTGGCTCTGGCGAACTGTCTCCCGACGGCTTGCAACCTCTAACTCAAAACGACCTGACCGCTGGCCGAGACCAAGTCGCATCGGCGCATCTCATTCGGCCAGTTTCTTTCCGGGCTTCACTAACGGATAACAGCCGGGCGCTTCAGTGCCTGACATCGGCAATCTATTATGAGGCGGGCATGGAACCGGACGCGGGCCAGCGTGCTGTGGCACAAGTCATCCTCAATCGCGTGCGGCATCCCAGCTATCCCAAGACGGTGTGCGGGGTTATTTTCCAAGGCAGCGAACGCCGTACCGGTTGCCAATTTTCCTATACATGCGACGGCTCGCTTCGCCGGAAACCTGCTAAATTCCATTGGAGCCGCGCCAAAAAGGTTGCCGCTCTGGCTCTTTCAGGAAAAATGGCCTCCCCGGTGGGCACAGCCACGCACTATCACGCCACCTATGTATATCCCTATTGGGCACCAAGCCTTCGCTTCCTGGGCACAATTGGCGCGCACCGGTTTTACAGCTGGAAAGGCAATGCCGGCAAGGCAAGCGCCTTTAGCCAAAAATACCGTGGCGGCGAACCTTTACCAGCGCCCAAGCCGCGGAAATATGACGCAAAATATGACGCGAAATATGGCACGAAATATGACGGGGGGCCATCGCTAGATCCGATTACCTTGGAGCGCGCCTACGAAGCTGGACGACGCAAAGCGCAAGAAGAAGCGGCCAAATCGGAACGGGCAGCAGCTGTTGCGGCAGACAATGCCCGGCGGCACGCTTTGCCGGCACCGGCCTCTGGCCCAGGTTCTGCGAAAGCTTATCAGGCGCCAACCTATAGCAAAGAAGCAAAGGCAAGAGGCGGAGAGAAAGCCTTTGCCGGTCAAAAACTGCCCGATGTTAGCCAGATCAAACCAGAGTATCGCAATTCTGGTTCATGGAAAGCAAAGCCCGGAAGCTAGGCCCGGAAGGATATATGGAAAGCTGGTTTCAAGCGCAACCAACCCCGGCTTTTGCTTGCCTTCCCTCTTGAATCACGCCTAAAGGCTCACGATTTTAAGTTAAATAGCGGAGTGCGCTTAGATGGCGACGAACTGGACAGCAGATAGCTGGAGAAATTTTGAAGGGCTGCAGATGCCCGACTATCCCGATGGGAAGAAGCTTGCGGAGACCGAGAGTCTACTCGGTTCCT
>CALKXX010000040.1 GCA_938003725.1 uncultured Sphingomonadaceae bacterium | reverse complement strand
AATAATCGAACTCAATCCCCTGTCCGATCCGGTTGGGACCGCCGCCCAAAATCACCACTTTTTTGCGTTCCGAAGGCTGAGCCTCACATTCCGGCTCGCCAAAAATCGGCGCTTCGTAACTGGAATACATATAGGGCGTCTTGGCCTCAAATTCTGCGGCGCATGTGTCGATCCGCTTGAAAACCGGCCTGACACCCAATTTGTGACGCAATTCGCGCACTTCTTGTTCGGTGGTGGCACCCGCCATAGCGGACAGTGTTTCACCGATCAGGCCGCCACTGCCGGCAACAGAGCGCCCCGCTCCGCCGGCGATATGAACCGCGTCAACCGCAAGGCTAGCCAAGCGCTGGTCAGAGAATCCCATTGATTTCAGTTTACGTAAAGCCCCGGCACCATTGGGAAGCCCGTTGTCGAGAATGTCCTGTTCGATATCGATAATTTCGCGAATACGGCCCAGAAACCAGGGGTCGAATCCCGCAATATCGTGGATTTCCTGATTGGAGAAACCCTCGCGCATGGCCTGTGCTGCCACAAGGATCCGGTCCGGGGTCGCCTGTGCCAATGCTCCGGCGATTTCCGATTTATCCGCACCGATCAGATGCGGAACGCGGTTAAAGCCGTCGAGCCCGGTTTCCAGGCCGCGAAGGGCCTTTTGCATGGATTCGCTGAAATTACGCCCAATGGCCATGACTTCGCCAACCGATTTCATCGCGGTGGAGAGCAAAGGCTCTGCGCCCTTGAATTTCTCAAAGGCAAAGCGCGGGATTTTGGTCACTACGTAATCTATCGTCGGCTCGAAAGACGCGGGCGTTGCGCCGGTAATGTCATTATCAATCTCGTCGAGCGTATAGCCGACCGCCAGTTTCGCCGCGACGCTCGCAATGGGGAAGCCGGTCGCCTTTGACGCCAAAGCCGAAGACCGCGACACACGCGGGTTCATCTCGATCACTACGAGCCGCCCATCCTTTGGATTAACTGCGAACTGTACGTTCGAACCCCCTGTTTCGACTCCGATTTCTCGCAGCACAGCCAAGGATGCATTGCGCATGATCTGATATTCCTTGTCGGTCAGCGTCAGTGCAGGCGCAACGGTGATGCTGTCGCCGGTATGCACGCCCATCGGATCGACATTCTCGATGGAGCAGATGATGATACAGTTGTCTGCACGATCGCGGACAACCTCCATCTCATATTCTTTCCAGCCTATCAGGCTTTCATCGATCAGCACTTCATTGGTCGGCGAAGCCTCTAACGAGGTGCGGATATAGTGAATAAATTCTTCGCGGTTATAGGCGACCCCGCCGCCAGTACCGCCCATGGTGAAGCTGGGGCGCATAATCGCCGGTAAACCAATGTCTTCCAGGATTTCAAGCGCCTGCTCTTCGCTATGCGCCACAGCACTGCGCGGGCTTTCCAGGCCGATTTTGTCCATCGCATCCTTGAACTTCTCACGGTCCTCCGCCTTATCAATGGCTTCGGCATCCGCGCCAATCATCTCGACATTATACTTGTCGAGTACGCCCATTTTATTGAGCGTCAGTGCCGTGTTCAGCGCAGTTTGCCCGCCCATGGTCGGCAGGATCGCGTCGGGGCGTTCCTTCTCGATAATCTTGGCGACAATTTCCGGCGTGATCGGTTCAATATAGGTCGCATCGGCCATTTCCGGATCGGTCATGATCGTCGCCGGGTTGGAATTGACCAGGATGATCCGGTAACCCTCCTCCTTCAACGCCTTGCAAGCCTGTGTGCCGCTATAATCGAATTCGCAGGCTTGCCCGATAATGATCGGGCCAGCGCCTACGATAAGGATGGATTTTATGTCTGTACGTTTAGGCATTTACATTCCCTACCTTCTCCCTTGAGGGAGAAGGATATGAAGCCTTAGCAGCTTGACTGCTTAGGCGGAGTTGGATGAGGGTGTGGAAAGCTCGAGATAATTGACCATTGAGCCCCCTCACCCTAACCCTCTCCCCGTCGGGGAAAGGGAATAAGTGGCAAAAAAGAAACTGACCAGAACCGCTCGCAAACTTCGACGCGATATGACCGAAGCCGAAAAGCTGCTGTGGTCGCACCTGCGCGGTTCTCAGATCGAAGGGCAAAAGTTCGTCAGACAATTTCCTATCGGGAGAGCGGTCGTCGACTTCGCCTGTCGTAGCGCCAAACTGGCGATTGAACTGGACGGCGGTCAGCATAGTGAAAACGAAGCGGACGAAGCCCGAACGCAATTGATTGAAGCCCACGGATACCAAGTCATTCGTTTTTGGAACAACGAAGTCTTTGAAAACATGGACGGCGTTCTCGAATCCATCCGCCAAGAACTGTTCAACGCGAGAAACCGATAAACCTTCTCCCTTGAGGGAGAAGGATACGCAATCTTGCCAGCTCTGCTGGCTAGATGAAGTTGGATGAGGGTGCTCAACCGCCAATGAAGCGCACAAAACTACCACAGCACACCCTCACCCCAACCCTCTCCCTCAAGGGAGAGGGAGCCGACGATCAGGATGGATTGTATGTCAGTTCTTTTGGGCATGCAAACTCCGAAATGGTGTTATATCTCCCACGATTTCAGCCAAAGCCCAATCGCCCTGCACTTCATCCGATGGACCTTCACTCTTGTACGGCTCTATAACCGAGGCTACAAAGTCATATTCGCTCATTCTTTGAACGCATCTGACGATATCGACGTCCAAATCGTGATTCCTATTTTCGGACCAAGTAGAGCTGGGAAATGTAATGAAGCCGTCAGAATGATAGCCGCCCGGATGAAAGACTACTGGCACCACAGCGCATCGAGTTACCGCACTAAAAAGAGACTCAACAGGGATTGCACCAGCAAAAGAATTCGCTGGTCGGGTAGTCTTTATCAACCCTTTCGGGCCTCGATGACCAGTACCGGCCAAAAATAGCGGCGATAATTTTACAGATTTTCCTGAAACCGCCGAGCGAAAGTCGTAACCTTTTTCTTTTCCTTCTGAGCTTTCTGCGATTTCTATTTTCTTGCAGCTTCCCAAAGCCAACAAAGGTACAAAAAGGATTACCAGAAGATCGAATTTTAGTATCCTCACCCCAATCCCCCAACAAATTTCTCGAACAGATAGAAACTGTCCTGTGGGCCGGGGGAGGCTTCGGGGTGATATTGGACGCCAAAGGCGCGTTTGCCGGTTATGGAGATGCCGCAATTGCTGCCGTCGAACAGGCTTTTGTGGGTTTCAATGACTGTGTCGGGGAGCGTTTCGCTGTCCACCGCAAAGCCGTGGTTCATGCTGGTAATCTCGACCAGATTTTCGGTATCGCCCCAATCGCCGCCGACCCGCTGCACCGGATGATTGGCTCCGCGATGCCCCTGGTGCATCTTAACCGTCTTCGCGCCCGCCGCCAGCGCCAGCATTTGATGCCCCAGACAAATCCCGAAAATCGGCATATCCGCGTCCAGAAGCTGCTTGATCACGCCAACCGCATATTCGCCCGTCGCAGCCGGATCGCCAGGGCCGTTGGACAGGAATACGCCTGCCGGTTCCAGTGCCATGATATCGTCATATGAAGTTTCAGCAGGAACCACAGTGACTTTCGCACCAGCTTTCACAAGGTTTCTGAAGATATTGCGCTTGGCGCCAAAGTCCATGGCTACAACATGTGATCTAGCTTCCAGTCCCTCCAGCGGATCATATCCGTGGCCAAGTCGCCAGATCCCGCTATCCCAGATTTTGGTTTGATGCCCGGTAACGGTTTTCGCTAGATCGGCGCCTTCTAGCCCGGCCCATCCCCGCGCCTTGGCTAGCAGATCATCAATATCAAACTGCCCATCCGGATCATGCGCGATCACCGCATTGGGCGCGCCCGCCTCCCTAATCCGCCGTGTCAAAGCCCGTGTATCAACGCCGCTCAGGCCAATCCGCCCCTGCTCCGTCATCCAGACATCAAATGGCTTTTGATCGCGGAAATTGGAGGGCGCAGTCACATCTTCCCGGACGATGCAGCCCAGTGCGTGCGGCGCATCCGCTTCAAAATCTTCGTCATTCGTACCGACATTGCCAATGTGAGGGAACGTGAACGTCACGACCTGTCCTGCATAGCTGGGGTCGGTCATCACTTCCTGATAACCGGTCATCGCGGTGTTGAAGCAGACTTCACCGACCGCAGAACCGGTTGCACCGAACCCCCTGCCCCAGATTACCGTACCATCGGCCAATACCAATATCCCGGTTGCTCCTTTTGGGGCCTCTGGAATATATTTATCGATCATGGGCTGTTCTTTCCGGTCGGGCGTAAGCACAAAATTTCATGCGGATTAGTGCTAGTTTTTTCGCGTCACAATCTATGAAAAATATTAAGTTGCGGCTACGGTGGTAGCTTATTCCAAAATTACGGGGAACGCTATGATTCGCGACGATATAAAAGCCGCGCAAATTGCCGCTATGAAAGCCGGCGATAAAGACCGGACAGCGGCCACACGTGCCATTCTTGCGAAGATCAAGGATAAGGATATCGAGCTGCGTACCAAAGATGGAACCGGCGATGATGATGCTTTGGTCACAGATGTGCTCCAGAAAATGGCAAAACAACGCCGCGAATCAATCACCATGTTTAACGAAGGCGGCCGCACCGAACTGGCGGCTGGCGAAAAGATGGAACTGGCGGTGATCGAGGAATTTCTGCCGGCGCAATTGAGTGAAGAAGAAACTGCGGCGCTTATTGACGGAATAAAGACAGAGCTTGGCGCGGACAGTATGAAAGATATGGGCCGCGTGATGGGCGAACTGAAAAAGCGGCACGGCACCGAGATTGACATGAGCAAGGCCAGCGCCTTGGTGAAGGCGGCTCTGGGCTGATCCACGACTTATGACCCTTACCCCGCAATGGCTTGATGAACTGCGATCGCGGACGACGCTTTCAACCCTAATAGGGCGGACGGTGAAGGTGCAGAAGGCTGGACGCGAGTTTAAGGCCTGTTGCCCATTTCACAACGAGAAGACGCCTAGCTTCACCATCAACGATGAAAAGGGTTTTTATCACTGCTTCGGCTGTGGTGCCCATGGCGATGCAATTCGCTGGATGACGGATCAGCGCGGGCTCGGTTTTATGGATGCGGTGAAAGACCTGGCCGCCGAAGCACAAATGGAAGTCCCCGCCCCTGATCCCCGCGCTGCAAAGCGCCAGGAACAACGTGCGACACTGCATGACGTCATGGCGGCAGCGCAAGATTGGTTTGTCAAAAATTTCAATTCAATTGAAGGCGCACCGGCGCGCGAATATTTAAAGAATCGGGGAATTTCGGAAAAAACAATCCGCGAGTTCGGTTTTGGATTTGCGCCTAATTCCCGGGGAAAGCTGAAAGATGCGCTCTCAGAACACGGCATGGATCTGCTAATCGAAGGGGGACTGCTGATAAAGGTCGATGGCAAAGAGCCTTATGATCGTTTCCGCGGCCGCCTTATGATACCGATCCGTGATCCTCGTGGGCGAGTGATTGCGTTTGGCGGCCGCATCTTGGGTGACGGTGAGCCGAAATATCTCAACTCCCCTGATACGCCGCTCTTCGACAAGGGGCGCACATTATATAATCTCGACAAAGCCTCTCCCGCATCCCGGCAAACGGGCCGGATATTGGTGGTTGAGGGCTATATGGACGCCATTGCCCTTGCACAGGCGGGGTTTGAGGATGTTGTTGCCCCATTGGGAACTGCGTTGACCGAACATCAAATTGAACGCATTTGGAAGATGGTTGAAGCGCCCATACTTTGTTTTGATGGTGATAACGCTGGTCAAAAAGCCGCGATGCGTGCTGCCCTTCGCGCTTTACCTATCCTCAAACCAGCTCACACCCTTAACTTCATTTCGATGCCCGCGGGTCAAGATCCTGATGATTTAATTCGGTCGGACGGACCGCAAGCCTTCGCTGCGCTTATCAACAACCCGCAAATGCTTGGCGATAAAATCTGGCAGGTGGAATATGAGGCTGAACCGCTGAGGACGCCTGAAAGCAAAGCAGGTCTAAAAAAACGCGTTGCTGATCATGTTCGAGACATAGAAAACCAGGATATCGCCCAGCATTATCGCCAGGATTTTCAGGAACGCTATCAGCAGGCCTTCTTTGCAAAACGAGATAGCGGTCCCCGGCGGCGGGAATTTCAAGGCAATAGTCGCAACTTCAAATCGAACTTTGTCTCCTACACCCCGATGGACGATACAAAATCTTATTTGATTGAAGGATATGATCTGCAAATTGCCAAGGGGATTTTGGGCGGCTTAATCCGTCATCCGTCTCAGATTTCCAGGCATTTTGAGGAACTCACCGCGATCAAACTGGCCGATTCGCAGCTGCAGACCTTGTTGTCTGAGTTAATTGGTATCGCATTAAGCAAAGAAACGCTTGATCTACCGGGCCTTCTTACCATATTGGAACAGACAGATTGTTATAATGTCGCAAAAGGGCTGTTACGGGCCGACGCGCTGAATTTCACTTTCAACCGCAAGCTGCCAGATGATACCCCGTCGGAAACACTCGAACGGGCACATCAGGATTTGGCAGAGGCGATAAAAGTGGTGACGGCGCGCCCCGGACTGGAAGCAGCTTTGGCGGAGGCAACGCGGCGGGTGCAGGACGATCTTACGGAAGAGAGTTATGCTGAGCAGCAACGTCTTCGGCAGGCGAAGCAGGAATTTCATGAGCGGTTGGTGGAACTCACTCAAATCGACGATGTGGCGTAATTTAGTAATTTAGGGGCCTTGAAACTTGGCAAGCAAAGCGAAGAAAACCAAAGCAGAAGATCAACCACTTATTGATCTCAACGATAGCGCGATCAAGAAGTTGATCACCAAGGCAAAAAAACGTGGTTACATGACGTTCGACGAACTGAACGCGGCCCTTCCTCAGGAACAGAATGAGCAAATTGAGGATGTGATGTCTTCAATTTCCGAAATGGGCGTCAGAATCGTAGAGAATGACGAAGAAGCCGCCGAAGAAATGGCTGGCGATGAAGTTGAATCCATCGACGCCAAAGGCAAAGACAAAGATAAAAAGGCCGCGGCCGCGCCAAAGAAAGCCGCAGGTGACCGTACTGACGATCCCGTTCGCATGTACCTGCGCGAAATGGGCGCCGTCGAGCTGCTTAGCCGTGAAGGTGAGATTGCGATTGCCAAACGTATTGAAGCAGGCCGCGACACCATGATTTGGGGCCTGTGCGAAAGTCCAACAACATTTAATGCAATTATCGAATGGTCAACCGCGCTCAATGAGGGCGAAATGCAGCTCCGTGAAATCCTTGATCTGGATGCAATGCTGTCAAAAGACCCAACTCCGGAAAACCTGGAGGAAGAAGATGACGATGATGATGGAGAGATTAGCGAGAAAACGGCGGGCCCATCTTACAAAGATGATGATGAAATCGAAGATGAGGAATCAGCGGACGATGAAGAGGATGAAGAGTCCGAATTGACCGAAAAGCGTGCAAAACGTGTTGAAGAAGAGGAAGAAGACAACACGCTTTCTCTTGCCCAGATGGAAGAAGCGCTCAAACCTGAAGCACTGGAAAAATTCGCTGAAATCACATCCGTTTTCAAAAAATTCTCAAAACTTCAGACGACACGTCTCGAAGCATTTGCGGTCGGCGATGAATTTAAGGCTGCTTCGGAAAAGAAATATCATGATTTGCGCGAGCAGCTTACCGCGCTTGTCGAAAGCGTACAGTTTCATGCGAATAAGATCGAATTTCTGGTCGACCAACTTTACTCATTCAACCGCCGGCTGACGGCATTGGGCGGACAAATGCTTCGCCTTGCGGAACGTCACAAGGTTCCCCGCCGCGCCTTCCTGGAAAGCTATATCGGCAATGAATTGGACGATGGCTGGCTGTCGAGCATGTCAAAGGCCGACAAGAAATGGGCCGCATTTGCGGACAAAGAGGTCGATTCCGTAGAACGTATTCGGGCAGAGATCTCTGATATCGCGAACGCAACGGGCACGTCACTTGAAGAATTCCGCCGTATCGTCAACATGGTACAAAAAGGCGAACGCGAGGCACGTATTGCGAAAAAGGAAATGGTGGAAGCCAATCTGCGCCTAGTGATCTCGATTGCGAAAAAATACACTAATCGCGGCCTGCAGTTCCTTGATCTTATCCAAGAAGGCAATATCGGCTTGATGAAAGCCGTGGATAAATTTGAGTATCGGCGCGGCTACAAGTTTAGCACCTATGCGACCTGGTGGATCAGACAGGCGATCACGCGATCCATTGCTGATCAAGCGCGTACAATTCGTATTCCGGTCCATATGATCGAAACGATCAATAAACTGGTGCGCACAAGTCGCCAATTCCTGCACGAACAAGGCCGCGAACCTACGCCGGAAGAAATGGCGGAGCGTTTGTCTATGCCATTGGAAAAGGTTCGAAAGGTGATGAAGATCGCTAAAGAACCTATTTCACTCGAAACACCAATTGGCGATGAAGAAGATTCGCATTTGGGTGATTTCATTGAAGACAAAAACGCTATCATCCCTGTGGATGCCGCGATTCAGGCAAATCTGAAGGAAACCGTGACCCGTGTTCTGGCATCACTGACACCGCGCGAAGAACGGGTGCTGCGTATGCGCTTTGGCATCGGCATGAATACCGATCACACGCTGGAAGAAGTCGGACAGCAATTTTCGGTTACACGCGAACGGATCCGGCAAATCGAAGCGAAAGCTCTGCGCAAACTGAAACACCCAAGCCGCAGCCGCAAGATGCGCAGTTTCTTGGACCAATAGCCAGTTCAAAATGCCGACAAGCCGCTCATTCAAATTGCTTGCGGCTCTCTTCTGGCTCGCAATTTGGAACGGCGTAGTTTCCGCACAGCCGCAAGCTACATCAGAGTCGACCGACGATTGGAAAGCCCAGGTTGACCAGTATCTGGATGATCAAAGAAAAACACATAATATTCCGGCACTGTCGATTGCGATCTTTGACGGGGACTCAATGGATTATGTTTACGGACGCGGGAAACAGAATGATCAACACCTGGCGAATGAGAAGAGTATTTTCCATTCCGCATCAATATCAAAGCTGTTTACCGCAACGGCGATTATGCAACTGGTAGAGGAAGGGAAATTGTCTCTTGATGAACCGGTCCAGAAGTATTTTCCAAAGCTAAGCAGTAGTGACATAACAATCGGCCATTTGATGACGCATCAAGCGGGATTCAAGAATCGCATCCGTCCTACCGGGCGCCTGGAACGATCGACACTTGATGCATATATTTTGAAAGCAATAAAATCCAAACCGGCTTATACTCCGGGTCAGGGTTGGGCGTATAATGACACCGATTACAATCTGTTAGGAGCCATTATTAGCAAGGTATCAGGTGTTGGCTTTGATCGATTTGTTCAGGAGAGAATCCTGATGCCGCTCAAAATGAACAAGAGCAGCTTCTATCTTCCAGACATTTCCCCCGATTTCGTTGCCGCACCGCATCGGGGGAAATCAGCAAAAATGTCGACTAAGCATCCTTATGATGTGAACTTCGCACCATCGTCTGGCCTTCAAACAAATGCAACTGAACTCGCGCTCTTTGTGCAAGCACATTTGACCCGCGATCCAAGACTTTTGTCGGAAGACTCCTTTGCCAAGATGCAGATAACCTACTCGGAAACAAAATGGGATGGTATTTCGCAGGGTTTGGGATGGCAGGTTCTGCGCGGAAAAGATGGAGAAACCGTCCTGCAGCATGGTGGTTCCGATCCCGGGTACCGCGCGCTTGTGGTTGCATATCCAGATGACAAATCGGGATATGTCATTCTGAGTAACGGTGAAAAAACACCAAGATGGCAAATTGCCGGCTATTTACGCCAACTGCACAGAAAGGCGAAACGGCAGCGATAAAAACTTATGGTTGTCATATCCCTAACGCAGAATAAACTGGGTCTTTAGGTTTGTCCGTTAAGTCAGAGTTATTGCCGGATTCACTTTAACGGGTCCGGTGTCCATTCAATCTGATGTGAGCGCTATGCCTGAAACCAAATTAGTATCGCCATCGCAGCCCACGTTGCAAAACCATGTTAATATACATGGCAGTTATAGTGCGCCTTTTGTTCGCCTGCTGTCTGATGATCTGTCGACACTTGATGGAACAGATATAGCAGATATCTGCCATTTCTTATGCGTCTTACACGGACGGCATCCCGGCGTGGTTGACAATGCGGCGATGAAAATCGCTGAACCTGAAGCCCGCGATTGGTTAGTCCAGGCAATGGATGGATTTACGGCCGAACGCGCCTTTTTAACCAAACTAACCGTTGCTGCGGGCCCTATCTCGGGGATCAGTGCGGATGATCAGAGCAATTCAACGGTGTTGGGACAACGCAAAGCACTGGAAATGTTATCACAGTCCGACCGTAAAGGCTGTGCCTTAGGTGCCTCATTTGCCTTGGTGATGGATTGGCAGTCATTTCGGCCTCAGTTGGAGCAAATTGCTGTCAGATTGAACGTAGAACCAAGACCCCATATTCTGCCAACAAACCAATTGACTGAAGAACTGAAAAACTCACTTTCGCAAGCGCCAAATGTAGAGCGTGCAATCGGTTTTGGTGTGGATCAAATATTGAGCCAGCATCGCGGCCTGTGGCAGCTATTGGAAGCGCGAAAAGTCGCACGGTCCAGCAGCTAACATTTAAGCTGCAATCTACTTCAATTAACTAAATGATTAACTTGCCTGCAAGGGCGGTTTTGCCTATCCCTCGTCCATTAACGTTTACGGCAAGGGAAGATAGAATATGCGTTTTGACGGCACTGATGATTATGTAGCAACTGATGATTTGAAGGTTGCAGTGAACGCAGCGGTGACTTTGCGTCGCCCTCTCCTTGTTAAGGGTGAACCTGGTACCGGAAAAACGGTTCTTGCGCATGAAATTGCTAAAGCAACTGGCGCGCCGCTGATAGAGTGGAATGTGAAGTCCACTACCAAGGCTCATCAAGGACTGTATGAATATGATGCCGTTGCACGCCTTCGTGATGGGCAACTTGGTGACGAACGAGTGCATGATATTTCGAACTATATCCGCAAAGGCAAATTATGGGAGGCCTTCACTTCAAAAGAACTTCCGGTCCTCCTAATTGACGAGATTGACAAGGCAGATATTGAGTTTCCCAATGACCTTCTGCAGGAACTCGATCGCATGGAGTTTCATGTTTACGAGACGAAAGAAACAATCAAAGCAGCCGAACGACCCATTGTTGTCATTACTTCAAACAATGAGAAAGAACTGCCAGATGCTTTTCTGCGGCGCTGTTTTTTCCACTATATTAAATTCCCCGACCGCGAGACGATGCAGGAAATTATCAACGTCCATTTCCCCGATATTCAAAAAATGCTGGTGAAGAAGGCGATGGATATTTTCTACGACGTCCGCGACGTACCCGGCCTTAAGAAGAAGCCAAGCACCAGCGAATTACTCGATTGGCTTAAACTTTTGCTCAGCGAAGATATGCCGCTTGATGTGCTGCAATCAAAAGACCCAAGCAA
>CALKXX010000039.1 GCA_938003725.1 uncultured Sphingomonadaceae bacterium | reverse complement strand
GATATCTATATCGACACAAACCGTTGCCGCATCGGATGTGCGTCAATTGAAAAGCGATATCTTGCCGGTGGGAGATTATACCGCTTTGTTTGTCTCTGATACCGGCAAAGGCATAGCACCGGAAATAATCGGCAAAATATTCGAACCATTTTTCACGACCAAAGAAGTCGGCAAAGGTACGGGTCTGGGATTGTCCACGGTTTATGGCATCATCAAACAGTCCGGCGGATATATTTTCGCTGACTCGACGCCCGGAGAGGGCACAACCTTCTCTATCTATTTTCCGGTACACAAGATTTCGGGCGATCAAAACGAACGGGCGACGCTGCAGTCTCCGCCGGTCAAGGCAACCGCGAAAAAGGAATTGTGGGGAAGTGGTCACATTCTTTTGGTGGAAGATGAGGATATGGTCCGCGCGGTCGCAGAAAGAGCGCTTACGCGTCAGGGATATACCGTTGTGACGGCCAGCGACGGCGAGGAAGGTTTAACCAATCTGGTGGCTCAAGGGGAGCAGAAGTTCGACCTGATCGTCTCCGACGTGGTCATGCCGATCATGGATGGACCGGCGATGGCGAGGCAGGCGCGTGCAGAATATCCAGATCTGCCGATTCTGTTCATGTCCGGCTATGCCGAGGAACAACTGCGCAAATCGATTGATCTCGACAATGTCGCGTTTTTGCCCAAACCATTTTCGGTGGCTCAGATAGCCGAAGCCGTTGGTGAAGTTTTGGCCGAACATGCCAAATAGCGTATCAAAAGACTATTCCTCCAATTTAATCAGTTACTTAATCATATCACCGAAAAATATTGTTCCCCTCTTGTTCTAGTAGAACAAATAAGGTACATCATATCCATCATTGATTGATATGATGCAAACATTTAGCAAAGGGGACAGGCAAATGGCTACCAATTTAAAAGTTGTAGAATCGGATAATCAGTTGAAATCATCAGATAGACAAAAGGCGCTCGACGCCGCATTGGCGCAAATTGATCGCGCATTTGGCAAAGGCTCAGCAATGAAGTTGGGTTCTAGAGAGGCGCTGGAGATTGAAGCGATTTCCACCGGTTCGCTGGGCCTGGATATTGCGCTTGGTATAGGCGGGCTACCAAAAGGCCGCGTGATTGAAGTATATGGCCCTGAAAGTTCAGGTAAGACAACCTTGGCTTTGCATGTCATTGCAGAAGCACAAAAGGCTGGCGGTACGGCCGCTTTTGTGGATGCTGAGCATGCGCTTGACCCCGTTTATGCAAAGGCGCTGGGTGTGAATACGGACGAGCTGATTATCTCGCAGCCGGATACGGGTGAACAGGCGCTGGAGATTACCGATACATTGGTTCGGTCTAACGCGATCGACATATTGGTCGTCGATTCGGTTGCGGCATTGGTGCCGCGCGCAGAGATTGAAGGCGAAATGGGTGACACTCATGTTGGCTTGCAAGCGCGTTTGATGAGCCAGGCACTACGCAAACTAACTGGTTCGATCAGCCGTTCCAAATGTATGGTGATCTTCATCAACCAGATTCGGATGAAAATTGGCGTAATGTACGGCAGTCCCGAAACAACCTCTGGCGGCAATGCACTGAAATTCTATGCTTCTGTCCGTCTCGACATTCGCCGGACCGGTCAGATTAAGGAACGGGATGATATTGTCGGTAATTCGACCCGCGTCAAAGTGGTAAAGAACAAAGTAGCACCGCCGTTCAAACAGGTTGAATTTGATATTATGTACGGGCTTGGGATTTCCAAGGTGGGCGAGATTATCGACCTTGGGGTGAAGGCTGGAGTGGTTGAAAAATCGGGCTCCTGGTTCTCCTACGATTCGATTCGCATCGGGCAAGGGCGAGAGAATTCGAAGCGCTATCTGCTTGAAAACCCAGAAATCATGGCCAAATTGGAAAAACAGATTCGCGGCGAACAGGAAGAGATAGCCGAAGAAATGATGACCGGCCCGATCGGCAAAGCGGACGCAGACGCAGATGAAGATGCTGAGTAGATAATATTGGGAAGCGAAGAGGCAAACCGCTTCGCTTCCGCTCAATCCAAAATTTATGGTTTTGCCGGATCACGGTCCTCTGCTTCCAAGTGGAGGCGATCCTTGGCATCCGGGTCGTCCTTCTGTCCCCCGACATTGAGGACGGCCCATTTTTTGAAACGAAAGAGTTGCGCTGTCGGATTATTTTCTAGAGGCGATGAACATTGTCTTGTGTAAAGCCTGTCAGGATCATCGTTCAGAAAGAGAAGTAACTATGACAATCATCGTCCACCATCTCGAAAATAGCAGATCACAGCGCATAATCTGGCTGTTGGAAGAATTGGACCTACCATATGAGATTAAGCGTTACGAACGAGATCCCAAAACCAGCAAAGCACCTGATAGCCTGAAGGCTGTTCACCCTTTGGGGAAATCTCCGATGATTGAGGATGATGGTGATGTCGTGATTGAGACAGCCGTCATCGTTGAATATCTGGTCGACAAGGCTGGTGGCAAACTCGGTAGCCCTAAAGATAAAACCGGAGCCCGGCTTTACACACAATATTTGCATTTTGCCGAAGCCTCGATGATGCCGCCATTATATGGACTGCTCGTCGTTGGCCGATTGGGGTTGCTAGGATTGCCAGCACGCGGTGCCGTTAAAAATATGGTGAAAGAACCTCTGAAATGGTTGGAAACCGAACTTACGAACCGCGCCTACTTTGCTGGAGATGAGCTAACTGCTGCGGATATAATGATGAGTTTTCCTCTGGAGGCGGCAAATACGCGCTTGGGTCTGAACGAATTCCCGAACCTCAAGGATTATTTGAAGCGCATTCATGCACGACCTGAATATAAAACAGCGCTAGAAAAGGGCGGCCCTTATGCCTTTGCGTAATCAAGCCATGATATATGATGCATATGCAGTCACGGGATTGTAAACGGCGAAGCGCTCGCCTAAATCAAAATCATGCAAACGACCAATGACATAAGACGCTCTTTTCTGGAATTTTTTGGAGAGCAGGGGCATGAGATTGTCCCTTCTTCGCCGTTGGTTCCGCACAACGATCCGACCTTGATGTTCGTGAACGCCGGCATGGTTCCGTTCAAGAACATCTTCACCGGTGCAGAGAAAAGTAATTTTCCGACCGCGACGTCTAGCCAGAAATGTGTTCGCGCCGGCGGCAAACATAATGATCTTGATAATGTGGGTTATACCGCGCGGCACCATACCTTTTTTGAGATGCTAGGAAATTTCTCTTTCGGCGATTATTTTAAGGAACAAGCAATCTACAATGCCTGGAACTTGATAACTAACATTTGGGGCATTTCTGCCGATCGGTTGACCGTGACGGTTTATCACACTGATGACGAAGCGTTTGACCTGTGGCGTAAAATATCTGGTCTGCCGGAAGAGCGGATTATCCGCATCGCCACCAATGATAATTTTTGGTCGATGGGCGATACCGGTCCATGCGGTCCATGTAGCGAGATTTTCTATGATCACGGCGATCATATTCCGGGCGGTCCTCCGGGTAGTCCGGATGAGGACGGTGATCGCTTCGTCGAGATATGGAATTTGGTGTTCATGCAATATGAACAGCAAGCCGGGGGTGAGCGATTGGACTTGCCGAAACCGTCAATAGATACAGGCATGGGATTGGAACGTGTTGCCGCCGTCATGCAAGGTACCCATGACAATTATGAAACCGACCTGTTCAAAGCTCTGATCGCGGAGTCAGGTTCAATCACCGAAACCGCTACGACAGGCGATAATCAGGCCAGCCACCGCGTGATTGCGGATCATTTGAGAGCCTCCTCCTTCCTGGTTGCGGATGGCGTGTTGCCAGCAAACGAAGGCCGCGGATATGTTTTACGCCGTATCATGCGCCGGGCCATGCGGCATGCTCATTTACTGGGCGCGAAAAACCCGTTGATGCATCGTATGGTTGGCGCACTCACAGGAGAAATGGGGAACGCCTTCCCTGAACTGATCCGCGCGAAACCTCTGATCGAAGAAACGTTATTGCGGGAAGAAACGAATTTTCGCCGTACTTTGGAAAAAGGCCTCAAACTGCTTGACTCAGAAATAGCGGATATGGGCGATGCCGATACCCTTTCCGGGGAGACCGCTTTTAAACTCTATGACACTTTTGGTTTTCCCTATGATCTTACCGAAGATGCGCTACGTGCAAAATCCTTAAGAGTTGATCGTGCCGGTTTTGACGCAGCGATGGCCGCGCAAAAAGCCGCCGCGCGCGCCGCGTGGAAAGGTTCTGGAGAGCAGGCAGCGGAAACCGTTTGGTTTGACATTGCGGAGCGCGAGGGCGGTACCGAGTTTACAGGATATACCGCGGAATCAGGCGAAGGCGTGGTTGTGGCGTTGATCAAAGATGGCGCGGAAATCGAGTCAGCGAAGGCCGGTGATGATCTAACCCTGCTGACCAATCAAACACCATTTTACGGCGAAAGTGGTGGTCAGATGGGGGATAGTGGAGAAATATCCACCGTTGATGGGTTCGCAGCAGAGATAACGGATACGAGCAAGCCATTGGGCCGGCTCCATGCGCACCATATGAAGGTGAAGGCAGGAACAATACAGGTTGGCGACACCGTACATTTGACTGTGAATGCAGAACGCCGAACGCAATTGCGCGGCAATCACAGTGCCACGCATCTGTTACACAAAGCGTTAAGGGATCATCTGGGGGACCATGTGACGCAAAAGGGCAGTCTTGTTGCGCCTGATCGGCTACGCTTTGATTTTTCCCATCCCAGTGCACTTTCGGATGCTGAAACAAAATCTGTGGAAGCTGACGTCAATGCGCAGATACGCGGCAATCGCGCGGTCACGACGCGACTGATGAGTCCTGACGATGCCGTCGAAGCGGGGGCTTTGGCGCTATT
The DNA here is from genome assembly GCA_938003725.1 of uncultured Sphingomonadaceae bacterium. Lineage (GTDB taxonomy): Bacteria > Pseudomonadota > Alphaproteobacteria > Sphingomonadales > Sphingomonadaceae > Parasphingorhabdus. The sequence goes on along the minus strand of CALKXX010000039.1, from coordinate 1,695 downwards.
TGGAGAAAAATACGGCGATGAAGTGCGCGTTTTGTCGATGGGCAGCAAAGATGATGCAGACTATTCCGTGGAATTATGTGGCGGTACCCATGTGAACGCGCTGGGCGATATCGGCCTAATGGTGATAATCTCAGAATCCGCGGTATCGAGCGGTGTGCGAAGAATAGAAGCGCTCACAGGGGAGGCTGCTCGCCTGTGGCTTGCCGGCCGCGATCAAAAACTGAAATCTATTGCTGGATCGTTAAAAACCTCACCAGAAGAAGTCGCAGAACGTGTGACTGCTTTGGTTGAAGAACGCAAAAAACTGGAGCGCGAACTTACTGAGGCTAAGAAGGCTTTGGCGCTTGCCGGCGAAGGTGCCGGGGTTGCTGAAACGGAGGTCGAAACAATTGGTGACATTTCCCTGTCTGCCCAAGTCATCAATGGTTTGAACCCAAAAGAACTGCGCGGATTGATCGATGAATCAAAGAAAAAGATTGGCAGCGGTGTGGCAGCGCTGATCGCCGTAAATGATGGCCGTGCGACCGTCGCGGTGGGCGTTACGGACGACATGACGGATAGGTTGAGTGCAATTGATCTTGTCCAGACCGGAGTCATGGCTGTCGGAGGCAAAGGTGGAGGCGGTCGTCCAGATATGGCGCAAGGCGGCGGACCGGACGGTAAGAACGCCGATGCGGCGATCGCGGCGATCAGGTCTGCGCTTGAGGGTTAAGTTTCTCCGGCAAAAGATCGTCGGCTGTTGCTTCGTTCTTTTCCGTGGAAAGAGATTTCAGCACTGGCTCTTCCTCCAGATCGCCATCTTCCAAAATGCGTTGCCGCAGTTGATCTCGTTTTTCGTGGATGGAAGCGATCACTGGACCCATGGCAACGCCGTTTTCGACAAGAATCGCTTCGGATAACTGCAACGAACCCTCGAGCGCTTCCGGGACGGCGTTGGTGGCACCGGCCTGATAAAGTTCAGCTGCATGTTCTATATCTCTGGCCCTAGCGATGATTGGCAAGTCAGGAACCCAAGCGCGAACTTTCTTGACCAGTTGAACGGACAATACCGGTTCATCCATTGTTAGAACCAATCCTTTCGCATGACCCAATCGCAATCGATCCAGCATTTCTGTCCGCGAGACATTTCCGAAAACGATGTTATATCCCTCTCGTTTTGCGAGCGCCACGACATCAATGTTTGATTCGACTGCAAGATAGCTTTGATCATGAGTTTTCATCATATCAGCTACGAGACGGCCAACCCTACCAAAGCCGATTATGATAGTCTGTTCGGCCTCGACGGGAATATCGTCACTGGCCGCTATATTTTCACCACGCAGTTCGATGCGCCGGGCCATGTCGTGACCGAACCTCGCCAAAAGCGGCGTGATGGTTAAGCCGATTGCTGTTACGATTTGCCAAAATGCAGCCGTTTGAGCCTGTATGAGCTGTGCTTGTGCGGCGGCTGCTAAAACGATCAGCGTTGTCTCGGACGGGCTGGCCATTAGGACCCCGGCCTCCGTAGCGGTACCGATCCGGGCTCCTGCGAAACGTAGAAGCCCCCCTGTGACGAGCGCTTTTACGAGGACAACACCAGCAACTGCGATGATCAAGCTGGTCCAGTTTTCCATGATGACGCGAAGGTCTATCTGCATTCCGACAGTGATCAAGAAAACGCCCAAGGCCAAGCCTTTGAAAGGTTGGGTAATAACC
>CALKXX010000038.1 GCA_938003725.1 uncultured Sphingomonadaceae bacterium | reverse complement strand
AAGTTGACCGCGATGGATGGGGTTCGGGCCATCGTGCTATCTGGAGAAGGAAAGGCGTTTTGTGCTGGCCTTGATATGGCGAATTTTGCTGCCTCAGCCGCAGCTGCTTCGGAAGAAAATAGTGATGATGAGAAATCCCCGCTGCAAAAAACGCTAGCGGAACGTACCCATGGTAATGCCAATAAATTTCAGCATATCGTGCTGCTTTGGCGAAAATTAAAAGCGCCGGTGATCGCAGCCATCCATGGTCCCTGTATTGGTGGTGGTCTTCAATTTGCAAGTGCCGCTGATATTCGTGTGGTTGCACCCGACGCAAAAATGTCGATCATGGAAATGCGTTGGGGGTTAATCCCCGATATGGGCAGCTACACAACTTGGCGCAATTTTGTGCGCGATGATATATTGCGCGAACTTACCTATACCAACCGTATTTTTACCGGTGAAGAAGGTAAGGACCTTGGTTTCGTGACACATCTTTCAGAAGACCCACATGCGAAAGCGATGGAAATTGCGGCTGAAATCGCTGGCAAGCATCCACAAGCGGTTCAAATAGCAAAGGATCTGATAAACAGACTTCCCGATATGAATGAAGATCAGATACTAATGGCGGAATCGCAAGGCCAGGACAAAGTCAGCCGTACTCCAAACCAGGTTGAGGCGGTTTATGCCTTTATGCAAAAACGCGCGGCCAATTTTATCGACTGATTTTAGTCACGCTTGATCAGCATTTGCTCAAGTTCTTGCACAACTGCAGGGCGCAGTGGCAGTGCTTGCCCGTCCGTGCGGCATACGATCACGCTGTCGCAAGTGGCAATACATTGATCATGCTGGAACATCGCTTGAGAGATCACATAGCTTGATGTGCCAATTTTGCTGACGCCAGAACAGACTGTCACATCGTCGGGATATTGTCCTTCGCGCAGATAATTGATGGTCACCGCCGCCACCATACTGCGCTCGTTTTTCGGACGATCCGCCCATGGCCGCAAACTTCGATTCAGCCGCACGCGCGCATTTTCAAACATCGATGCAAAAGCTACATTGTTTAGATGTCGATTCGGGTCCATGTCCTGAAACCGGGTTGGCGTCAGCAGGGACTGTGGGTAGTTTGCAGCGTTTAACTGCCAAGGGTCAGGACGGGCCATTATCGGTATCTCAACGGTATCTAGATCAGTCCATTTTCGCGACGAGGTCTTTGTGGAGCGTTTTGCTCGCCAGCATATAGATTATGCCACATATACCATAGAGCACGCCTGTAATCAGGAGCGATTGCCCGAGGCCGCCAGCATTTGCGTCCAGACAAACCTGCGCTTTTTCACCGCCCAAATTTGTTGTTAGCAGCTCGCGGGCGCCCTTACACATATCAGATGTCAATTCCGCACCAAATGCGGAGGCAGAAAGTTGGCTACTAATCATAATGTCGCTCAATGCGCCAACAAATAGTGGCCCGAACCCGTATCCGATTATGTTCACAATGAAGAGTAGGATTGCAATCGCCGTGGCCCGGGATTTCGCATCTGCTATCCCTTGGCCAATTGTGTACTGCGCACCAAGATAGGTGTAATGCAGCGCTGCGCCAACAATGAGCATAAAGACAGCGAGCGGGACGTTACCTGTTGAAAAGGCGATCATGTAAAAAGGTACGCTTAGGACAAGTCCGATACCGGGTATCATAACCAGTGCATTTTTCCATCGAGGGGTCAGCTTTTCAGTCAAATACCCAGCGGCGAAAATACCAAATGAGGCGGCTAGGCCGGCAGGTACCTGAATCTGAAATGCCGCTTCGGAGAGTGTCATTTCAAAGGCCCTTTGAAAATAAGCGACCTGGAAGGCGCTTATACCATAGCCGACGAACGCAACTAGGGCTGCTGCCCCTGTATTCAGCCAAAAAGTAGGCTTTTGGGCCAATATCCGAAAGGTTTCGACTATGCCTCTGTTTTCGTGCTTTTCTGTGCCAGGTGGATCAGAATATCCGCGAGGAGGTTCCTTTACCGAAATCCAAAAAACGAGCCCGATAAGAATGCCGGGAACACCAAGGACGATGAACGCCGTTCGCCAATCGAACATATCGGCAATCGGCCCCCCAAATGCGGCGGCGAAGACACCGCCAAGGGTAACTCCCATCGCGTACGTGCCCATGGCGCGGGCCCGGCTGCGCGGAGGAAAATAGTCGGCTATGATTGAGTTTGCGGGCGGTGTAAGGCCTGCTTCACCAATTCCGACACCAACGCGGAAGGCGAGAAGCGATAAGAAGCCGCCAGCGAAACCGCAAAGCGCGGTCATCACTGACCATAATATTACGCTTGCCGCGATGATACGAACTCGGTTCCACTTCTCCGCAAATCGCGCAATCGGTATGCCCACAAGCGTGTACATTAACGCAAAGCCGAAACCTGACAGCAACCCGAATTGCCAATCCTGAAGCTGAAATTCATCAATGATAGGCTGAGCCAATATGGAAATCAGCACGCGATCAACAAAGTTCAAAGTGTAGAGCAAAGTGAGAGAGATTAGTACGTAGTTACGGTAACCTTTGGTGCCGAAAGCCTGACCTGTATTGGTGTTAGCTGACGCCGCTGCCTGTGATGCGTTCATAGTCTCTCCTGCCACTTTTGTGTGTGATGGCCTGATCGCAGCGTCAAGTCCAGCAGGTTTCTGGCAAAACAATCATTATGATTTGTCCTGAAACCAGATTATCAAAAATGATTAAAGTTTCACGATTTTACGTTGGTCTGCTATGGCATGATTGAATGTCTAATAATTGGGTAAAAGTTAACAGGGGGCGGAATGACCGACAAGGTTCGATTCCTTGCTATGCCATTCATATGCAGAAACTACCCGTTCAAGTGGAAAATATTGAATTCCAGTCTGACTCAAAGCCATGCATATGGCGGTAGACACCATGTCAGATCATGATTCCATGCCTTCCGATGTGAACTTGTCCGTCGGTCAACGCGATTGCCTGCGGCTGGTTCTTGCTCATTTGAATTCCAAGGAAATTGGCCGAGAGTTGGGCATTTCACCCCATACCGTCGATCAGCGTTTGCGCGGTTCAATGCGGGTTTTGGGCGTTAGTACGCGCTTTGAGGCCGCTCGCAAATTTGCTGAACTGGAGGGGGCGCCAGCATATCAACCATTGATATATCAATCGTCGGATGTTGAGAATTCCGGCGAATCCGCCAAATTGGATTTGTCGAACAAAAGGGACACGGAAGTTGCAGATCATCTGATATCTGATCGATCCAATTTCGAAGATGGCACCGCCGCTTTGCAAATGGACCGTCAAGCTAGCAGGTCCTCTCGGTTACCGTTTCCGCGAGCTCGCGGCGAGAAAAATGAGCTAAGCTCTATCGAAAGATTGGGATGGATCATTGTAATCGCCATCGGATCAGCGGTGTCCTTCGGCGGAATATTAGCGGGATTGGAAGCGCTTTCCCGGCTGCGCGGTTCATAAGGCCGCATCGGTCAAGCGCAACTGCCCATTAAATTGTGGATGCAAAAACGTAGAGAAGCGATTCCTACGGAGGAGTTAATCATGCTTAAACAAAGACGGGACGCAGCGCAGCAATTGGCACATCGGTTGTTTGAAACTGAAAAAGCAATTGACGAAGCTATCAGCAAGATGGCAGATTTGGCAGGCTATATGCCTGTGGCACGAAATAATGCAAATTTGTCGGCCGTAGTTGGTCAGGATGCAATGTCTCATGCCGCACAAACGCTGGCCACCCTGGTCGGTGCACGTGGAGAGATTGTGGAAACGCATAATCGGCTGGCTGAAACCCAAATACAAATTGGCCTTCGGGAGATGGCCGTGGGTAGTGGGAATGACAAACCTCCACTCACGCAAGGACGAAATGGATTATCTCTGGTGGATCAGGCCGCCTAAATGACGCCCGCGACCCAAGCGCGTTTCGATGACACCCTGATATTCGTTGTGGATGGGGCACGATTATGATTTTTCAAACAGCGATACCATATTTATTCTACGCCTACCTTTTTATAGCGTGTGGCTACGCGTTTTATCGCGGTAATCGAACAGAATATGTGGGCGGCGCAATAATGATAATCGGCTCTGTCGCTACGACATTAGGTTTTCATGTCTCCGGAACCGCTTGGACGGGTCTCGCTACCAGTACGTTTTATGTGGATATGATCGTACTTTTAGCTCTGATCTATTTAACCATGGTTTCCGATCGGTATTGGCCGATGTGGGCAACTGCATTTCACTTAGTCGCGATCTCCATTCATGTGGCTACGGCAGTGGCGCCTGATATTGCACCATGGGCTCTGGCAACGGGTACAGCGTTCTGGGCATATCCGATGATTCTGGCACTCGCTATCGGGGCGCACGAATATGCCCGACCTTCAGAGGCGGAGCGATTGCATTCCGGTTAGAAGTCTACAGCTGAATAAATAACCAGCTTTGCCGTCAAACCAAAAACCGAAAACAGTGTTCCCACGCTGGAGCGCCTTGGAGTGCGCGCGCAATGATTGATGTAATCCTGCCATTTATCGATATTTTTCAGAAAGAGCTGCTACTTTTTGCGAGCGTCTGTTTTTTGATCGGTTCGATTGATGATATTGTTTTCGACGGGCTTTGGATTGGCCATTCACTCCGCCGTAAATATTTCGTCTACAACCAGCACGATCGGGCGGTGGTGGAAAACCTTCCCGCCGCGCAAGATGATGGCCGACTCGCCATTTTTGTTCCGGCCTGGAAAGAGGCAGGTGTAATTTCCGCCATGCTCCGTCGTTGTTTGGAACAGTGGGAACACCCAAATTTCAGAATCTATGTCGGTTGCTATCCGAATGACCCCGATACCATATCAGCAGTGTCGATGGCGGCACGTGGGTCTGACAAAGTCAGGCTGGTCTTGTGTGACCAAGCGGGACCAACTTCCAAAGCAGATTGTTTGAACCGACTATGGTCGGCTTTGTGTCAGGATGAAATTGGCGAATCTGACAATTTCAAGGCGGTCGTCCTGCATGATGCCGAAGACCTGGTACATCCGAAGGCTTTGGAGCTTTTCGATCATTTGATTAGTCGTGCGGCTTTGGTCCAGTTGCCGGTCATTCCGCGACGCGCGATCAAGTCGCGCTGGGTGGCGGGTCATTATGGCGATGAATTTGCCGAAATGCACGGTAAGCAAATGGTCCTCAGGGAGGCTCTTGGTGTCTCTATTCCATCGGCTGGTGTTGGATGTGCCTTTGCAAAGGACGCGCTCGCTCGCCTGGCCGTCTATACACGCGGGAAGCCCTTTGATGCGACAAGTATGACGGAAGACTATGAACTCGGTTTGCATCTTACAGACGGTAATTCTCGCGGTATTTTTGCCAGACTGCGGGACCAACAAGGCCAGCTGGTCGCCACTCAGGAGTTTTTTCCGGATAATCTGGAAGATGCGGTAAAACAAAAAAGCCGCTGGATGGCGGGCATCGCGTTATCGGGATGGGATCGACTTGGGTGGAAACCATGCTGGCGCGAAAACTGGATGCGATTGCGCGATCGCAAGGCCAGCCTTGCAGCGATTGTGCTGGCGTTCGCTTACCTCGCTATTGTGTTAACCGGTCTGCTAGGCCTGTTGGGAATGTTGGAGCTATATCGACCAGAACCTCTGTCGCCACATTTGAAGACATTGCTGTTAATAAATGCAGTATTCCTGATGTGGCGTTTGATCATGCGCGGGCATTTTGTATTCCGGCTTTACGGCATGAGAGAAGCATTGCTATCGATCCCCCGGACGCTCGTGTCGAACATCATTAACATCATGGCTGCGAGACGGGCGATGGTGCAATATATCGGCAGCTTATCCGGTCGGCCGATGGCGTGGGAAAAGACCGATCATTTTATCCCGAATATTTCGGAAACACGGCAATTGCCGCCCTTAGAAGTCCTTTCCAGGAGCGGCTAGTATCGACGCGCAAGCCGACATGGGGGCTCCGCTTAGAGCATTATTGACTATAGCGGCATGCTGGATAGTGGGACGGGCGGTTTGGGAATTCTCTGCTTCCCTGACGTCGCCGAATGATGGATTGTTGATGGCATCAGATGTGCCATTGTTTCGATCCGAGCCGGATTTGCGGCAAGAAGTGCGAGAGAAAATAGATGCAAGTGGGCCGCGCGCCGGCCGATTGCAGATGGATCAGGATCGAGTAATCACTTTTGCCAGCCCATCTTCCAATTTTAGAAACTGGCCGAGTTTGACATTGTCTAAGCGAGAAAAATTTACTGAACTTGTTTCGCGCACATCGAATTTGGATGAAACAGACGACAACATATTTGGCTCGATCTTGCCGGTATCTGTTGGGTTGCAAAACTCTACCTCCAATCCCATCCCCGACCCCAGGCGAAAAATTCTTCAACCTGCCACAGGGCAAAAGATTAACCCTGCGGGTGATCGCCCGGAGATAAAAGACGCCTCGGCATGGTCGCTATACGCATGGTCGTTTATCCGAGAGGGAAGCAACAGGACGGAAATTTCGGATTTGTCCCCCATCACAGGGCAAGGCGGACAATATGGTGCCAGTCAAGCTGGGGCAATTTTGAGCTACCGGTTTTCCGGTGATGTGGATCGTGAAGCCTCCTTTCTCGTGAGAGCGACAAGCGCACTTTCGGAATCGGGTGAAGAAGAAATAGCCATCGGAGCAAAAGTAAAACCACTCGCCGCTATTCCAATTTCCATTCACGCAGAGCAGCGGATGGGACTGAAAAGCAACAATCGCAATAGAGGCGTAGCAATTTATCTCGCTGGCGGTACCAACCCAGTTAATATCTTAAACCACGTGAAGTTGGAAACCTATGGGCAGGTTGGTTATGTCCTGAATGACCGCAATAGCTATTTTTTCGGTGGTGCAGCTACTCTTCAGAAAGAACTGATAAGAAATGACCGGAAAAAGGTAAGCGTTGGCACGGGCATCTGGACCGGCGGTCAACGAGACTTAGCGCGAGTTGATGTTGGACCGCGCCTGGATATTCGATTTCCGGTGGCCGACACAGCCTTACGGGTGTCTGTCGATTGGCGACGACGCGTTGCGGGCAATGCAGAGCCAGGGTCTGGATTGGCAATCACGCTTAGCTCAGATTTTTAGCCGGTAAACCCGCCTGATAAATTCATGGGTCAAGAGTTTCTTTGCTCAATAGGCGGCAAGTCTCTTTATCCCATGAGCAAAAGGGATTAGTCCCTTTGGAACAATGGATATTTACCTCCCTATCGCGAACTTGTCGGTCAATGCATTCGTCATTGTACTACTGGGTGGCTTGGTCGGTATTTTATCCGGGATGTTCGGTGTGGGTGGAGGTTTCCTGACGACGCCGTTGTTGATTTTCTATGGTATTCCCCCGACCGTCGCCGCAGCATCCGCCTCTACGCAGGTAACCGGAGCCAGTATTTCCGGCGTCGCAGCACATATGCGCCGCAAGGGCGTTGATTTTCGAATGGGCGGGGTGCTTGTTGTTGGCGGTATCTTCGGAACATTTATCGGCACGGGTCTGTTTCAGATCCTGCAGCGATGGGGTCAAATCGATACTGTAATCAACGTTCTCTATGTACTCATGCTTGGAAGCATTGGAGGGTTGATGGCCAAAGAATCCTGGGCGAGCGTAAAGGCCGTTCGATCCGGAAACCCTCTGCCGGCACGGAAAAGGCGTCATCATCCGCTGGTCGCGAACCTGCCTATGCGATGGCGCTTTTATCGGTCGGGTTTGTATATATCCCCAATTGCTCCTTTCGTGCTGGGGTTGCTTACCGGTATTTTGACAATGTTGCTTGGCGTCGGTGGTGGCTTCATCATGGTACCAGCAATGCTCTATCTGCTTGGCATGGGGGCACAGGTTGTGGTCGGGACATCGCTGTTCCAAATTCTATTTGTCACCATAGCGTCCACAATGATGCATAGTATGACCACAAGAGCAGTCGATATCGTGCTGGCAGCGCTGTTGTTGATCGGCAGCGTCACCGGCGCACAGCTGGGCGCCAAATTTGCACAGCGGATGCGGCCAGAATATTTGCGGTTATCGCTGGCGATCATGGTCCTGATCGTGGCCGTACGGATGGCGCTGGGCCTTGGGTTCCAGCCTGATGAGATATTTACGGTGCAGCCGCTGTGATGCAGCGTCGATCTACCTTTGGCAAAGCCTTGTTTGCAATTTTGGCGCTATTCATGGTGACTGCAAATACGCCTACCTTGGTTCCTGATGTGTCTCAGGATAAAATCAGCATCAAGGGCGATTTTAACGGGGCGCAATTGTTGTTGTTCGGGGCGATCACATACCCACCCGAAACGCGTAACCGCGATGAAGCCGATATCGTAGTGGTTTTGAAGGGGCCGACAGAGTCCATTATATTGCGCGAGAAACAGCAAGTCGCGGGTATTTGGATCAATGCCGCAAGTAGTGAGTTCCGTTCCGCACCGGGCTATTACGCTGTGGCGTCCTCGCGCCCGATTGAAGAGATTGTCGACGACAAAACTGCTGACATCTACGAACTCGGCCTTGAGCATCTCCAGCTTTCCCCTGCCGGCGCGATTGACAGCAAAAAGTTGGAGCGGTTTGAAACAGGTTTGGTGGATCTCAATTCACGTGGCCAATTGTATAAAAACCTGCCGAATAGTGTCGAGATAGAGAGCGGCGTTTTGTACAAGGCCCGGATCAATCTGCCGGCGAGCGTACCGGTAGGTGAATATTCTGCGGAGACATTCCTGATCATCGACGGCCGGGTTGAAGCGGCGGAGATCAAGGAAATCAAAATCGAAAAGATCGGGCTCGGGCGGCTGGTTACCAATTTAGCCCAGAATTACGGATTCTTTTACGGTTTGCTGGCGGTTCTGATTTCCATCATTTTGGGATGGGCCGCCGGTTATGCGTTTCGCAAGATGTGAGCTGTGATGGCTTGCTCTTGCCGATGTTAACCGCAGTAAATATTCCTTAACCATAAGTTTCTAAAGTCTTGTCTGATTAATAACACAGGACAATTTAGTCATTATGTCAGATATGGGCTCTCACAATTTTCCCGCAGCGAAGCCAATCCCTGCGGCAGAACCAACTCCGCAAATCGCACCGAAACAGGCCGAAACGCCTAAACGGTCGGAAGGTCACAAGATCGGAGAAGTGATAGAGATCGCCGGTTCCGGCTCTCGCATCGTCATTGATTGTCAGGTGCTCGCTAATCTGATGGATCATGCCGACCCAACTGTGAAAATGGCTGGCCAAGTGGGCAGCCAGGTAAAAATTCGTGTAGGTCAGACTTGGCTGCTTGCCAACATCCGGACACAAAAACTGCACGAGGGGCAATCGGGGCTTATCATCGCTGCGGTTGATTTTTTGGGAGAAGGTGACGAGGAACGCCTGACTGGACATATATATAATTTCCGGCGCGGTGTGACCCGTTATCCGGTTCCAGGTTCAGTGGTTTATGCTGTCACCACAGCCGATTTGAAACAGGTTTATGCATCCGATGGCCGGGCCAATGTAGAAATTGGAACGGTTTACCCAACGGATGATATTCGCGGTGCGCTTTATGTCGATGCTATGCTCGGCAAACATTTCGCACTTCTGGGTTCTACCGGTACCGGTAAATCTACTTCGGCTGCGCTGATACTTCATAAGATTTGTGATCTAGCGCCCGATGGTCATATCATCATGGTTGACCCTCACGGGGAATATTCCGCTGCGTTCAAGAATAACGGCAAGCTGTTCGATGTGAATAACCTCAACCTTCCCTATTGGTTGATGAATTTTCAGGAACATTGCGAAGTCTTTGTCCAATCGACCGGCGATGATAAGCAGATGGATTGTGATATCCTCGCGAAATGCCTGTTGGCAGCCAAAGCCAAAAGCCAGGCTGCAGCTGGCGTTGCCAAGTTGACGGTTGATTCTCCCGTTCCCTATCTTCTTTCGGATCTGACGACGATCATTCAAAACGAAATGGGGAAACTGGACAAGTCGACCAATACCGCCCCTTTCCAGCGCCTTAAAACCAAGATAGATGAGATCAAGGCTGATCCGCGGTATAGCTTTATGTTCTCCGGCATGTTGGTTGGCGACACAATGGCCTCATTTTTAACCAAGATTTTCCGGCTTCCGGCTGAGGGTAAACCGATTTCGATCATTGATGTGTCGGCCATGCCTTCCGAGATTACACCGACCGTTGTGGCGGTGCTCAGCCGTTTGGTTTTCGATTATGCCATCTGGGCCCGCAATGAACCCAAAAGACCAATGCTACTCGTCTGCGAAGAGGCACATCGCTATATTCCAAGTGATGAGTCCGAAGATAGCAGCGTCCGCGATATCTTAAGCCGAATTGCCAAGGAAGGCCGGAAATACGGCGTTTCTTTGGGATTGATTACGCAGCGGCCATCAGATTTGGCTGAAGGCGTGCTGTCACAATGCGGTACGATCCTGTCTATGCGGCTCAATAATGATCGAGATCAGAATTTTGTGAAAGCGGCCATGCCGGAAGGCGCGCGCGGTTTCCTAGACAGCATCCCCGCGCTACGTAACCGAGAGGTCATCTGTTGCGGAGAAGGTGTTGCGATTCCAATCCGTGTATCGCTTGATACACTGGCTGAAGAACGCCGACCCGCCTCCGAAGATCCGCTCTTCTCTGAGTTGTGGCGAGAGCAAGGCGGCGAGGAAGAGATTATTCAGCGCGTCGTCAAACGCTGGCGCTCGCAAGGCCGTTAAGCGCGCGGCTGACTATATAGAACTGGATAGACCTTGGTCCATTGAGGTCGGCCGTTTGTCGAATGGCGTTGGTTAGATACGATTCATCGATTACATCTGTAGTCATAAGAATGTGCATGGCGCATATTCACGACAGATGGAGCTATATATGCTTGAAAATCGATATTCTAGAATCGCAGCAGTCATTGCGATGGCAGCAGCAGCCACGCTGATCCCCTCCGCTATTGGTCAGGCCCATGACGGCGCACATAAATTTGACAAAAAATGGGGTGATGACCTTGCGCAGCATATTGAAGCAAAAGTTAAGTCCGGCCTAGCCAAAGGTGCGATTGGCATGGAAAAGGGCGCACAGAAAATGCTGCGCGGTGCCGACAAGCTGGAAGCTTATGCCGACCGGTTGGAACGCGAGCCCGCGTTTCGTGAGCGGGAATCAGCGCGGCGTGACAATTGGGGTGATGGTCAGTTGACTGCCGATGAACTGCTCGAAAAAGTTCCCGAGTTTAGACGCGGCGCGGCAGAGATGCGCAGGGGTGCAGCGGAATTGCGCAAAAGCGCGGATGAAATGCGGCGGGGAGGCGATAGCTAGGCCAAAATACTGTCGCGGTCATTGCGAGCGAAGCGCGGCAATCCAGAACGGTATGTACGGCTCTGGATTGCTTCGTCGCTGACGTTCCTCGCAATGACAGAAATTTACCCCAAACGCGCCAAAGCCGCCTGCAATCGTTCAGCCTCAGCAGTTTTGTCCGCTAGGTCGGCACGGGCTTTGTCGACGGCATCGGGTTTCGCTTTCTCGACGAAATTGGGATTGCCAAGACGTCCTTCGAGGGATTTTGCTTCCTTGCTGACGCCCTCGAGCGCTTTGGTTAGTCGGCCTTTTTCAGCGTCGATGTCGATTGCGCCGGCCAGAGGCAGCACATAAGTTGCGCCATCAACTACAAGCTGCGCGGATGGACCATTGGGGGCCGGATCAGCAGAAACTGATTCCAAACGGCCAACGCGATCCAACGCCGCGTTATGGCGCATAATCTGTTCCATCAACGCACCATCACCGTCCCGAACATGGGCAGCCATTTTGGTTCCGGGCGGGATGTTGAGCTCGACCTTGGTGGACCGCACTTCGGTAACAAGTTTGATCAACCAGTCGATTTCATCTTTTGCTTCTGCGTCAATCTCCGCGTTTGGCGCGGGCCACTTCGCCACGATCAGATCGTAACTGCGACCCCCGTCTTCTTGGGCCATAGCATGCCATAATTCTTCGGTGATAAACGGCATGAACGGGTGGAGCATGACGATAATCTGATCGAGCACCCAGCCAGCAACCAACCGGGTTTCGTCCGCTCCGCCAGCATCATCGCCTTGCAAGACAGGCTTGATCAGTTCCAGATACCAGTCGCAGAACCGGTCCCATGTGAAGTGATAAATCGTGTTGGCCGCTGCATCAAAGCGCAGGTCGCCGAGCGCCTTGTCGAGGGCTTGCTGCGTTTCCACAACCTCTGAAATAATCCAGCGATTGACGGGCAGGGCGGCCTCTGGCGCGGCAAGTGTTTTGCTCGCGCCAATGCCGTTCACTTCACAAAAGCGCGAGGCGTTCCATAGCTTGGTGGCGAAATTGCGATAGCCTTCGACGCGATTGTCATCCATCTTGATATCGCGGCCCTGACTTTCCATCGCCGCCATGAAGAAACGCAGCGCATCGGCACCATATTCATCGATAAGTCCGAGCGGGTCGACAACATTGCCCTTTGACTTGGACATTTTCGAACCATCCTCGGCGCGCACAAGCCCGTGCAGATAGAGCCGCTTCCACGGCACGTCCTTCATAAACTGAATGCCCTGCATCGCCATCCGCGCATCCCAGAAGAACAATATGTCAAATCCGGAGATCAAAAGGTCATTGGGGTAGTGGCG
>CALKXX010000037.1 GCA_938003725.1 uncultured Sphingomonadaceae bacterium | reverse complement strand
ATCATGAAGATGATGAAAGCCAGTATGACAAAGTTAATCACCACTGTGAGAAACTGTCCCCAACCGAGCATTGGAACACCGGCTTCTTTCAAAGCAGCATAATCGGTCGCACTGACTCCATCTGGCACTGCGCCGAGCAATATGAACATATTGGAAAAATTAGGTGTTCCGAAAACCGCGCTAACAATCGGCATGATCACATCTTCGGTCAATGACGTTGTAATGGTTGCAAACGCAGCCCCGATGATAACTGCGACAGCCAAGTCAAGCACGTTGCCCTTCAAAATAAAATCTTTAAACTCACTGAACATTGCAAAATTCCCTTCCCATGAAACAACGTGTAAATACCCGAAAAGGGATGTAATGTCGAGCGAAGCCGTTGCAATTGGTTGATTTAATACCTATTTTTACATTAGGACGCGGTGCTTCACCGCGAAGACGGAGGAAAATACAACATGCCAAGCAATTTGACCAAATATGCACTGGTTCCGCTAGCTGCGCTATCTTTAAGCGCTTGCGGTATCAACAGCGTTCCGACTGCTGAGGAAGAGGCTAAGGCCAAATGGGCAGACGTGGAAAGCACGTATCAGCGCCGCGCAGATTTAATTCCCAACCTAGTCGAAACCGTCAAAAGTTTTGCCGCTCAAGAACAGGATACTTTAACCGCAGTTGTTGAAGCTCGGGCAAAAGCAAGCTCTATACAAGTTAGCGCCGGTGATCTGCAGGATTCAGGAAAAATTCAAGAATTTGCTGCAGCGCAAGGCGCATTGTCAAGCTCACTGGGGCGCCTTCTTGCGACAGTCGAAGCCTATCCCGATCTAAAATCAAACCAGAATTTTCTAGCGTTGCAGAGTCAGCTAGAGGGCACTGAAAACCGCATCAGCGTCGCGAGACGTGATTATAACGAAGCGGTTCGCGGATATAACACCACCATCCGAACCTTCCCCGATATTATCGGCGCAAAAATCATTCACGGTGCAGAACCCATGGAACCTTTCACCGCAACGACCGAAGGCGCAGAAGAAGCTCCTGAGGTGAAATTCTAGGGGAATGGTTGCAAATATGCTTTTTCAACCATTGAAGGGAATAATCGTTGTCGCTGTTGTCGTTTTTTTGATGGCGACAGCACAACTTGCCGCCCAAACCTTTCCTGAACTCACCGGACGGGTGGTCGATGAAGCGAATTTGCTTGATCCAGCGCAAGAAGCAGGGATTGAGGCAAAACTTACCGCGTTGGAAACCCAATCCGGCCGGCAACTGGTTGTCGCGACTGTGCCCGATTTGCAGGGATATGATATTGCTGACTATGGCTATCAGCTCGGTCGCGCGTGGGGAATTGGTCAGGACGGCGAAGGCGAGACAGAAAAAGATAATGGCGTTATTCTGCTTGTCGCACCAAATGACCGAAAGGTTCGAATAGAAGTCGGTTACGGCCTTGAGGGTATCATGACCGACGCACTCTCCAGTATCATTATTCAACAAGAAATATTGCCACAATTTCGCGGCGGAAATATGCCAGCCGGTATCATCAGCGGTGTGAACAGTATCGCGACCCAGTTGACGCTACCAGAAGATGAAGCACGTGCGGTGGCGACCAATGCGCGATCAAAGCGCCAGAGTTCTGGCGGGAATGACAGCGGTTTTCTGGTAATTTTCTGGATCATCGTGATCATTTGGATTGTCTTTTCCTCTTTTCGGTCATCGCGGCGCGGTGGGCGCAGATATCGTAGCGGCGCTGGCCCCGTTATCATCTGGGGCGGCGGTGGCGGTTCCGGCCGGGGCGGCGGTAGCAGCGGCGGCGGTTTCGGTGGCGGCGGATTTAGCGGCGGTGGTGGCGGCTTTGGCGGCGGCGGCGCGTCAGGGGGTTGGTAATGGCAAAGGTCAACAGACTATCCCAAGCCGATCATGAGCTTGTCACATCTGCCGTTCGGAAAGCAGAAGCCGCTACCGATGGCGAGATTGTAACCATCGTGACCGAGCTGTCCGACAAATATCATGACGCCGGGTTACATTGGGCGATCGGAATATTGTTCCTGTTTTTATCTACCTTTGCAATTATCCCCTCCATCTACCAAGACCTGTTGAACAGCTGGTTTGGCGGTTGGGGACATGCCTTTACCGCATCGGAACTGATGGGGCTCCTGTTTATCGCCAGCGTAATCGTCTTTCTGTCTATGCGTTACCTGTTCGCCTGGATGCCATTGCGGCTTGCGGTGACGCCGAAAAGCACCAAACAGCGCCGGGTCCGCAAGCGCGCTATCGATTTTTTCAAAGTCGGTGCAGAGCATCGGACGGTCGGCCTGACGGGCATTCTTATCTATGTTTCATTGGGCGAGCATCGCGCAGAGATTGTCGCTGACGAGGCGATAGCGAACAAGGTATCGCCAGAGGTTTGGGGCGAGGCTATGGTCGCCCTGATTGATGAGATACGCGCTGGCCGGCCCGGAGAAGGCATGGCGGCCGCGGTTCAACATGTAGGCAAAGTGTTGCAAGAACATTTTCCCAAGTCCGAAAACAACCCGAATGAGCTGCCCGACAGGTTGATTGAGCTTTGAGCATAGAAGACAAGGCTGAACCGGAAGAAGTGATGTGGGAAGGCCGCTTCATCACAGCGAAGCGCCAAGGGAAGTGGGAATATGTCTCTCGCAGCCGGGGGATAAGAGCCGCGGTGATTCTGGCCGTTGATGATGACCACGTGTTACTGGTTGAACAATATCGTGTGCCCCTGGGCAAAAATTGCATAGAGCTGCCCGCCGGCCTTGTCGGCGATCATGACGATAATGCCGATGAAGATGCAGCCATTGCTGCGACCCGCGAGTTGGAGGAAGAAACCGGCTACCGGGCGGATGTGATGGAAGATTGCGGAGAGTTTTTCAGCTCCCCGGGCATGGTATCCGAGAGTTTTTCTCTATTCAAAGCCGGTGGCCTGACCAAGGTCAATGAGGGCGGTGGAGTTCCGGGTGAAAACATCACCGTGCACCGCATTGCCCTGACCGATTTGAGCGACTTTATCGAAAATAAGCGCAGCGAAGGCGCCGGAATTGATGTAAAACTACTATTGTTACTTCAACTTGGATAGCTTTTCGAACTAACGGAAGTTATCCGCATAAGCCTGTATTTTCAGAGTCTTGTTCGGCGTTTCTACCATTGCATAGCTGATTCCATATTTGTCAGCATAGGCGCGCGCGGTATCGGCGTTTGCAAATGTTAGCTTCACTTGTCTTTGCGTATCGCCGGACCCTGCCCAACCGGTCAATGCATCGGCTTTTCGGGCTTCTGCCGGTTCAAATTCCAGCACCCATTTATCGGTCAATGCCCGGCCAGATTGCATCGCATTCATCGGGTTTTGATATATCCGAGCTGGCATAAATATTCCTGTGATTCAAAATTACAGCGTGGCTGCGTCAATAAGCGCGAGAGATTGCAAATTCAACTGCTTCCGTCATGGCAGCTTTTGCTTTACCCGCCGGAAACACGCCCAGCGCATCTATTGCACGTTGCCCATAGTGGCGCGCCCGCGACATGGTATCGTTAATCGCACCCGTTTGACCGAGCAATTCCGTGGCATGGGCCAAATCTTCATCCGATGTACGATGACCTACAATCGCTTCTTTCCAGAATGTGCGCTCCGTGTCGCTACCACGTGCGTAAGCCAATATGACCGGCAAGGTTACCTTGCCATCGCGGAAATCATCACCAACGCCTTTGCCCATCGTCTCGCTATCCGAGCTATAGTCGATTGCATCGTCCACTAGCTGAAACGCAATACCCAGATTGCGGCCATAGGCATCCAGTCCCATTTCTGTTTCTTCGTCCCGTTCAGCAACGACCGCAGAAATTCGGCTGGCAGCAGCGAACAGCGCCGCGGTCTTTGCGCCGATAATATCCAGATAGCGGTCTTCACTTGTATCAATTTTACGCTGCGTGGTGAGCTGGTTCACCTCTCCTTCTGCGATTACCGCAGAGGCATGAGAGAGAATTTTCAGCACTTTCAAAGAGCCATCTTCGACCATCAACTCAAACGAGCGGCTGAACAAAAAGTCCCCCACCAACACCGTCGCCGGATTGCCGAACACCAGATTCGCAGTCGTTTTTCCGCGCCGCAGGTCTGACCCATCCACGACATCATCGTGCAATAGGGTCGCGGTGTGAATAAACTCAACCGCCGCCGCCAACTTGAAATGACGGTCCCCTTCATAGTCAAGAATTTTTGCCGCAGCCAGGGTCAGCATCGGCCGCATTCTCTTGCCGCCGCCGGCAATCAAATGCCCGGCAAGTTCCGGGATAAGCGGAATATCCGACTGCATCCGGTCCAATATAACGCTGTTTACCTGATTCATATCACTGGCGACCAGCGCCATCATCGGTTCCAGAGATGGTTCGGTTTCGCGATCGAGATGATGAACGGTTGCAGACATGTTGCGCCGGATGTGGCAAGTCACTAGGAATAAGGCAAGTGAAATCAATCTTATATTAGTTGCAGTTTACGAAATCTGCGACCAGCTGCAACCGGGTAACACACTATGACCGACAAACTTCAGCAATATCGACAAAGCATCAACAATATCGATGCGGCGCTGGTGTTCATGCTCGCAGAGCGGTTCAAGATAACACAGGCCGTCGGCGAATATAAAGCTGCCAACAAGCTGCCCCCGGCTGACCCCAACCGCGAAAAAGAACAGATTGAACGCCTGCGCCAATTGGCCAGCGACGCCAATCTGGACCCGGAATTTTCCGAGAAGTTTCTGCGCTTCATCATCAATGAAGTGATCCGGCACCATGAACAGATTCGCGGCGGCGAAGGATAAGCACGCCCTATTTGTTGAAACTATCACCCAGTTTTCCCGATACCGTCCGGGCGATCAATGCGCGGATGATCGGCAATCTTGCAAAATGATGGATGATCATGTCCCTGATCCACGGCAAAATCCGGCTGTTTGATTGATAAAGCGGGGTGAACACTCCGCTTAGCGTTTGATATAATTTAACGTGAAAGGATCTGGCACGGCGATAGCGATCGGGGATCTCGCCCACGGTCGCTGCATCATCGATGACCCGCGCCAGCGCATTTGCGTCCATTAGGGCCATATTGGCGCCCTGCCCCAGCTGCGGGCTGGTGCAATGCCAGCTATCACCGATATGAAAGACACGCGGGCTGCTGTTCTTGCTCCCGATGCGATGCTCGTAAACCGCCATGGTCAGGGCATCCATGGATTCTATTTGCGAAACAAACGGCTCGGCCTCGGGCCACAATGCGCAAAACTGGTCCCGGAAACGCGCAATCCCGGCCTGCCGGACGGCATCTTCATTTTCGGGCCTTTCAGACCAAAACACCGCTGCACCGGGATTGCCGGTGGCCGGGTTTATGCCAACGGGCATGATGCCGGCCATTAAACTGGCACGGTGATAGCGCTGATCCAGCGCGCGATCCATAATCTGATGCTCTGTCGGCCAATCAACCGTTGTCCAAAAGGCCCCGAAATCCAGTTTACGGCTGTTCCCGGCTGCCAATGGGCTGTTGGCACCGCTGGCATCGATTAACAGATCAAACTTTCCGGCCTCATGGCCTTGCCGAAATACCGGGGTCACACAAGTAGCAGTTTCGTCGATACCGAACAGTTCGCTATCTGTAACAATCGCTATATTCTGACGCTTGACCGCCTCTATCAAAATACCAAAAATACTAGCACGGTGAATGCCTAAGGCTGGCCTGCCGTCGCCGGTATTGGCATAGTGCATGTCCAGCGCGCGGCGCGATTTGGTAACGGAAATACCGTGTAGCCGCTCAACCGGTCCGCTTAATGCCTTCGCCTGTTCCAACAGACCAAGCTCCTCCAAAACCTTTTGACCGGATGGTTGAATCAAAAGCCCGGAACCCACCGGCTTGGGGACAGACAAACGTTCAAATAGAGTGACGCGGTGCCTCTGACGCGCCAAAAGCAAAGCACATGCGAGGCCGCCCGGGCCGCATCCGATAATGGCGACATCGCTGGGCTTCATTGATTCATTCTCATGTACTCGGCTATCGGAGCAATGTTACCCCGGGGTGTGAACTTCTGATCTCGGCAAACATAGCCGCACCATCAAGCCGCCTAGGTCTTCGCTTTCTTCCAGTGATACGCTACCGTCATAAATCTCTGCGACATCGCGGACAATGGCTAGGCCAAGGCCGGTGCCCGGTTTGCCGCTGTCCAGTCGAACGCCGCGATCAAATATTCTTTGCCGTTCTTCTTCCGGGATGCCCATGCCGTCATCTTCGATGAGCAATTCGGTAAATTTCTCACCGGTTTCGACCGTCACGAAAACACTGCCACCGCCATATTTCGCCGCGTTTTCCACTAGATTTCCGATCATCTCGTCCAGATCCTGTCGCTCGACCGAGACCACGGCGTCCTGATCACCGTCAATATCTATGCGCACATGCTTGTAGAGCCGCCCCACGGCCCGTTCCACCGCCTGCAGACTAGGCCAAACACGGGCCCGGCTATGGGCATGGCCGCGCCGGCCAACCGCTCTCGCCCTTGCCAGATGGTGATCCACCTGCCGCCGCATGACACCGGATTCGCGGATCACGGTGTCGGCTAGATCATCGGCCTTTGCCGTGGCACTATTCATGATCACCGTTAGCGGGGTTTTCAGCGCGTGGGCAAGGTTCCCCGCATGACGTCGCGCCTCCTCCGCCTGTTTCTCATTATGATCGAGCAGCTCGTTAAGTTCATCGACCATCGGGGTCACTTCATTTGGCATGGGCTCCATCACCCGTTGTTGCTGTCCAGTCCGCATCTCTGCAATCGCCTTGCGAATTTTACGCAGCGGCCACAGGCCATAAAGTGTTTGCAGCGCCGCCATGACGATTAGACCCAGCGCGAGTAGCAGAAAGCTGTTGATCAAAATTGATCGAATTTCGGTAATTTGCCCGTCCAGACCATCGCGGCTTTGTGCCACCTGAAACACCCATTTCACATCCGAGTCCGGAAGGACAATGCTACGCTCTAATATCCGCAGCGGCTCATCGGCGAACTGATCGCTATTGTAAATATGGGTTTCAGTGTCATCATGCGCGAACGCGGCGGACAGGGTTCGATCCCACAACGACCGCGATGGAAAATCATCATGGTTCCGTCCACTTATCTGCCAATATAGTCCGCTATTGGGTTCCAGAAACCGCTGATCGCCAAGCGGACGGTTCAAAAATACTTCACCGTCCGGTCCAATTTCGGCCGACGCGATCATCGCGGTCAGAACATATTCCAATTGATTGTCAAAATTGCGCGTCACCGCATCGGCCAACACCCGGTCGAGCGCAAATCCGCCCCCGAACAGCAGTACCATGATCCATACCGCCGCAATACCGATCATCCTCCGGCTGAGCGAGCCGGTGGTCTGTGTGCCTAATCGATAATTATCCGATTGGTTGGGCGTACCGGATGCCGTTTCATCAATTGGCAAATCTATATTGCGAACGTCATTCAGGCTTCTGGGTCCTCTAGACTATAGCCGAGCCCCCGGATGGTTGAGATCACTTCTGCGCCCAGTTTTTTACGGATGCGCGTCACAAAAACTTCTATCGTGTTGGAATCGCGATCAAAATCCTGATCATAAATATGTTCGATGAGCTCGGTACGAGACACGACTTTGCCTTTGTGATGCATCAGATAGGACAGCAATTTATATTCTTGAGCCGTTAGTTTCACCGGGCTTCCGTCCAGTGTGACCTTGCCGGACCGCGTATCCAGCCGCACGTCACCTGCCGTAAGCTCGGACGACGCGTTGCCCGATGCACGACGGATCAAAGCACGCAGTCGCGCGATCAATTCTTCCGTCTGAAACGGTTTTGCCAAATAGTCATCCGCCCCCGCATCCAGTCCGGCAACCTTGTCAGACCAGCTGTCCCGCGCGGTCAGAACCAGTACCGGAAAATTGCGTTCTTCTTTGCGCCAGCGGTCAAGTACCGTCAGTCCGTCAATCTCTGGCAGACCAAGATCAAGGATGACGGCATCGTAATCTTCCGTAGAACCAAGAAAATGACCATCTTCCCCATCTGTGGACAGATCAATAGCATAGCCATTGGCCTCCAGAGTGGATTTCAACTGTTGCCCCAATGTGG
>CALKXX010000036.1 GCA_938003725.1 uncultured Sphingomonadaceae bacterium | reverse complement strand
TAGGCTTCACGCGCCTTTGTGGAGGGCGCGATATTCTGGCTGGCACCGGTGTCGCTGCCCCGGTCGCCCATCAGCGCCGGTTGTTCATAAGTGCCGCCTGATATCTCGACCAAGTCTACGCTGGCTTCTTCCAACCATTTGACGACTTGCAAGCTGTCTTCGAAAGCAAACCCACCTTTCTGAAAATCGGCGCTGTTCAGTTTGACGGAAATGGGGAAGTCCGGACCGACCGCGGCCCGTGTCTTTGCCACCACGGCGAGCAGGAAACGGGCGCGGTTCTCCAGCCTACCGCCATATTCATCAGTGCGGATATTGGCCGTGGGGCTAAGGAAACTGCTTAGCAGATAGCCGTGGGCGCTATGGATTTGTGCGCCCGTAAATCCGCCTGCCTGACAGGTTTTTGCGGCCAGCGCAAAACGATCAACCAGTTCCTCGATTTCCTGTATCGTCAGGGCAATTGGTTCACCAAATTGCCCGCCGGGTATGCCCAATTTGACAGCGGATGGTGCCTTGGGATGTTTGTTGACATTGGTTTGCGTTTGCCGTCCGGCATGGCTGATCTGAGCCCAGAAATGATTGCCATTTCGCGTCGCTGTGCTGGCCCATTGTGTCAATGCCTGCATCATCGCTTCATTGGCTGGGCCATCAATGATGACGTTGCCGGGCCGTTCCAGATGATCGCGATCAATCTGAATATTGCCCGACAATAACATGCCCGAACCCCCGTCTGACCAGATGCCATATAGACGCTCCAGTTCCGGGGTTGGCAAACCATCCGGAGTCGCCATGCCCTCTGTCATCGCCCCTTTGGCAAAACGATTGGGAAGCGTGCTTCCACAGGGAAGGTTTAGCGGATCGGACAAGGAAGCGGTCATGTGAGAACTTTCAAAGAAGCATAGCGAATGAAAACTGATTCTGTCTCACCCAGCAATTTTTGGCAAGCGAATCCGGTCGTTAACGTTATAAAATACTGAAAAACTGTCTATTTGGCTTTTTCGTCAGAAGGACTATAGTGCATAACAGTCAGTACGGGGGCTACACCCGGCGGCGCAGAGAAGATGACGGAAGGGGAATAGAAATGGTTGCAGCAGCTTCGCATCAATCCGGGCGTAAATCGCTTGCCAAGTCCAGCGCTAAACGGGACGTCATTTCGTCCGGAAACATCCGCTGGGATAAACGGATGAGCAATAATTGCGCATTTGCGCTGCTCACCTATACGCTGCTCCAGATATTTTTCGTAATGGGTGCCATTGAAACAAAGGGCATGTCGGTTGCACCTTATTTTGGTTTGGTTGTGCTTGTTGCGATTATCATTCCCTTTTGCCGTAAATTTGAACAACGCTGGATGAAGATGGACGGTGGCGGGCTGTCCGAACAAAGTATCGCCGCAAAATTCCGCCGTGATCAGGTCGTTCTTTGGATTCTCGCGCTCGGACTGCCGTTTGTATTCGTCGCTATTTTCAAAACAGTGGGGACGATGCTCTAGGCTTCGTCACTCAATTTCTAACCCGACATTGACCTTGACCAGCGCCGCACCTATGTCCGGCCCATGCTAAAACCTCAAGAGGCGCAGGATCGCGCCGACGACCTTATTTCCCAAGCCAAGAAGGCCGGAGCAGATGCTGCCGATGCCATTTATGTGTGCGATGCAGCAACGCAGGTGCAAATGCGCCTTGGCAATCTAGAGGATGTTGAACGCTCCGAAGGCGAGGAAATCGGCTTACGCGTATTTGTTGGAAAACGATCCGCCACGGTATCTTCGTCGGACATGGATCCGGCAATTTTATCGGCACTGGTCGACCGGGCGCTGGACATGGCGAAAGAAGCGCCGGAAGATCAATATGCCGGGTTAGCACCAGAGGATTTGATCTTGAAATCCGATCCGCACCCGATCGATGGTGATGATGGCGAAGACCCGGAACCTGAAGTTTTGCGGGAAATGGCGCTGCAGGCCGAAGATGCTGCCCGTGCGGTTTCAGGCGTGACGAATAGCGAAGGTGGCGGCGCAAGTGCCGGGCGTGCCAGTGTGGCGCTGGCCACTAGCCACGGATTTTCCGGCGCATATTCAACCAGTGGTTACAGTGTTTCAGCCAGCGTGATCGCCGGCGAAGGTGACGGCATGGAACGCGACTATGCCTATGACAGCAAACGCTATTTTGAAGATTTGGATAACGCTGAACAAATCGGAAAGGAAGCGGGCGAACGCGCCGTTTCGCGTTTGAATCCCGTCGATTTTAAATCCGGCGCGATGCCGGTAGTTTATGATCCACGTGTCGGGAATAGTCTTCTAGGGCATTTTATTGGCGCCATTTCGGGCAGCAGCATCGCCCGTAAGACCAGCTTTCTTTTGGACGCGCTGGATACTCAGATATTCGATAACGCGATAACGATCATTGATTGTCCGCACCGCAAACGTGGTCAGCGTTCAAAGGCTTTTGATGGAGAAGGCCTACCAACAGCCAAAACCAAACTGATTGACGACGGCCGGTTGACACAGTGGATTATGGAAAGTGCCGCAGCGCGTCAATTGGGCCTAAAGCCAACTGGCCACGCATCTCGCGGGGTGGGCGGAGCACCGGGCGTTAGTGTAACCAACCTGCATATGTGTAACGGGACCGTCGCCAAATCTGATCTGATCAAAGATATCAGACACGGGGTATATATCACTGAGCTAATCGGTATGGGTGTCAATCCGGTGACTGGTGATTACAGCCGGGGAGCGGGCGGTTTCCTGATCACCGATGGTGAAATTGGGCCGCCGATATCCGAAATTACGATTGCCGGAAATCTAAAGGATATGTTCGCCAGCCTGATCCCCGCGGATGATCTGGAATATAAATTCGCGATCAATACCCCAACCCTGCGCACGGATAGCATGACGGTTGCCGGTGGCTGAAATTGATTTTGATAAGGTTGTTGCGATTGCCAAGGCTGGTGGGATACTGGCCATGCAGCAATGGGAATTGGGCAAAAAAGCGGACAAGACCTGGGAAAAATCGCCCGGACAGATTGTCAGCGATGCCGATATAGCAGTTGATAATTTTCTTCGCGCGGAGTTGGAAAAACTGGTCCCGGAAGCCGGATGGTTATCTGAGGAAACTCATATTGATCATAGCGGGGCAGGGGACGAATTAACCTGGGTTGTCGATCCAATTGATGGGACCAAGGATTTTGTGAAGGGGAAAACCGGTTGGTGCGTATCCGTCGCCCTCGTCCAAAATGAAGCGCCGGTTTTCGGTGTGCTGGAAGCGCCGGCAATGCAGGAAACCTGGATCGCCAAAGCCGGGCAAAGATCGGAATTGAACGGAAGAGCTCTGCACGCAAGTCAGCGCAGCGAATATGCCGGCGCACGAATTCCAGCGGAAGAATTACCGCCGGAGCTTAATATGACAGCGGTGGACAAGCCAAATAGCATTGCGCTGCGGATGGCAATGGTTGCAGATGACCGTGCTGACGTTGTTGCTTCTACCCGTTGGGGGCATGAGTGGGACATTGCGGCATCGCATCTGATCGCGGCGCAGGCGGGGGGCATTGTTTCGAGCGCCATCGGCGAAAAGCTGATGTATAACGGCACACACGGCAAGGCACTGGGCGTTATTTGTTGTTCAAAAAATCTGCATGCACAAGCTGTGCAGAGGATCAGCCAGTATGTGAAAGAACACGGTCCGGGGTCCTAGTTTCTTTCTGACTGGCTTTGCGGGTCCACAGCGCTGTGCGATCCGAATATCGCGCTTTTATGAACGCCTGTCCAAACGCCTTTGCGACCCGGCTGAATTTGGTGCCATTTCCAGTGGTGATACGTTCGTCCAGCGACCCCCCGTTGCTGGCTTTGACGGCCCGGGCGATATCGCCATAAATGCCTGCAGCGGAAAGAACCGCCCAGCGGGATCGAAATGACAATTGCGCTGCGCCAATGCGCGCAGAGGCTTTATATTGTTCCGACATATCGCATAGACGATCAACCAGAATGACCAATGCATCGCGCCGGGCTGGGTTCATGATATCATCCGGCGCCAATCGCACTTCATCAAGCCATTCACGGGGCAGGTAGCAGCGGCCGGCCTCTGCGTCCTCGGCAATATCGCGCGCAATATTGGCGAGTTGAAAGGACAGCCCCAGATCACAGGCCCGGTCGAGCGTGTCTTCATCCGAGGGTGAAACACCCATGACAATCGCCATCAGGCACCCGACCGCCCCGGCCACATGATAGCAATATTGTAACAAATCATCTTCGGTGCGGGGCTGAAAGCCTTTGGCGTCAAGTGCGAAGCCATCGATGACATCGTCCGCAAATCTTTTAGGTAAATTGCGTTCTTGCGCAACAATCCCAAATGCATCAAAGGCGGGTTTGCCGGTCTTCTCCCCGCCATGTGCCCTTGCGGTGAAGGCCCGAGCGGCGGCAACTTGCTTAGCGGGATTGGTGACGGACGCCATTTGGCCTCCATGGTCCTGACCATCGACCATATCATCGCACTCTCGGCACCATGAATAGAGCAACCACACCCGTTCGCGATCCCGTTTTTTGAACAATTTGGACGCCGCGGCAAAAGACTTTGATCCGCGAGCAATGCTGGTTTTCGCATGCAGGATGAGATTGGCACGGTTCACAATAACTTATCCCAAGTCTTCCAGCATCAATTCCGCTGTTGCTTTCGCACTGCCGACGACACCCGGAATACCTGCGCCGGGATGAGTCCCAGCGCCAACGAAGTACAAATTATCGATCACATCGTCGCGGTTGTGCACCCGGAACCAG
>CALKXX010000035.1 GCA_938003725.1 uncultured Sphingomonadaceae bacterium | reverse complement strand
GCAGTAGCAATTAGATTTCAAGGGATCAATTTATGTCATTATTTATGCGCTTTCGCGCAGGGGTTTTTGTGTCCAGTCTTTCCGTTTTGGCTGTTTCAAATGCTGCTTATGCGGCTGAAGACAATGCGGTACTGGAGGACGGTGAAAGTGTTATCACCGTCACTGCTACCCGCGCTCCTGTTGACGTATCTGATGCGCCCGCGACAGTAACAGTAATTGACAGCGAACAGATTGCTGATGAATTGGCCACCGATGTCCGCGACATTGTACGTTTTGAACCGGGCGTTTCTGTTCGCCGTGCTCCTGCCCGCTTTGGGGCGGCGCTTGGAACAACAGGTCGTGCCGGGAATGAAGATTTCAATATTCGCGGTATTGGCGGGAACCGTGTTCTCATTCAGGTTGATGGCATCCGGTCTCCACAGGGGTTTAGCTTTGGTGCGCAAAATGTGGGTCGTGGTAATGCAACCGATGTTGGCCTGATCAAGTCGGTAGAGATTTTGCGCGGCCCTGCATCGGCGCTTTATGGCAGTGATGGCCTTTCGGGCGCGGTGAGCTTTATCACTTCCGATCCGGTTGATTTTATTGGCAATGGAAATAGCTTCGGCGGCTTTGGCAGAGCGCAATATAGCTCGGCTGATGAAGAGTTTTCCGAGACGGTCGCGCTCGCTGGTCAGACCGGGAATGTTTCTGCGATGCTGGCCTATTCACTGCGGGATTTTAAGGAACTGGATAATCAGGGCACAATCGATACAGTCGATGCGACCCGCACAACACCCAACCCGCAAGATGGCGAATCCAACGCATTTCTTGGCAAACTCGTCTGGGACAATGGTTCACATAAAGTTCGCCTGACCGGTGAGTATCTGGAACGCGAAATATTCTCCGATGTGCTGTCGGGGCGCGGACCTGTCTTTCTATTTGGTCCTACACCCAGCTGGATCGTTGATAGCCTGACCGCACAGGATGAAACTAAACGCGTTCGCGCATCGATTGATTACACTTACGATGCGGGCGAAGAAGGTTCCGGCTTTATCGATTATGCGCATCTCGCGGCTTATTGGCAGGATGGCAAAGACCGGCAGTTTGCCGATGAAGATCGGTCGCCAACCGGTGCACGTCCCCGCCCCGACCGGGAAAGGCTGAACACCTTTGACAATGAAGTTTTTGGCGCGGTTGCCGACTTCCGATCAACATTCAACACCGGTTCAATCAAACATACGCTGACATTTGGCGGCGATATTAGCAAGACAAAGCAAGAAGGCTTGCGCGCCGGCGTGGTGCCGCCATTTGGAGAGGTCTTTCCCAGCCGTGCATTTCCATCCACAGATTTCACGCTTGGTGGTTTCTTTCTGGGTAACGCGATAGAATTTGCCGAGGGCGCGGTCACTTTATATCCGGCCGTCCGCTATGATTTCTATGATTTGAATCCAACCAACGATCCCTTGCTTCCCACCTTCACTCCGACCGGTCAGGATGGTTCCAAATTGTCTCCCAAGGTGGGAGCCGTGGTCAAGCTTGGCGATGTTCGTCTGTTCGGTAATTATGCGCGGGGATTCCGTGCTCCAACGCCTAGTCAGGTCAACAACTTCTTCGAAAATCTGGCATTTGGTTACACATCTGCACCCAATCCCAATCTGCGACCGGAAACCAGTGACAGTTTTGAAGCAGGCATTCGTTACGCAACCGATGATATCAAACTGGCACTAACCGCATTTAACGCCGACTATGATGACTTCATCAGCCAAGAACAGGTTTCCGGTTCTTTCCGGCCCGGCGACCCTGCGGTATTTCAGTTTATCAATCTGGATAGCGTGAACGTCAAAGGCGTTGAAGCTAAGGCCAGTTATCTAGCAGAAAACGGCTTTCGTGCGCGGTTCGCTATTGCCTTTGCCGATGGCACGGTAAAATCACCAAACAGCCCGAACCAGTCGCTATCCACGATTGATCCGCTCAATGCCATTCTCGGCTTGGGGTATCGCGATCCGTCGGGAGCGTTCGGCGGCGAAGTCATCGTTAGTTATAATGCGCGCAAAGAAGCAAACGAGACTGTGGGCGTCTGCACAGCTGCCTGTTTTCGGCCACAGGAATCAGCAATCATAGATGCGACGGCTTTTTTCCGGATCACCGACAATTTCAAAATTCGGGCCGGAATGTTCAACATAACCGACAAGAAATATTCTTTGTGGAGCAGCGTCAGAGGATTAGCCGCAACGTCCACCATTACCGACGCGTTCACACAGCCGGGCCGCAATTTCAGTGTTTCACTTAGCGCCAGTTTCTAATTTTTTCAAATTCACGAAGGAGATATGATCATGTCTATCAATATGAAATCCAAACTTGGCGCTGCTTTGCTCGCCATTGCTTTTGCCAGCACTCCGGCATTAGCAAATCATCATGCCGAAGCACCAAATGCCGCACAGATCAAAGCATCCTATGAACAGGACCGAGCCGATATTTTGGCTATGGCTGGCGATTATAAAGTGACCTTTGATATGAAGGAAACAACCAGTTGGCGTGATGATTATACACCGATTAAAGCCAAGATATCCGGAGGACATGAGAGTGTTCGCGTTATCAAAGATACAGACGGAGAAATCATTCTCCAGCACCTTTTAGTTGCTGAACATGGCGGGAAGACAATGGTCATCAAACATTGGCGGCAAGATTGGAAATATGAACCTGCTTCATTGCTGACATATTCTAGCTCCGGCAAATGGACTTTGGAAGCTGTACCGGAAGCTGAGCGCAAAGGCGCATGGTCGCAAACTGTATACCAAGTAGATGACAGTCCGCGCTATGCAGGTGTTGGCCAGTGGAAGGTTCGCAACGGCGTGCGGAGTTGGACCAGCGATATGACATCTCGACCTCTGGCACGGCGCGATGCCACCCGAAACCCGGTCTATGACCATTATCAAGCGATCAATCGCCATCAACCCATTCCCGGTGGCTGGATACATTGGCAAGATAATAGCAAAATGAAAATGGTGGACGGCAAAGCCGTGCCCTATGTTCAGGAAAGTGTACTCAACACCTACAAGAAGTTTAATGGCTACAAGGTCGAAGCGGCTGACAAATATTGGAAGGCAACTCAGGGCTATTGGGCCGTTGTACGTTCCGAATGGGATGCTGCAATCGCCAAAGCCAATGGCGTCACTGTTGAAGAAGAAGCGCAGACGGGAACGGTGATTAGCGGCAAACTTTTGGAAATGGGAACGAAAATTGAAAAAGCGGAGATGACCGAAGCTGCTGCAATAGCAGAAGCCAAGACGCTGATCAGAACCGCAGCAAATGCTCCCGTCAAAACCGCCTCGAAAACCTCCAGCAAAGCGAGCGGTTACTGAGGATGCAGGGTGCAAAGCCTTTCGATCAGATGCTAGCGAAAGCTTCGCTGCTTCGATCACTGCTTCGCCAGCCAATACTCTATTATTTTCATCAATCAAAAACGGAACGAGAAAACCTAACGCTTCGCTGCTCTTGGCAATTTTCCTGATCTTGCCTTTATTGTGCTTACGTAGCTTCCGTTTGAAAAATTTCAGTTTGCTAACCAGGGTCATTTCTACCGTCATATTGTTCGATGTTATCATTGGACAAACTCCATTGATTGCCGGTGAGCCTATGTGCGCACTGACATTGGTTGAGATATGCGAAAGCGCTTTTGGAAGACGGGCAGTCTGCCAAAATGTCTCGCGACTATGTTGTAAGGTTTAGACTGCCATCAGTGCTCTGGAGCACCTGCGATCACATCCCGTTCTCGCAGCAGGCCCGGTTTCGACTCCCTCTCAACCGTTTGTCCAAATATGACACCGTTGCATCCCGCGCAGACGCCATATTTGAAGGCCCAGATCGAATAGCAGATTCTCTCGGTAAGTCAAGACAAGAAGTTTTGTAACTCATTGTTTACAAAGTAAAAAATACCTATTTTCAAAACTGGTACAAGTGTCTGAATTGGATAGGATAATCATCTTTTTTGGCATCGAAAATTCACTCATTCGAACCTTACTCACGAAAAATATTTCGAAAATACTTGGGCCGTTGCCCTCTGATATGGACAGATTTGAGGCGTTTCAATTTGAGTCGCTGAACGGCAATTTTATCTTCCCTGATCGGGCCAATAACACTCCTTGATATTTTCTTAGGGAATTTGGCCCATAAGCTATTGTTTTATAGTCTGTTTTATCGCCCGCGAAATACCTAAAATAGGAAAATTGGCCCAAATTCCCTGTAAATACCCCTTTATCTGGGAAATTTCCGACTGAGACCCGTTCTCGACAGACTGTTTCGCGCACCACCCATTCTCAAGATTCTGATAGTCTCTGGATTATCGCGTTCAGAGCAGGGTTTATCCTGAAAATTTATTAGTTTACCTGACTATCTAGCCGCGCTCTGACTGTCAGAGGCCCTTTGGCCGTCAGATAATTGGGCCAATATAACCCATAGTCTCAGAAGGCTGTTTCGTGGCTGTCAGATGCATGTTGAAATATTGGGCAGTTTGTAGCCTGAGGCTCAGGCAAACCCGAACATTTTGCGTTGGCTAGGCCAATCCAACGGAATGTTGTTGGCGTGCGTAAGCTTACGACCGGTCAGCTCAGGCGGCCGACCTCATCTCCGGACCACTCAAGGGAAAGGGGTTTAATTTTCACCAAGCCGGTCCGGCGACTGGCAAGCGAAGCGTTCAAAAGTGGACGGGGATGCGGGCGAGAACATTGAAGCGGCGGACGCGAGTAAGCAATAAGCGTTTGTCGTCTCGCTACTGCGTTTACCAATCAGGCTGTTCTATCGTAAGGAAGTCCTGTATTTCTTTCGACTGTGGACCAAGTGTGATTGGGTTTTTTACACCCGGAAGAACACAGACATCGAATAACTCTGTGATTGCTCCATCAAACCTCAGCCATTGTGCAACATCGCCGGTCGGCAGCGACAATATCTGGATGCCGCACCATGCATCTGCGTCTTTTTCTTTGAGCTTGGTATCGAGTTCCAATCCCTCAAAACGGCCGTGCCGCGGTTTTGAAAGGGTGACAAACGCATGATTGTTATGAAACGCAAGCCCTCTTAAAAACCCGGGTAAAAAGGCAGCAGTTTGGATGTCTTTCTGACCGGCGACAAACGAATTTAATTCGCCGGTACCGGAATTGAGGAACCAAATTCGGCCAGCATGCACCCGGGGACTGTGCGGCATGGAAAGGCCGTCCATAACAATCTCGTTCGTTTCCACATCAATGATGATACCGCCATCATGTCTTCGGTCGCGCCAGCCATCAACCACGTCGGAACGGCAAACGGCGCTGACATATTTTGGTTCACCGTCCTCCATTGCAAGGCCATTTAAATGGCAGCGGTCCTCTGGTGCCAACTTGCTGATAAATTCCGGCTTCCAAATTGGTTTGAAACTATGCGTGACGCTCGGTTCGCAAAGGCAGCTGTGGCGCGTGTTGACGAAGACAATTTTGCCGTTTTCGCGAATGCCAAGTTCATGGATATCTATGTTGCCAGTCGTTTGCATGTTGCGCGGAACGTAAACCTTGTCATGTACTTCATTGGCCAGTTGGTCCGGGCCTAATACGTTTTCCATACGAACAATTTGTGTGAGCGTGCCCAAGTAGATTCGATTGGCATCACCGGTAATTCCCATTGCCTGTGGGTATACTGCCTCGTGCAGCGCCAGTTTCCCTTCTGGGCCATGGCCTATCAGGTATAGCCGCCCAGTCTGGTAGGAAGTAAATCCGATGGAAATATTATTAGCGGCGAGAAACCCGGCGAGCCCCTGCGAAAAGTTTATGTCTATTTTGCCAGCTTCCTCAGCTTGTGTGGGCGGTGCCTGCGTAGGTGTGTTTCTGGTGCTTGACCCCGCCGCAGGTCTTGCTTCATCCAAATTCGTATTTTTTTTGCCCACAAACCGGTCTCGCTATCATTTGATCTGTCTCTCCTAAACCATGGTTTGGCTTTTGCAATTCTGATTGACAATCTGCGGTGATATAATTTTGGAATAACCCTTCCAAAAAATTACCTATTTGATAAGTAATTCTTCAGGGTGGTGATAAATTTTTCAGCGACAATATTTTCGGGGGCTTGGGGCAACATGAATAAGCGAACAAAACCTGCGGAATCCAGCATGCTGGAATATGATCGCACAGGCCAAATACAGCTGCGGAATAAATCCAACCTAAGCACCGCGCTTCGTACAACCGCTGGTATGCTTTCTTTATCGATGGCGAGTTTGGCAAATGCACAAGCATTGCCGCCTGAATGTTCCCCCAATCCGGCGATGCCGGGAGATACGATTGTCTGTGTCGCTCCAGCTCCAACTGAGATTGGACCGATTTCGACGACCGTTGATGATTTGACGATTGTCGTGGGTGATGAGATGACGCCGACGACGGTGCGGAATAATGCAGGTACTGGAATCGCCATATCGGGTAGAGGTACGCAATCCCTAGAGATCGTTAATCCTGACAGCGCAATATATGGGTTTCGCGACGGCGTATCTGTCCGGTCAAGTCTTTATGGTAGCGGTGAGACGAATATTCAGCTGGGGTCGAGTGCAGTTGTCACGGGCAAAACAGCGGAAGGCATATTAGCCAACTCAACAGGATCAGCGGCCAATATTACAATTCAAGGGGCCTCCGGAGATATCATTGGTGCGACGGATGGTCTATATCTTCGTACAAACGGGGCCGCGATCAATGTACATGATCTGACTTCGGTAACCGGTAATGCTGGTGACGGCATAGATGCCGCATCGGCAGGTGGAGATATTACGATAACCGGTGTCGGTACGATTACCGGCACTGGCGGTAATGGTATTCTGGCCGATGCCGGAGACGGCAATATTTCGATCCAAGGCAGCGGTTTGGAAGGCGGAATAACCGGTACTGGTTCTCAACAACGAGAAGTCTATGGCCGCTTCGTCAACAATGGTGACGGTATCTACGCCAAGGCAGTCAATTCAATCAATATTGGCGGAATTGAAGCTATTGGCAATGTTAGAAGTATCAATAGCAATGGAATATTTGCATCATCATCCGGCGGTGAAATAACGATCAACGTTGCCGATGTTGTGACATCAGGTCTGCGGAGTGCCATATATGCGAATGTACAGAAAGGCAGCGGTGAGATAGACATCATTGCAAGCGGACTGGTTTCGACGACTGGACGGTTTTCCGATGGTATCATTGCAGATGCCGATATTGGTGATGTATCTGTTGTTTCGCAGTCTATCATCATGACTGCTGGCGAAGATGCTGACGCTATTCGCGTATCTACGAACAGTTTTGATAGCGAAATCTTCATCAGCACCAATGAAATTGATACGTCTAACAGTGCGTCAGCTGGAATTGTGTTGTTCGGTACCGCATCTTCTGCGACCATTTCGGCAAACACCATCACAACCTCCGGAGCCAATTCAGACGGCATCCGTGCGAACTTTGTAAATGCCGATATAGACGTAGTGGCAGCCATTGTTTCTACTGCTGGATTTGGTTCATCAGCGGGCATATCTGCACGCAGTACCAAGGGTGATATTACCGTCAAAGTCCTTGATGAAGTTAGCTCTGTTCAAAGCCACGGCATATTTTCTGAGACAGCTGGCTCTGGCGATATAGCAATAGATACTACTACCGCATTCGTTTTGGCTGGCAACAACGGGATCGATGTCGGGAATAACGGAAGTGGGTCAACGTTGGTAACTGTCAGCGATGTTACCGCAGGGGGCCGCGGCGTTCGGGTAAGTAACGGTTATAGCAGTGCAGGCTCAGTGACGATCAATTCCACCGCGGGTACCGTTGCCGGTGGGTCCGATGGTATCTATGTGTTTGATCGGGGGACTGGCTCGATTGACATAACAACCGCTGATGTTTCGAGTACCGGCCCCAATGCAATCAGAGCGATTAATCGAAATGGTGGCGGTATCTCGGTCGACAGCAGTGCTGGGACTGTTACGGGGGGTCAGAACGGTATTTATGTTCGCGGTGCAACAGGTACTGTTTCAGTTACCTCTGCTGACGTCGTTGGAACGAACGGTCGCGGAATATATGCAAGATCGATTGGCGGTGGGGTTTCTGTCAACAGTAGCGCTGGATCGGTCAATAGTCGTAGTTTTGGCATACACGCGTTTGATTTGGATATAGGTGCGGTATCTGTGTTGTCCAATGATGTAACGGCTGAGAGTGGTACCGGAATTTTTGCTGTTGCCAATGGCGGTAGACTTGCCATCGACAGCAGTGCAGGCTCGATCAGCGGCGGCACCACCGGAATTTACGCGAACAACTCTGCCACGGGATCGCTGGACATTCAGGTATCAGAGGTGACCGGCGGTACCGCGGGGATCGAAACATTGTCGGTTGACGGCAATACTACCATTCAGCTTGGGTCGAGTGCAGTTGTCACGGGCAAAACAGCGGAAGGCATATTAGCCAACTCAACAGGATCAGCGGCCAATATTACAATTCAAGGGGCCTCCGGAGATATCATTGGTGCGACGGATGGTCTATATCTTCGGACAAACGGGGCCGCGATCAATGTACATGATCTGACTTCGGTAACCGGTAATGCTGGTGACGGCATAGATGCCGCATCGGCAGATGGAGATATTACGATAACCGGTGTCGGTACGATTACCGGCACTGGCGGTAATGGTATTCTGGCCGATGCCGGAGACGGCAATATTTCAATCCAAGGCAGCGGTTTGGAAGGCGGAATAACCGGTACTGGCAGCGGTAACATCACAATCGGTAACAATCTATTTGTGGGCGATAACGGCACCGGTATTTGGGCTGTTACAGATGGCGGCATCGATATCGGCGGTTCGGCCGCACTCGGCGATATAACCAGTCAGAATGCAGACGGTATCTTTGCGCGCGGAGCCGATGAGGCAAATATTACGATTGATACCAGCGCCGGGAAT
>CALKXX010000034.1 GCA_938003725.1 uncultured Sphingomonadaceae bacterium | reverse complement strand
CTTATCTGACCCTCTCCCGGCGTGAGGATCTCGTCTGCAAGCACATTGCAGGGCATTTCTTTTCCCAAAACGCCCAAGCCGCGAATGCGTGACTTTGCAAAGCCCTCGCCAAATGTGGGCATTTTTGGCGCGACCTGCGCCTTTTTCGGGCCGCCCATCAATGGGTTAAACACCATCGGTGCGGAAACTTTTTCGCCTTCCTGATTAAAGCGGGCACATAATATATTGAGCGAAGCCACCAGATATTCCGTGAGCGTCCCATTGCCTGCCATTTCCGGTCCTGTACCGGTCACAACGCGGCCCTTGTTGGCACCGGCAAACATACGCGCCGCCTTCACCAGCTCGTCCTTATCCACCCCGGCCCGTTTCGCGGCAATGTCGGGCGTCATCGGTTTGACCGCAGCTTCCAATTCCTCGACGCCGTCAACATGGGCGGCCACGAAATTCTGATCATAGAGTTTTTCGGCGAAAATCACATTCAGCATGCCAGCAAGCAGGGCAGGGTCTTCACCCGGTTTTACCGGTAAATGAATATCCGCGAGCTTACCCATTTCGCTGACGCGCGGATCGGCAACTATTAGTTTTAATCCTTTGTCTAGCGCATCCCGAAGACCACGAGATGGAGAGGAAGTTGGCATGCCGCCTGAATAGTGAGAGACGATCGGATTGTTACCGACAAACATTGCAACATCGGATTCGGTGAACGTATTTCCGCCACCCATCCACATGCCATAACGGGCGGTGGTGAACACCTTTGCGGGTTGGTCGACGGTTACGCTGGTGTACCAGTTACGTGAACCGATGCCTTGTGCAAACGCATAGGAGGTGCCTAGTACAGCGCTGTTCTGGAAAGCATTGGTGCCACAATAGACCGCAACGCTATGCGGGCCATGTTCTTCGACCATTTTTTTCATGGTTTCGCCAGCGAGTTTCAGTGCATCCGCTGTTGCGATATCCTTAAAACTGCCATCCGGTTGACGAATTTTACTGGTGATTGCCCGGGTATCAAGGTTATGCATATCGGGCATCTGGCGTCCCTTGATACAGGTATAGCCATGGAACAGATGATCTTCCTTATCACCTTTCACCGATTTGATTTTATCGTCTTCAACTTCGACAATCATCGCGCAACTGGCGTGGCAAAATCTGCAAAATGTGCGCTTGGTTTCGGTGGTCATCTAATATCTCCTAAGATGGCTACAATATGCGCTGCCAACCAGCGGTGCGACTGACAAAACTGGGGAGAAGGCCAGTGCGTTTTAATCTGTATATGCTGTTAGATAGTCAGGTCAAAAAATGTGCGGGAGAGAGATATGGGACGCGTTCAGGACAAAATAATCTTGTTGACCGGGGGAGCTATGGGGTTGGGCAAAGCAGGCGCAAAGCGATTGCTGAGTGAAGGCGCAAAGCTGGTGATCACCGATCATGAAGCGGATGTTGGCCGGAAAACCGCCGAAGAGTTAGGCGGGCCGGTAGAGTTTCTGGAACAGGACGTCACCGATCCTGACCGCTGGTCCGAAGTTATGGATCATATCGAAAAGAAATATGGGCGACTGGATGTGCTGATAAACAATGCTGCGGTAACGGTCTTCGGATCGATCGCTGATGTCAGTTATCAGGATTTTCGGCGCTGCTATCAGGTAGATGTCGATTCCATTTTTCTCGGCTGTAAAGCGGCGCTGCCTTTAATGGCGAAGACCGGTGGCTCGATAATCAACCTGTCTTCGGCGGCTGCGATCAACGCGAGCGCGGATTTGGTAGCCTATAATTCTGCGAAGGCAGCCATTCCCATGCTGACCAAATCAATTGCGCTCCATTGCGCGCGCGACAAAAACGGGGTGCGGGTAAATGCGGTCCTGCCGGGAACCATTATGACTCCAAATGTACGTTCAGTAATCGACGGCACGCCCGACCCGGCGACCACGGAACAGCAATTCGCGTTGGCGCAGCCGGTCGGGCATATGGGGGAGCCGGATGATATTGCGCATCTGCTTGTCTATCTTGCCTCGGATGAGAGTAAATTTGCAACCGGTGCCGCCTTTGCCGTGGATGGCGGACTCAGTATCTAGAATTAGAACTCTATTCTTAACGCCGACGCCACGAAACGCATTAGCGGGGCGACCTTCTTGAATTGCGTCTCAACGGCTTTTTCAAAACCGCTGGAAGTTGCCAGCTTCTCGTCGGCGTCTTGAAAACTGAAAAAGCTCTTTCGGCGCAGATCATTGAGTAGCGGGTGTTCGGCGTCAAAGCCTTTCGGCGCCCGGACCAGTTGATCGCCGCGAAGCTCTATGCCGTTGGTCGCCTTTTCCCATTCATCCGGTTTGTCGACGATATGCTGACGAATATTGCGCAATGCCTCGCCTTGCGGACCCCAGACACCACCTCCAAAAAATACCTCGCCGGGAGCGAGATGCACATAGAAACCCGGAGCATGGGCGTCTTTGCCCGCGTCGTGGCGAAACTGGCAACCGACCTGTATTTTATAGGGGCTTTTATCTTTGGAAAAGCGTGTGTCGCGATAGATGCGAAAACGGCTGCCACCGTTCGGGCGTGGGTCGACGATGATATGTCGGCTTATCTTTGCCACCTTCGGAGCCATATTTTCGATAAATTCTGTAACAGGATCTACAACTTCGGCATCATAGCGCTTCTTTTTAGATTTGAACCACTCGCGATTATTATTGTCTTTCAAATCGCGGAGGAAGTCGAACAGTTGCGGGCCAATCATGAATAGTCTCCTAGTGGAGAATATTGGCAGCCATAATATCAACTGTCAAAAATCCATTATTGATCCCATTTTTCAAACCGATCGTTACCAATAAACCCAACCCGCTGAACACCGGATTTTTTTACGATGGCGATAGTTTGATCAAACCGCTCATAGCGTGCACGGGCATCTGTTTGCATGTGGAGTACCGGCTTATTCGGATCTCTTGCCATTTTGTGCAACAGTGATTTCAGCTTCGGTTCCTGGACAGCACGATCATTCCACATTGTAACGCCGGCGGTGTTCAAGCGCAGCATGTTGATGACCGGAGGTTCGCCAGATGCGGGACCGGAGTTGGGCAAGTCGACTTTGACGCTGTGCGTTGCGATCGGAATGGACAGCATCAACATGACTAGCAGCACAAGCAATACGTCAATCAATGGCGTAATATTCAAGTCTGAAATAGGCCGTGCAAATGCGTCGGAATTGGTCCGTGTGCGAAAGCTGTGGCGGCGGATTCTCGGTGCGTCATTTTGCATTTTGCTCTCCTCAAATATAGTGTAATGTTATAACATATTATATGACCATTGTCCATACCATTCCAGGGCCCCGGGTTGCTCCGAAAATAGATATGCAGTCTCATATTGCGATCGATAGGCAAGGGATGTGCAAAAAGCTGCTTGCCTTCTCAGCTTAACGGCGCGAAAACTCTGTGATGGCGGATGAGTTCGAAGCTGTAGGAACGATTGTCGAGGGCGGACTGGTCGCAAAGGCGATTGATGACGAAGGTAATGCCCTGCGCGCAGAAGGGGATGTAGCAGGTAATTGCCTGAATTGCAGCACGCCGGTTCTGGGACGTTATTGCGGCAATTGCGGCCAGCCGCTGAGTGTCCATCGTTCCATTGGTGCTCTGTGGCATGACATCCTCCACGGTGTTTTGCATTTTGAAGGAAAGTTATGGCGGACGATTCCTTTGCTTGCATGGAAACCCGGCGATCTGACCCGGCGTTATGTGCGCGGGCAGCGGGCGCGGTTCATTTCGCCAATGGCGCTGTTTCTATTTTCCATATTCATGATGTTTGCGGTGTTCTCATTCATGGGGGGCCCGTTTGGATCCGTTAATCTTCCGGACGGTGGTTATGCCGAGGTGGTCGACACTGAATCGGCGCGACTGGAAGAGGAGATTGTTGAGAAAACCGATGAACTTGAAACGGCCGACCCATCGCAACGTGCCGAGCTTGATGCGGCCATAGAGGAAGCAAAACGCGACCGAAATGTTATGGCGACAGTTACCGGAAAAAAATTGCCTTATCCCGATGTCGGATTGGGGGACGGTGATTTTAAAGTTGGAGATCTGGATGAAGGTGATTTGCAGAAGATAGGCGACAGCATAGTCAGCGGAGACATCATTCA
Source organism: uncultured Sphingomonadaceae bacterium (assembly GCA_938003725.1). GTDB lineage: Bacteria > Pseudomonadota > Alphaproteobacteria > Sphingomonadales > Sphingomonadaceae > Parasphingorhabdus. The sequence goes on along the minus strand of CALKXX010000034.1, from coordinate 4,302 downwards.
GATCGAAGACGGCGTCAGCACAGGATCGAAATGGTGGGATGATAAGTTGAATAGCTCGTTCAAAAAAGCAAATGCCAACCCCGGATTGCTGCTCTATAAATTGAAAGCCAATGGCTACAAATTTGCTTGGCTGCTGATCCCCATTTCTGTGCCGTTTGTTTGGTTGATGATGGTTGGAAGGCGTGGATATCGTTTTTATGATCACGCGGTATTTGCAACCTATTCCATTGCTTTCATGTCGTTGCTGTTCATAAGTTGCGCGATGCTCGCTGCAATTGGCGCACCAACGGCAATCTGGGTTATGATGCTAATTTTCTATCCGCCTATTCATATGTACCGGCAAGTCCGTCACGCCTATAATCTGTCGCGCGTTGAAGCACTGGTGCGTACCTTGTTCCTGCTGATTTTTACCGTCATCAGCATGGTATTGTTCTTTCTTATTTTGCTGGCTCTTGGAGTTTTGGGATAAAATCATGAATATGAAAATTGACCGCCGTCAACTGATGGCTTTGGGAAGTTTCGGTCTTGGGGCCCTGTCACTGCCGGCGGCGGCAGCGATCAGCAACGCGAAGGGCTTTACACATGGAGTAGCTAGCGGGGAGCCATCCTCCGATAGTGTTTTGCTTTGGACCCGTTTCGTTGGAGGCAACGATGCGAAACTCACTGTGGAGATCGCCGACAATTCGAATTTCACCGGCGCAAAGGTCGCAGGTGAAGTAATCGCGGCTGCACGCAGAGATCATATCGCAAAAATTACCGTTCAGGGACTAGGGGCAAACAAATGGTATTTTTACCGCTTTATCGCTGCTGATGGTACAATCTCCAGCATCGGTAGAACGCGGACGCTACCCGATAGCGACATTGGTAAGTTTTCCATTGGGGTCTTTGGGTGTTCAAACCTGCCCTTTGGGTATTTCAACGCCTATGCGCATGCCGCCCAGCGCGGAGATCTGGACCTTATCATCCATACTGGCGATTATCTGTATGAATATGCCGTAGGTACTTATCCCTCTGCCAAGGCAGCGCTAGAGGGCCGTCATATCGATCCCGCACATGAGATGGTGCAACTCGCGGATTATCGGCTGCGCTATGCGGCCTATCGCAGCGACCCTGATCTGCAACGCATTCACCAGGTATATCCGATGATCGCGATGTGGGATGATCATGAATTTGCCAATGACGCCTATATTGGCGGCGCGGAAAATCACAGCCCGAAAAGTGAGGGGGATTGGGAGGCTCGCAAGCGTATCGCGGAGCAAGTTTATCGCGAATGGATGCCGGTTTCGGATAAACTATATGGCAGTCCGCGATGGAGCGAGTATCAGATCGGAGATCTGGCCACGCTCATCATGACTGAGAGCCGGATCACTGGACGCGATAAACCCGCCAATCTGGCTGCAGTCGTCGCGGGGCAAGGAGATATCACCGCTGCATTGCAAACATTCAGAGATACGGAATGGCAAGACCCCGCACGTTCGATGCTTGGCGCAGAGCAGGAACGATGGTTTGCAGATGCGATGCGGCGGTCCAAGGCCGCCGGCACAAAGTGGCAAGTCTGGGGTCAGCAATGTGTGATGGGCGAACTTCGATTGCCACAGGCGGCGAAAAATTGGGTGTCGGATGACGCACCGGCCATCGCAAAGGCGAGGGTAGGTGTGGGGGCGCTGGCGGCGGAAATAGGCTTGCCGCTAAACTTTGATGCATGGGACGGTTATCCGCAGGCCCGAAGCCGGTTATTGGCAGCAGCGCAAACAGCGGATGCCGACTTAATTGTCTTGTCTGGCGATAGCCACAATGGCTGGGCTTTTGATTTGGCAAATGACAACGCGCAGGCGGGCGTAGAATTTGGCGGACATAGCGTAACTTCTCCGGGTTTTGAGGCCTATACGGTGGGCGTTGACCCTGTGACCGTGGCCAAAGAAGTGGTCGCGACCAACGACCAATTGCATTGGGCGGATACCGGAAATCGCGGATATATGACCGTTGCACTGACGCCCGAAAAAGCAGTTTCAACTTGGCATTTCCTGGATACCATCAGACAGAAGTCAACGGCGCTCAAATCTGAAGAGAGTCAAACCGTATTGCGAGGTGCAAACAGGTTGCTTGCTTAGACACAGTCCTCTCGACATTCGCTGCAAATTTGCCCAAAGCGATTGCTCCACAAACAGAAGCAAAGAATGATGTCCGAAGAATTTTACCGTATCAAACGCTTACCTCCTTACGTCTTCGCAGAAGTAAACGCGATGAAAGCCGAAGCGCGTGCACGCGGGGAGGACATTATCGATCTTGGCATGGGTAATCCTGACGGTGCGCCGGCTCAACATGTGATCGACAAATTGTCAGAAGTGGCGAACGATCCGACCGCGCATCGCTATTCGGCATCGAAAGGCATCAAAGGCCTGCGCTTGGCACAGGCGAACTATTATAAACGGCGGTTCGATGTTGATCTGGATATGGATAGTGAGGTCATTGTCACACTTGGTTCCAAGGAAGGTTTGGCAAATCTGGCGCAGGCAATTACGGCGCCCGGCGATGTTGTTTTAGCACCTAATCCCTCATACCCAATTCACACATTTGGTTTTATAATCGCAGGCGCAGCAATCCGGTCTATTCCGGCAGCTCCCGGTCCGGATTTTTTCACCCGTCTGGAATATGCGATGAGCTATACCGTACCGAAACCTTCGGTGTTGGTGATGGGGTACCCGAGTAACCCCACGGCTTATGTTGCCGATCTGGACTTCTATAAAAAGGTTGTCGATTTCGCCCGCGAGCACAAATTATGGGTGATCAGCGATCTGGCCTATGCCGAAATCTATTATGGCGACACACCGACACCTTCGATGTTGCAGATTGACGGGGCAAAGGATTGTGTGGTGGAATTTACCAGCATGTCGAAAACCTATTCTATGCCGGGCTGGCGGATGGGTTTTGCCGTGGGAAATCAGCAGCTTATTGGCGCATTGACGCGGGTTAAAAGCTATTTAGACTATGGCGCGTTTACACCCATTCAGGTGGCGGCAACGGCGGCGCTAAACGGCCCGCAGGATATTATCGACGAAAATCGTGCGCTTTACAGACAACGCCGCGATGTGATGGTGGAAAGCTTTGGCCGTGCCGGATGGGATATTCCATCTCCGGAAGCTAGCATGTTTGCCTGGGCCCCGCTGCCGGAGAAGTTCAAAGAGCTTGGTTCGATGGAATTTGCCAAGCGTTTGATTGCAGAAGCGGGCGTTGCGGTTGCACCTGGTACCGGATTTGGTGATGAAGGGGAGGGCTTTGTACGCCTTGCTCTTGTGGAGAATGAACAACGCATTCGGCAGGCAGCCCGGAGTATCAAGAAGTTTTTGAGCGAAGGATAAATTTGAATATCTTTTGGTCAGAACAGTGTTTCCGGAATCAATCCATAGGCACCGAATGAGCGGCACGTTGGATATCGTGTATTTCTACTTTTTGACGCCGGGGTACAGTTAGCAAAAGTGAAAAGGTTAAACCGAATGACCAAAAAAATAGACTTTTTCTTCGATCTTTCCTCGCCCTGGACGCGGCTAGCGTTTCACAATATTCAAACGATCATAAATGAGAGTGATGCGATAATAGTCTGGCGGCCATTTCTGGTCGGAGGTGTATTCAACGCAGTGAATCAGAGTGTCTATGCCGCTCGCGAAAATCCGGAAAATATAAAGTTTGTGCACAGCTTTCGCGTGCTTAAGGATTGGGCTGCGCTCGCCGGTGTGCCTATGAATTTCCCTAGTGAACATCATCCGGTAAAATCTGTCCATGCAATGCGGTTCTGTTGTGCGCTTGAGGACAACCAACCCGCTCTTCATAAATTCGCAACCGCGGCGTTCGAAGCCTATTATGGGGACCAGCGCAATCTGGACGATCCGTCAGTATTGATCGCGATTGCGGATGAAGTCGATCTAGACGGGCATTCGCTTGCTACCCAAACACAAGAACAAGCTGTGAAAGATCGGCTGCGTGCAAATACGGAAGAAGCCATTAGCCGGGGTTCCTACGGCAGTCCCAGCATTTTTGTGCCCTTTGGAAAAGGGGAACGGATGTATTTTGGTAATGATCAGTTGCCGCTGGTTAATTGGGCGATTAAACAGAGTTGATATATTTTTCGTCATTGCGTCGCTTGCGTTAGCGATGACGATATAATCTGGTCAGGGGAACTCAAATGTCTGAACGCGTCACAATCAATGTTGAAAACCATGTAGCCGATGTACGGTTCAACCGGCCCGACAAAATGAATGCCCTTGATGGGGAGCAGATTGATGCAATTGTAGAGGCAGGCGAAAA
>CALKXX010000033.1 GCA_938003725.1 uncultured Sphingomonadaceae bacterium | reverse complement strand
GCTATCGCGCGCCGAGTTTTTCAATCGATCAACGAACACCATGGGCGCATATTGTTTTGGCGGAACAGGGCTATAAATATTCGTCTAGCGTAGCCCCGATCAAACATGATCACTATGGTTGGGAAGGCTCGCCAAGATTTGCGTGGAAGCCGGTTGCTGATTCCGACTTAATCGAGTTGCCAGTTACCACAGTGAAAACCGCAGGCAGAATTTTAGCTGCCGGAGGCGGCGGCTTTTTCCGCCTTTTGCCCTACAATCTCTACGATTGGGCGATCAAAAAAATGCATAAGGACGACGGTAGGGGTGCGATATTCTATTTCCATCCATGGGAAATAGACCCGGATCAACCGCGCGTGAAAACCGCGCCGCTAAAATCAAAAGTGCGTCACTATAGCCGGCTGTCGTCGATGGAAACGAAACTGATGCGCGCCTGCAAAGACCATGAATGGGGCAGGGTGGATGAACTTGCTGCCTTGGAGGCTGGGCTAGTCAAATGAACATGGCTTTTTCGCCCCGACAATCTTCTATCATTCGTGTTCTGCAAAATACGGATGCAAATGAACTGGCCGATGTTGATGCTTTTGTGATGTCTCATGCGGATGGAACACCATTTCACCGGCCATCCTGGATGACCGCAATCTCGAGTGCCACTGGTCATGACTATCGATATATTGTGACGGAAGACGGCCATGGTAATTTGACCGGAATATTGCCGCTACATATGATCCATTCCGCCTTGTTTGGACGAGCATTGGTGTCTTCGGGCTTTGCAGTAGGTGGCGGCATATTGGCGGCCAACGACAGATTAAAATCTCAACTTGCCGAAGCGGCTTGGCAATTCGCAGAAACGTATAGCTTTCCATCAGTGGAGTTACGCGGTGGTGATTTTGAGGCAGCCGGATGGCAAACCAAAAGCGATATCTATGCTGGTTTCGTTTGTGACCTTGCTGATAATGACGAAGAGCAACTGCTTGCAATTCCGCGAAAACAAAGAGCGGAAATCCGCAAAGGTTTGAAGAACGAACTCGATGTTCGGATTGGCACGACCGAGCAGGATATAGTTGATCATTACCGCGTATATTCCGAAAGTGTCCGCAATTTGGGCACGCCCGTTTTCCCGCATGCTCTTTTTGAAGAGGTGATCTCAAACTTCGGCAATAATGCTGATATATTGACCGTCCTGAGCGATGGAAAGCCGATTGCGAGCGTCCTCAGCCTTTATCATCAAGATACGGTAATGCCATATTGGGGTGGCGGTACATGGGATGCGCGCCGGTTTCGCGCCAATGATATCATGTACTATACGCTGATGAATCACGCACGCGAACGCGGATGCCACCGGTTTGATTTTGGCCGTTCAAAATTGGGAACAGGCGCATTTTCATTCAAGAAAAACTGGGGCTTCGAACCACAACCGCTATCTTATGCGATCAGGACGGCACAAGACGAGGAAGCGCGCGATATCAATCCGATGAACCCTAAATATCGTCTACAAGTCGCGTTGTGGCAAAGGTTGCCGCTCCCGATAGCCAATCTATTGGGGCCATATATCGCCAAAGGCTTGGGTTGATGGGCGAGATATTATTCCTAACGCACCGCGTGCCATGGCCGCCCAATCGCGGTGACAAAATTCGGTCACACCATATATTACGCAAACTCATTGAATGCGCGCCAGTGCATCTTGCTTGTTTCGCCGATGATCAAGAGGAAGCGGAAGAGCAAAGCGATATTCAGGATGGCTTGGCCAGTTGCAAAACTGTGGTCCGTACCAAATCGAAATGGGCGGCTGGTTTGGAAGCCATCGCCTTTGCAAAGCCGGTTTCTCTAACATCCTTTCACAGTGTTGATATTGAACGCTATGTGCACGCAACAATTGAGCACCGTCCAATTGACTGCATTTTCGTGTTTTCCGGGCAAATGGCACAATATATTCCGAAAGATTTTCGGGGCCGTATTGTTATGGATTTTGCCGATGTGGATAGCGCGAAATTCGAAACTTATGGCGCACAGGGATCAGGCCCGATGGCCTGGATCAATCGTCGAGAAGGATACTTACTAAAGGCTTTTGAAAAACGAATTGCGGATCGCGCAGACTACTCGCTCTTCGTTAGCAAGGCCGAAGCCAGTCTGTTTCATGAAAGATCCGGCGTAGAGACAGAGAAAATTGTGGCTGTCGGAAATGGTATTGATCTGGATTTTTATGATCCCGCTAAAATTGTGACGGTGCCCGAAATCACGGATGGGCCGTTGATTATCTTTACAGGCCAGATGGACTATCGCCCCAATGTAGAGGCAGTTGAGAGTTTCGCCAAAGAAGTGATGCCGACCATATTACAAGGCCATCCACAAGCGCGATTTGCGATTGTCGGACGCGCTCCGACCGATGACGTCAAGAAACTTGCCGACAAGCAAGGGGTGATTGTGACTGGCGCGGTTGATGATATTCGAAGCTGGTTGAACGCAGCCGATATTGTTGTTGCGCCTCTTCGTATTGCGCGCGGTATTCAAAATAAAGTGCTGGAAGCGATGGCAATGGGCAAAGCTGTGATTGCTTCAAATTGTGCAGCCGAGGGCATCGATGCGGTTCACGAAGAGCATTTCCTGGTCGCCGATGATGTCGCTGCAGAAGGTGAAATGGTTTGCAGCCTTCTTGACGCCCCCGAAGAGGTGGCGAAGCTCGGAAACAATGCCCGACTTTTGATACGGTCAAGTTATAGCTGGGATGAACAACTGTCTGTGCTACCCGCGCTTTGCGGATTGGATTCGCATGCATTGGCGGAGGCGGCCGAATGACTGAAGCTGTTTTTCATGGTCGCGGCCAAAGTACAACCAAAATGATGGGCACATCAAAATGGTTGGTGCACCTTCGTTGGCTCGCCATCACTGCAGCGGTTATTGTGGCGATTTTCTGGCGTGACGCCTGGGCGATGCTGACAACTTGGTGGAATATCTCCACTTATAATCACTGTCTAATTGTCATCCCGATACTTTACTGGTTGGTTACGCAGCGAAAAGAGGAATTGAACAAAATTGACCCCAAAGCCTGGGCACCAGGATTATTATGGGTTGCTATTGCGTCATTCGGCTGGTTGCTGGGTGAAGCGGCCGGCATTTCCTTTGCGCGGCAGCTTGGGCTGGTAATGATGCTGCAGGGGGCGGTCGTGACGTTGTTGGGGCCGGTTGTCGCCAGGGGTTTGATTTTTCCTCTTCTTTACAGTTTTTTCCTCGTCCCTTTTGGTGAAGAGTTCGTGCCATTCCTGCAGACTATAACTGCCAAAATGTCGATGACGTTTCTGGGATGGACAGATATTCCAGCCTATATTGATGGTATTTTTATCTCTACGCCGACTGGGTATTTCGAAGTTGCCGAGGCCTGCTCCGGTGTAAAATTTCTGATTGCAATGATCGCCTATGGCGCGCTGGTCAGCAATGTGTGTTTTCAAAGCTGGAACAGGCGTGTGCTGTTCATGTTATTTGCGGTCGCCGTTCCCATCCTTGCTAATGGGATCCGGGCTTTCGGAACAATCTATATCGCACATCATACAACAACCGATTTTGCATCCGGCTTTGATCACATATTCTATGGTTGGTTCTTCTTCGCATTTGTACTGATTCTGGTAATGGCAGCAGGTTGGCCGTTTTTCGATCGCAAAATTGATGATCGGATGATTGACGGTCAAAAACTGGCGGAACTAGATAACTCCAAAAATTCACGATTGAGTTTTCGAAATACAGTAGTCGCCATTGGCGCATTGGTATTTGTGCCTTTCATTTGGAGCTCTATGGTTTCCGCCCAAAACTCTCCTGTGCCCAATCAAATATATCTGCCGCAAGTGGCGGGATGGGAGCAGGTTGAATATCGGCCATCTTTTGAATGGGCGCCGCGGTTTGACGGCGCAAGCCATCAGTTGTTGGGCCGGTACAAGAACGAAAGCTCCGGAGAATTGGTCGATCTGGTGGTCGCTGTGTATGATCGGCAGGAAGATGGTCGAGAGATAGTTGGCTATGGCCAAGGTGCGTTTAACCCGGAAACAAAATGGTCCTGGACCCGTGATTTGGAGGCGCCGGCAGGAGCCTCTGGACAGCAATTGACGGCACCGGGACCGGTGGTACGCGATGCCTATACTTTCTATCGTTTGGGTGAGAAATTGACGGGCAGCGCTGCCATCGTAAAATTGGAAACAATGAAGGCCAAATTATTGGGCGGACGGCAACAAGCGGCCGCAATCATCGTTTCTGCTGAGAAGATTGGCGATGGCAATCCGCAAAATAGGATGAAGGCGTTTCTTAAAGATCTGGGTCCGGTCGATAATTTGGCTGACCAGATGACTGGTCTACGCTAGGGCGCTTTTATGTGCGGTATTACCGGTATTTTTCATTTGGGGACGGCCAAGCCGGTTGATCCTGCTCGATTGCGTAAAATGGCGGACAGCATGATCCACCGTGGTCCCGATGGGTCAGGGGTGTGGACCGCCCCAGGTGTCGGCTTGGGTCATCGTCGCCTGTCTATCATCGATCTTGAAGGCGGTGCGCAACCCATGCTTTCGGCCGACAAAGCACAGGTCATTGTCTTTAACGGCATGATCTATAATTTTCGCGAAGTGCGTGCCGAACTGGAAACATGTGGTCACCAATTCTCCACGAATAGTGATACAGAGGTTATCCTCTATGCTTGGCGTCAATGGGGTGTGGATTGCGTCAGGCATCTCAATGGGATGTTTGCGTTCGCTGTTTTTGATCATCGCACCAAACAGTTATTTGTGGCGCGTGATCGGTTAGGCGTGAAGCCTTTATTTTACGCTGAAATATCCGATGGCAGTGTAATTTTTGGTTCAGAACTTAAGGCGCTGCTGGCCCACCCCCTATTGCGCCGGGAGCCGAGCATACGTGCGGTAGACGAGTATCTGGCCTTTGGATATGTACCGGATCATATATCGCTGGTGAAGGGCGTGAAGAAACTTAGTGCCGGCCATTATCTGTTGCTTGAACAGGGCAAGGCACAGGTAACGCCTATACAATATTGGGATATGGATTTCAGCGAACGGTCCAAAGCTTCAGCAAGCGAGCTTGAGGAAGAATTGATCTCTTTGCTTAAACAATCGGTGAGTTCACGGATGATCTCCGATGTGCCGTTCGGTGCGTTTCTGTCTGGCGGTGTCGACAGCAGCGCGGTGGTGGCCCTGATGTCCGAGCATAGTCGTCAGCCGGTGAATACCTGTTCAATTGGCTTTGATCAGGCCTCGCTTGATGAAACGAACTATGCCAAAATCGTCGCAAACCGTTTTCGAACCGATCATCGCGAACATATTGTCGGAGCAGATGACTTTGATTTAATTGATACGCTGGTTGATCATTTTGACGAACCTTTTGCAGATGCATCGGCACTGCCAACCTACCGTGTTTGCCAATTGGCTCGTGAAAACGTCACGGTCGCGCTATCTGGTGATGGTGCAGACGAGGCGATGGCTGGGTATCGCCGCCATGTATTCCATCATGCCGAAGAACGGGTGCGACGTTTCATGCCGCAATCATTGCGCGGTCCCGTTTTGGGCTGGTTGGGAAATATCTATCCAAAAGCAGATTGGGCACCGCGGCCGCTACGCGCGAAATCGACGTTGCTTTCTTTGTCGCGGTCCGGCGCCGAGGGCTATGCGGAGGCGGTCGGTGTAACCACACCTGCGCAGAGAAACGGGATCTATTCGGATGCTATGATTGGTAATCTGGACGGTTATCTGGGGGAGGCCCGAATGATCGCATTGATGAACAATGCACCGGCTCGAAATGGACTCGATCAAGCCCAATATGCCGACATGAAAATGTGGTTGCCGGGAGATATCTTAACCAAAGTTGATCGGACAAGCATGGCCGTTGGCCTTGAAGCACGAGAACCGCTTCTCGACTATAAATTGATGGAATTCGCCGCCAGGCTGCCCGTCAATTTGCGCGTACGCCGGGGGCAGGGCAAATATCTGTTGAAGAAATCGATGGAACGATATTTGCCGCAAGATATTCTCTATCGGCCAAAAATGGGATTTGTTACCCCCATCGCAAAATGGTTCAGGGGACCATTGGCAGAGCAGGCGCGCGCGATATCCCGCTCCAGTGCGCTAGATCGTATTGGATGGTTTGACGCCAGCGCCCTTAGCAAGGTCGCAGACGACCATATAGACGGAAAGGCAGATAATAGCCGCTTGCTGTGGCAAATGCTTATGCTGGACAAGTCGCTTAAAAAATTATTCGGTGTCTGAGGCGGAATAAAGAGCCTCCACGAAATATAGGCCATCCGGTGGTGCATTGTGCCCTAAAGCCTCGCGGTTTTTGGCTTCAAGCGCGTCGTTCAAATCCTTGTCGCTCCATTTGCCTTCGCCGACCAGTCCTAAACAACCGACAATTGAACGGACCTGATGATGCAGGAATGATCGTGCGGCGACTTCGACCTCGATCTCTTCTCCAAAGCGTGTGACGGAAATTTGATCAATCGATTTAACGGGGCTTTTTGCCTGACAATGTACCGATCGGAAAGTGGTGAAATCATGCTGTCCAACTAATATTTGAGCCGCGTGATGCATTGCTTCGACATCCAGCGGTCGGACAATGAGCCAGCTCTTTCCGATATCTAGTGCCAACGGGGCACGGCGATTGGTAATCTTGTAAACATAACGTCGGCCGATACAGGAAAAGCGCGCGTGCCATTCCTCGCCTACCTCTTCGCAGGCCAATATCGCAACGGGTTGGGGACGCAATTTTGCGTTGATACCCTCCATCAGGCGAAAGGCGTTTAACCTTGTTTCAATATCGAAATGTGCCCGCATGGCCAAAGCATGTACCCCGGCGTCCGTGCGCCCAGCTGTATGGACACGCACTTCCTGCGCAGTAATGCCCTGTATCGCCTCTTCGATGGCCTGTTGCACACTGGGGCCATGATCCTGTCGCTGCCAACCCATGAACGGGCGCCCATCATATTCGACCGTAAGTGCAAACCGGGTCATTGGAACTTTGTACCAGCGGGAATTTGGGTGCCGTTCAGAAAATCAGCTAACGACATCCTAGGCTTGCCAGCCTTTTGGATGATCGTCGGGCGAATCGAACCTGAACCACATCCGATCGTGCATTGATCGTCCATAGCTGCGCCGGCGTTTCCCTCGACATCCAATATCTCGGCGCTGTGAATGCGGTAACGTTCCCCCTGATATTCAAAAAATGCACCGGGAAACGGGTTAAATCCTCTTATTTGGCGTTCAACTTGTTCGGCGGATTCGGAAAAATCGAGCCGCGCTTCGGGTTTCGTGATCTTTTTCGCATAGGTGGCCAAGCTATCATCCTGAATTTCAGGTGGGTAGTTGTGCGAGGTTGCGAGATATTGGGTCATTAGCTTTGCGCCCATTTTGGCCAGCTCATCAGTAAGTTCACCGGCAGTTTTCCCAGCGACCAATGTCTCTTCTTTGAGCAGCATCGGACCAGTGTCCAATCCGGCCTCCATCTGCATTATCGTAACCCCTGTCTTCTCGTCTCCGCTAAGAATAGCGCGTTGAACCGGGGCGGCCCCCCTCCAGCGGGGAAGCACAGAGCCGTGAATATTAAGACATCCCATATTG
>CALKXX010000032.1 GCA_938003725.1 uncultured Sphingomonadaceae bacterium | reverse complement strand
CCGCCGGCATATTGCGCCGTCATGCGCGCTTCCAGTGCCGTCCAATTGGGGCCGGCCACTGGTTCAATAGCTTCAAATTTCAATGTCCAATTATCAACCTGAACCGTGTCGCCGGGTTTGGCTGCGATGAGTTTCTCTTGTGTAAAGCTGCTCTCTGACGCCATGCCGACAAGGGCCACTGCCACACCAAAATGAGCCAATACCATGCCATAGGTATGTAACGGGGTCCGGCGTAAATTTCGTTTCCATAGCGGCGCAAAACTGGCAACCGCGATTCCTGCGGCAAGTGCCATCCCCAAAAGAGAGAGAACCGACATCGAGCTCGTCATAAGAACCAGTACGAACAGCGCCGCGGCACTAAGCAATATTGGAACAGATATACGGTTCAACAGGTTTTTTGCATTGTCTTTCCGCCAGCGCAGCAAAGGTCCGGCAGCCATGATCGCCACCAAAATCAGGGTCAGCGGACCGGTCGCGATGTTAAAATATGGTGCACCGACGGATAGTTTTTCACCCGTGGCTGCCTCGACAAACAACGGATATAAAGTTCCGACAAATACGATGCCCAATATTGCTGATAATAAAAGATTATTAGCAACCAAGGCACCTTCCCTACTCACCAATTCGAATCTTGAGCCTTCTTTGACGGTACCCACACGCAAGGCAAAAAGCGCCATCGCACCGCCGATATAGATAGCAAGCAACCCCAAGATGAAACTGCCGCGTTCTGGATCAACTGCGAACGCATGGACGCTGGTCAGAATGCCGGATCGTACCAGAAAAGTGCCGATCATTGACATGGAGAACGCGACCACCGCCAGCATCAATGTCCAAGCGCGCAGACCATCGCGCGTTGCCAACACAGTTACGGAATGCAGCAACGCTGTTGCTGCCAGCCAAGGCATTAGCGAGGCGTTCTCCACTGGATCCCAGAACCACCATCCACCCCAGCCCAGTTCATAATAGGCCCAATAGCTGCCCGCTGTAATCCCAAGGGTCAGGAATATCCATGCGCCCAAAACCCAAGGCCGCATCGCCCGTGCAAAGGCCGGGTCAACATCACGGGTGATCATGGCGCCGACCGCAAAAGAAAATGCAACCGATAGCCCTACATATCCAAAATAGAGCGTGGGTGGATGAAATGCCAAACCGGGGTCCTGCAATAGCGGGTTCAGGCCCTGTCCATCTTTCGGAACCGGATTAAGTCGTTCAAATGGGTTAGAAGATACGAGCAGAAACGCATAAAACCCAAGGCTGATAAATGCCTGAGCCGCTAGGGTAGTTACCAAAGTCGCGACTTTGAGTGTTTTTTCAAACAGCGCAACGCAGCCACCAGCCAAACCCATGACAGTGACCCACAACAGCATGGAACCTTCGTGATTGCCCCAGGTTCCAGCAAATTTATACAGTAATGGTTTAACCGACGCACTGTTTTTAGCGACCAAAGCGACCGACATATCCGATCGCAAAAATAGCCAAATCAACAACAGGAACGAGACTGTCACCAACAAGCCCTGCCCCATCGCGATCGGCCGAATAGCTGAAAAATACTCGTCGCGGTTAGTCCTCAACCCAATCACTCCGAGCGCGAACTGAAGAAACGCTAAAGCGGCTGCTAGCCAAAGAGCAATAAGTCCTGCTTCTGCAATCATTGAACTAGTGTATCTTCAACCTTTGATGTGCTGGACATGTCGATACCTTCCAGTTCGCGCGGTACATAATTTTCGTCATGCTTCGCAAGCAAAGTGTCGGCAATGAATAAACCGTCAGCGTCCAGCTTACCGTCCGCAACAACGCCCGATCCCTCCACGAACAAATCGGGTGTTATTCCGGTATACATTACGTTCTGCCTAGCGGTACCATCCTGCACAACAAATTGGACGGTTACGCCGTCATCAGCCTTTTTGACGGAACCGACTTCAACCATGCCGCCCAATCTGATTGCCGTTCCCACTTCAGGGTTTTTCGTGGCAATATCAGAGGGTGTATAAAAGTAACTCGCCTGATCTTTCAAAGCGAACGCCGCAAGCAGGCCTGCGCCGATCAGCGCGACCAATGCCAAAACCGCGAGGGTCAATCTTTGATGTTTCGCTTTCATTTACGCTTCTTCAATTGACTGGCCTTTGTCTCCGTTCGCCGCATCATTAGAAAACTGCTAAAGATTAGAGCAGCAGTCCCGATGACTACGATGAGATACGACGCGATGACGAACGGCCAGTGATTCATTCTGCCGTCATCCTTCTAAGCCTTGCCTCTATCTTTGTCTCGGCCAAAATCGCCCGCATACGCATTAGCACAATTGCACCAAAGATAAGGCTGAAGCCGCTCACTGTAAATCCCAGCGGCCATAAAAAGGCATTGTCGATGCTCGAACCGCTAACCGTTATGCTCGCCTTTTGATGAAGGCTATTCCACCACACGACCGAGCGGTTGATGATCGGGATATTGATCGCGCCAACAATACCGAAAATTGCCGTCACCCGGGACACACCTCCCTTTTCACCACTCGCATTCGCGAGCGCAATGTAAGCAAGGTACAAGAAGAATAGCACAAGCACAGATGTTACGCGCCCATCCCACACCCACCATGTTCCCCATGTCGGTCTGGCCCAAATCGAACCGGTAATGAGACCGAACGCTGTAAATAATGCGCCAGGCACCGCGATCGCGCGGGCAGCAACCGCGGCAAGCGGATGACGCCAGACGAGTTGCATGATGCTGGCAATCGCAATTCCGGTCCATCCCCCCATAGAGAGCCACACCGTCGGAACGTGAATATACATAATCCGCACGCTTTCACCCATCAGGCGGTCAGCCGGTGCAAAAAATAATCCATAGCCAGCGCCAATGACGGCAAAGAGAATGCCGCCGACTAAAAGCCAAGCCGTGAGCGGCTTTGCCAATGCCAAAAAGCGGGTAGGATTAGCATATGCATGCATGTTCTTGGAGCGGATGCCTTGGGTTGCGGAAAGACGAACTACTATTTCGCTTTCCGATGACAGAACAACCGTCGCACGACAAGCTTTTTTGATTTTCGCGGCGAGCGTCCAGCTTAGATAAAATAGTAAGGTATGATTTTACATTCTGTTAAAAAGAGATAAACTGCCTATCACGGGATCGCAAGAACAAGCCGTTTGGCAAAAAGATCGGGGGCGAATTTGTCCAGAGTTTGGACTACTATCCTTGTGGCGCTTTTCACGCTGACCGTAACGGATGGAGCGGCGGCCAAAGAGCAGTTGCCGATCAGCCTACACAGCTGTGCCTATGGCGAATGCAAGACAGGCGCAATTCTGCGCTCGGACTTATCGCAGGATTTTATTACCATCGCATTGGCTGATTCGCTTCAACGCGACGAAGAGAAAATTGACGCAGCTCTCCAGGATAATCCCCACATCCGGATCACTCCATCACCTAGCGAAGCGGAGTATCTGCTGGCGCGCTATCCCGACTTTCCCGACACATTGCTGTTGGTTGACACAGATTTTCACTTTCCCAACAACGGGTCGCCCAACCGCTTTGACCGCGCAGAAGAATATATCGCAGAACTATATCACCGTTTTTCCTTGTTATTCCCTACCCCCTGGGTTGCTCAAGTTCCGCTGGCGGTGGGTAAAATTGACGACGGAAGTTTTGCCAAAAAACTAGAAACCGAAACGCATAAAACATTATGGTTTCGCCGATTGCTGGATAGAGG
>CALKXX010000031.1 GCA_938003725.1 uncultured Sphingomonadaceae bacterium | reverse complement strand
ACCAAGTCTTCGGCTTCTTCCTCAACCTCGATATCGCTGTCCCTGATGATCCGGAAGAGACCATTGCTGCTCACGTCATAACCCGGAAACAGCAATTCCGAATGGTGTTGGATCACCGATTCAACCGAAACATAGGTGGCTGTTTCACCGGGAATGCGAATGAATCGGGGAAGGCCAGAAGGGATCATCACCAGTTCCCGGATCGCTTGGCCGTCGGACTTGCGCACAAGGTCGAATACCAAGCTCAAACCCTTGTTGGGAATGAACGGAAACGGATGTGCCGGGTCCAGCGCCTGCGGGGTTAGGACGGGGAAAATTTGATCCTCAAAATGCTGTTGTAGCCAAGCGGCATCCGGGTGATCTAACGCATCTGCCTCACGGACAAAAATATCCTCTGACGCCAATGTAGACCAAAGGTTATCCCATACTTTCTGCTGATTTATGAGTAGCTTGTCTGCCTTATCTGCAATCGCTTGCAATTGTTGTGACGCTGTAAGGCCATCAGCAGATCGTTCTTCGATATTCTGACGAAACTGACCAACTAGTCCAGCGAACCGGACCATGAAAAACTCATCCAGATTGTTTCCGGATATAGAGAGGAACCTCAACCTTTCCAGCAATGGATGAGACTCGTTCTCCGCTTCTTCAATAACGCGCTCGTTAAAACCCAACCAACTCAACTCTCTGTTAAAGTAGCGCTCCGAGCCTTCCTCAGCGTTGAATATGGGCTCAAACTCATCATCATCAAATTCATTTGGAGGTGGGGTTGGTCCATCCATCATCATCGCTTTTCAACAGCATTTTTGTTGCCCTGTTCATTCGTTTGAGCGGTATATTGCTCATAAGATTCCCTTGCGATCGGCAAGGTAATCGACTTTTGGCGTTCGATCGCCAAGGCATCCATCTTCTGCGCCAAATTTTGGATATCCAGGTAACTGCGATCCATCCGTTTGCCGAGGTAGGACAAAGCATCGCCAGAAACGGCTAACCCGCGGATAGAAAAATATTTTTGAAACAGCCCTTCAATCATCTCCTGATCGGGAACGGGGATTTCGATCAGCAAGCTTGATGCCAACCGCGATTGAAGATCCGGTAGGATTATGTTCCAACGGGATACAGGTTTGGATGATGTAAGCAGGAGTGGTTTCTTGTCGTGCTGGATCCGATTCCAGAGGTGGAAAATATCATCATCACAAATAGTATCGGCATCCTCAAGGACATGCCCACTACTTGCTTCAACAAATTGTGCGGCCATACTAGATTTACCCGATGCTGCTGGACCAATTAATATGGCGGTACCATGCGGCCAATTGGTCCAGTCACTTAACTGCTGATGCGCGTATAGATTGGCGGGTGTAACGATATAACCCTCGCCATCGGCGTGAGAAGCAGGTTCCAAAGGAAGGGCGATTTGGCTCACTGCTCTGGCTCTTCACTCCCAGAATCCGGTTCGGGGGTTGGCGCAGGAGCAGTCGTTCCGCCGTCCCGATTTATTCTCAAGGCACCACCGCCTTGCTGGACCTGCCAACCTTTGGAACGCAATGCAGATGCCAGAGTGCCGATATCGCCATTATATGTAACCCGCATGACCGAGATACCGCCAAGCGCAAGGCTTGATGTAGATGCCGAGGAAACGCCTGCAACGGATCTAACGGACGATTCTCCCCGACCTACAGCTCCGACATCTGGTGTGTTGAATTGTACAGAGATAGTAATCGAACCACCTGTAGCTGCCGAGGACCCTTCGCTGCCGGCAGCGACCGATCCACTTTCGACCGCCGAACCACTAGATTCGCTAATCGATTCGCTCGAAGAACCTGCTTCGGCCGCAAGTTCAGCCTCCAATTCTGCCTCAAGAGCTGCCAGGTCGAACGGGTCTTCAATAATCAGAGATTTATCAGTTTTCAAAATCCCGCGGGAAAGTGCACTCGTATATATGTTGTCAAAGCGCGTGATGGCCTGATCCATCATGACCGGAATTCCGTCGCTCGACGTCACTTTTAAAGTAAAACTGCCGATGAACTTGCTGTCCGGACCATAGCGCGCAGTAAATTTTGCGGTTACGGGACCACCCGGATATTCGTAACTTAGTCGCACTATGGGAATAATCACATCCGCAGCACCGAATTGATCGAGAATCACACGCCACCATTGTCGGTCGCGGCGTTGTGCTTGCCCCGCCGTTAGCACGAGTGATTCGCTATCTGACCCATAAGGGCGGACATAATCGATCGCACTATCCCCGGCGCGGAACCGAGCCCAGGCTTTTTGCCACTCCGTCTTGTTTTCGAAAACCTGTGGCGAACCACCGCTCCACATGATCGGCAACACCAGCAAAGGCGGCGACCGCAGGCGCCGGCCACCTACGCCCAATATCGATCCTGCTCGGGCACGATCAAACATGACCCCCAATGTCGCTTTATACCGCTTCGGGCCGATTTGCTCTTGCTCCACGATGATTGCAGATACGATGGTATTCAATGTTCCATCGGAAAGCCCGGAAGTATCCCCTCCCTGGGTTCGCTTGTAGAGCATTTTCCATGCCTTGCGCTGAGCTTCCTCCCACCCAGCCTTCCGCGCTTCAAACGCATTTTCCCCGGTGGCGTCGACCTCGACGCCCATCACTTCAAAATCGCCTGTGCTGGCAAGCGGAGCAACACCTCTATCCGCGCCTTCCAGCTGAGCATAGACGACAGCACCGGCGGCCATAGCAAGAACAGCAATAGCGGCGGCAATTTTGAACTTTAAGTTAGCCAAAAATCTCATTTGCGCTCTTTTGACGATTATGACGTGGAAATCCACACGTGAGTTGTCTAATCGCCTATTTCATGAGTGAAAAGCAAAATGAGCCCGAATCCTACACTTATGCAAAAGCAGGTGTGTCAATTGAGGCAGGAAATGCGTTGGTCAAGGCGATTGCACCCTTAGCCAAGGCGACCGCGCGACCCGGTGCAAACGCCGAACTCGGCGGTTTTGGTGGCTTTTTTGACCTGAAAGCTGCGGGATATGATGACCCGCTTCTGGTTGCCGCAAATGACGGTGTCGGCACCAAGTTGAAACTGGCCATCGACCATGATCGCCATGACAGTGTGGGAATCGATTTAGTCGCCATGTGCGTCAACGATCTGATCGTTCAAGGCGCGGAACCACTGTTTTTTCTGGATTATTTCGCAACCGGCAAGCTTGAGAACGGAGTCGCAGAACGGGTCGTTGCCGGTATTGCCGAGGGTTGCAAAATATCGGGATGTGCTTTGATTGGCGGAGAGACCGCAGAAATGCCGGGCATGTATGCCGACGGTGACTATGATTTGGCTGGATTCTGTGTCGGTGCCGTGGAGCGGGATAAGGCGGTTACTGGTGCCCGGCTGGAAGCTGGAGACATTCTGCTTGGACTCGCATCTTCCGGTATACACTCCAATGGCTATTCATTGGTCAGGCGCTTAGCGGAAGACAAGGGCTGGAAACTCGACCGCCCTGCCCTGTTCGATCCGGAAACGCTTCTGATCGAAGCGCTGATCGCGCCAACACGCATTTATGTAAAATCGCTGTTACCTCTGATGCAATCCGGACACATCAAAGCCCTTGCACATATCACCGGTGGCGGTTTGCTGGAGAATATACCGCGCGTGCTGCCGGATGGGTTACATGCCCATATTGACGCAAGCGCATGGGAACAGCCCCGATTGATGGCTTTTTTGCAAGCACAGGGGAATATCGAACCTGAAGAAATGGCCCGAACATTCAACTGCGGCATCGGGATGGTTTTGGCGGTATCGCCGGACAAAGTACCTTCGGTTACGGCTGACCTCGAAGCGGCAGACGAAACGGTGCATCAAATCGGTGATATCCGAACAGGGAGCAAAGGCTGTACCGTACAGGGAAAATCGGACATTTGGTCGGCGATGAGCGATTGGACAGCAACTCACAATGGCTAGCAAAGTTAAGGTAGCTATTCTCATCTCTGGGCGAGGGTCCAATATGGGCGCGCTTATCTATGCTGCGAAGGCAAAAGATTGCCCCTATGAGATTGCATTGGTTGCCTCAAATGACCCGAATGCAAAGGGATTGCGATTGGCCGAAGCCGAGAATGTCGAAACATTCTCGCATGCACACAAGGGATTAGGCCGCGAAGAGCATGATCAAATCATGCACGATGCCGTCACGCAATCTGGCGCAGAATATATCGTACTCGCGGGTTATATGCGTATTCTCAGCGACAAATTCGTGGGTAAATGGGCACAGCGCATGTTGAACATCCATCCCAGCCTATTGCCAAAATACAAGGGACTCGACACCTATCAACGAGCCATAGATGCAGGTGATAAGGTAGCGGGATGCAGTGTGCACTTGGTGACCCCGGAACTGGATGATGGTCCAGTGCTTGCCCAAACCGAGGTGGCAGTCCTATCGGATGATGATGCCGATAGCCTCGCCGGCCGGATATTGATCGCGGAACACCAACTTTATCCGGACGCATTGGCGAAATATGTCACGCGCGAATCTGATCCGGATTGGATATTGGAAGAGATACGCAAACGTGCGCTGGCTTTAGAGGAAACACACGAAAGAACCAGTTTTGGGTCACCGGGCTGGCGCGTCGGCAGTGAAAAAACCGCCAAATATTTCGCCTATTTTACGCACCGTTTGCACGAAGAAGCTGGCATTGGTTTGCTGTTAAAAACCACTGGTCTTGACGAGCAAGCAGCGCTGCTCGATGCGGATCCAGAGCTTTACTATTCTCCGAAATTTTACGGCAAATCGGGCTGGATCGCAATTCGCTTGGACGTTGGCCGGACGGATTGGGAGCATATCGCGGGATGGCTTCGTAAAAGTTGGCGTATGGTCGCACCCAAGCGATTGGTGAAACTTCAGGATATAGCCGACGAATTTTAGTAAAAAGCGCACCGCGTAGCAGGTCCAGTGGGACGACACGGAAGGAGGGAGGATGTGCCATCCTATAGGATTTTGCGACCCGGCTGGGGGATGCCCTACCCGCGATGCTTAACTGTGTATTGCCGCAATGATCAGCGAGTTTCTATACGGTAGTAATGCCGTATCACTACATACCAGCTTCCACAGCCAACCTAACCATATCAGCAGCACTGGGCGCATTTAACCGTTTCATCAAGATAGCGCGGTGCATTTTAATCGTTCGCTCGCTGAGACTTAGTTCATGAGCAATCTGTTTATTGAGCAGTCCTTTGGCAATGAACCGTAAAACTTCGCGTTGTCTCTTGGACAAGTCTTTCACAATCTCCACTGCGCGCATCCGCCGAGCCTTGGCCAAACTGGGTGCATCAACATCGATTTCGACCTGAGATCCAAGAAAATACTCCAATTCTCCATCGTCATCGAATAACGGCGCCACTAGAACAGCGTTCTGAAACGGCGTGCCGTCTTTCTTGTAGTTTAAAATCTCTACCAGAACTGACTTTTGCTCCCTTACTCCCCGCCGAATTTCTTCCGTTAGCCATGGCTCGGTCGCATCTCCGGCAAGGAATCGGCAATTTCTGCCAATGATAAAATCTTCATCATATCCCGTCAGCGCGGTGAATGCCTTGTTTGAGGCAACAATCGGATTGTCCGGCAATCGGGGATCGCTGATTACCGACGCGATGGGGCTATTTTCCACCAGTGCACGAATAGCCGCATTAGGCGGAGCCACAGTTGGAACCGCTGTCGTTTTTGCATCGTCAGGTGAAGGGCCATCATCCATGACCAAAATCCTACCCCAAAAACCAGTGAGTTAGCAAGCAAAGCTCGCGTTCAGGATACGACGCCTTCAACCACCGATTTAGCATTATCCACCCGGATGGCTGCGCCGTTGACAAATTTGGATTCATCCGACGCTAAAAATAATACGGTATTCGCGATATCGTCCGGTTCCCCTAGAGCACTGGCCTCCGGACCATCGCTATTGGGGCGCAGATCATCACGCCCTTCCAATTTTCCGCCAATACCCATTACCATCGGGGTTAGAATTCCAGCCGGATGAACGCTGTTGCAGCGAATATTATATTTGTTGTTCGCTGAATGCACTGCCACACTGCGCGTCAGACTCTCGATCGCGCCTTTTGCCATGGAATAGGCCACAACAATTGGTTCACCGATGATCGAAGCAATCGAACACATGTTAATGATCGAACCGCCGCCGGAAGCTTTCATCGCTGGCACGGCATATTTGCAGCCGTAAAATGCTCCGTCCGCGCTAACGGCCATAACAAACCGATATTCTTCCGCGGTCTGCGTTTCGATTGTGCCAGGCTCCACCACACCGGCGTTGTTCACCAATATATCAAGTTTGCCATGCCGTGAGACAATATCAGCAATTATATCTTCCCATCCCTGCTCGTCCCGCACGTCCTGGACATGGAATTCCGCCTTTGCTCCAATCTCGCCAGCTACCCTTTGGCCGTTTTCCTTATCCATATCAGTCAGGATAACCGTAGCGCCTTCGCGAGCGAACATGCGCGCATCGGCTTCACCCAACCCCTTGGCTGCGCCTGTTATTATTGCCACTTTGCCATCCAGTCTGCCCATGCTTTACCTCCTCAAACAATGTCAAAACCAAAGCTAGTACGGCAGGGCCGGAATGATACTGGCAAAAATAGGAGACGATGGGATGTATTCTGTGGAACAATTGTCAGCGCGGGAAGAGATTCGGGATGTGCTGCACCGATATTGCAAGGGTATAGATCGTCGGGACTGGGCGCTGGTGCGTTCTTGTTTTGCGGATGACCATATCCACAAACATGGTGATTACGAAGGGCCACCGGATGAGTTTATCGGCTTTGCCAGCGAGGTGTTGAAGGGTATTCCAGGCACTCACCACTCCATTGCCAATGTGCACATTGATTTGTCAGATGATGGGCAGAAGGCAGCAACTGAAGCGAATTTCGTTGCTTATCACTATATCGAGGCGGGGCAGCCAGACTTCGCGCCCTGCGAGACCCATGGGAAGGCGACAGATTGGATCGTTGCCGGCCGTTACTGTGATAAATTAGAACGACGCGACAATGAATGGATCATTGTCCGTCGGGAAGCTTTCCACGATTGGGAAAGCGCAAACCCGGCAACCAGCGCAGCAGTGACGGAAGGTCATCACGCACCGGTTACCTGATATTTATTAGCCAACAATCTCGTCTTCGTTGAAGAAGTAGGCAATCTCTATCGCTGCATTTTCTTCACTGTCCGAACCGTGGACTGTGTTCGCTTCCAAGCTTTCGGCAAGCTCCTTGCGGATCGTGCCGGGCTCTGCATCGGCAGGGTTAGTCGCACCCATGATATCGCGGTTCGCCTGCATTGCGTTTTCACCCTCCAGCACCTGCACAACGGATGGACCGCTGGTCATAAATTCAACGAGTTCACCAAAGAAGGGGCGTTCTTTGTGCACGGCATAAAAACCTTCGGCTTGATCTTTAGTCATGTGAATACGCTTGGACGCAACAACACGCAGGCCAGAATCTTCCAGCATTTTCGTAACTGCGCCGGTGATATTGCGACGGGTTGCGTCGGGTTTGATGATCGAAAATGTCCGTGTAACGGCCATGATAAAGCTCCGTATTTAGGGGTTTGTTGTAAAGTTGCGCCGCGCTTAGCTGTTGCAGTGCAGCATGGCAAGTTTTTGGTTTTTCAATTTAGTTTTCGGCGACCGAGAACTCGCCGCGACGTCTAACCTTGGTTACCAACCATGATCGTGACGTTGGCCCCCCCGCCGCCGGCTTTGGTAGCCGTAATGTTTGCATTGACATCGCCATCACCCTTACCGGCACTGATCATTTTCATTGCCCCCATGCTTCCTTCAGCCTTGATTTCCAAACCTTTGGACTTTGCTTGCTTTTTGTAGAACTCAATCACATCATCCTGACTATCGGCAGTTTGAAATGTAACCATGGCTCCCGACGAGCCTCCACCTTGGCCGGATATGCTGCTTTGAATCTCCGCCCCTGGGTAAAGTTCTA
>CALKXX010000030.1 GCA_938003725.1 uncultured Sphingomonadaceae bacterium | reverse complement strand
CAGATTGCATAAGCTACGCCGACCGGAATTTTTGTCAGGACGACGGCGAGGAAATAGAAAGACACCCAATAGCAAAGCATCGACAATCCGCCCCACCAATATTTGGTAAAACCATCAGACGCCTTCAGCAAGCTTGTTCCGACGATTTCAAATGCAATGGCAACGCCCAAAAATACCCACGCTTTCATGCTACTGATCCTTTGCTTCGATGTTGGTCCGGCCGTTCATTTGTTCTCTCATCCAATCAGGTATGGGGCCAATATCTTTGCCGGCCGCGACCGCGGTCTGGGCGGACTCATTGATGAAAAGCCAAACTACGGACGAAAAACCGGTATCTACGTCATTTTCCCATTCCGGCATCTTGTCATACAGTTCGCGGGATTGCTCCCACATTTGCGGGGTGGCGACTTTGCTAAAGGGTTCGAGCAAGGTGAACCATTCCCGCACAAAGGCCAAGGCCTTGTCGCTAGCCGGGTCTAGCGGTAGTGCGGCCTCTATCCGGCTACTCAGCGCCTTCCATTTGGCGTTATAGTCCTCCTGATCGAACATTTCCATCTTATCGCCGACCTGAGCGTTCCATTCTGCCTGTTCTTCCGGCGTGTAATAGCGGTTGATCACCTGCATCCATTTCTCTTCCATCATCGTTCTGTCTCCATCTTTAATTAGCGAACAAAGGGTCGCGGCATCGAGAAGTTCGCCATTGTCGATGCGAGACAATATGGTTTTGAGATTGGATTTGGCACTTTCGATCTCGCTAGCCTGAGCCGAAAGATGGGCAAGTTGTGCGTTCAAGAGCTGGCCAAGATCGAGCGGTTTGTTGTCGAGCACATGGCCAATCTGGCTGAGGCTCAGCCCTGCTTTTTTCAGCGTCACAATCTGATGAATGCGTTCCAGATCATGGGTTTCATATATCCGCCGTCCCGAGGCGGTCCGTAGCGGCGCCAATAGCCCGCGTGCTTCGTAAAAACGAAGCGCCCGGCTGGTTAGACCGGTTTGTTTGACCACTTGATCGATGCGTAAACTCGCCTGTTTCATCAATCCCTCCGCATCCGGATCAACGCAAAGCCATAGGATAACAAGACCCCAGCCCAGAAGATCATTCCGGCAATTGGCATTGATTTGGTGCTGCTGTCGCGAAAGGATGTTCGTAACGTCGTAAGCGCAATTTCGTCGTTCATTCTGCTGGTTCCTTATTGATATCAGAGGGCATAGCAGTTTCCGTTAGGTCAACTTCAAGTTCAAAATTGTGTCGGCTAGACAGGCGCGATGGTTTGCGCCATTTAATGATCATGGGCGCATTGATATTTCGGCGGCTGATGACGGCTATTCCGACTCTGCTCGGGATCATTCTGGCGTCCTTTTTTCTGATACGGATCGCTCCTGGCGGACCATTTGATGGCGAGCGGCCTCTGACCCCCGAAACACAGGCTGCGCTGCAAAAAGCTTATGGATTGGATAAGCCTTTATGGGAGCAGGCGTGGCTCTACATTTCCAATCTGCTGCAAGGAGATTTCGGACCTTCGCTGGTATATCGCGATTTCACTGTGACAGAACTGGTCGCACAGGGCCTGCCAATCTCGCTCATGCTTGGGGGATGTGCAATCATTCTGGCTTTAGCGATCGGCATCAGTGCCGGATTGACAGCTGCGGTTCGCGCGGGACGAAAAACCGACAATCTTATCATGATGTCGGCCACGGTCGCCACAGCGCTACCGACATTTGTCACTGGGCCAGCTCTAGCGTTGTTTTTTGGTCTTTGGGTGGGCCTGCTTCCGGTTTCCGGCACAGGACAGGGCATCACCTGGCTCATCATGCCGGTGGTTGCCCTTGCGCTACCGGTTTCAGGGGCAATCGCCAAATTGACCCGTGCCGGCCTAGCGACTATCCTGAAGCAGGATCATATCCGCACCGCTAGGGCACGCGGGCTATCGGAAAGCAAGATCCTGTTCAAACACGGCCTGCGCCCGGCATTGGTCCCTGTGGCTAGCTATTTGGGTCCAGCGGCGGCGGGATTGCTGACCGGTGCGGTGGTGGTGGAAACGGTTTTCGGGTTGCCGGGACTGGGCCGGTATTTTGTACAGGGCGCGCTCAACCGGGACTATCCGTTGGTATTGGGCGTGGTCACGCTTTATGCGGGGCTTATCATATTATTCAACCTGTTTGCGGACCTGATCTATGGTTGGTTAGACCCCAGGATGCGCGAAGGATGAGACGGCTATCTAACCGGCAGCACTGGCCACTTTGGGTGGTTATCGTCTTGGTGCTCTTGGCGCTGTTTCTGCCGTTTTTTCTGCCGTGGACTTATGATCAGATTGATTGGGATGCGGTTCGGGCACCGGCTTTTTCGGGTTCGCATTTTTTCGGTACGGATGAGATTGGCAGAGACCGGCTTGCTCGATTGGCTGCGGGTACCCGCGTGACGCTGATGGTGGCGGTAGCGGCGGCTCTGGTGTCATTGATCGTGGGCATCGCATGGGGCGCAACCGCGGGATGGGTCGGAGGGCGTGTGGACGAGGCGATGATGCGGTTCGTCGACGCGCTCTATGCTCTGCCGTTCATGTTCATCGTGATCTTGTTGATGGTGATTTTCGGGCGTTCGATCTTGTTGGTCTTCGTCGGAATCGGTCTGGTCGAGTGGCTGACCATGGCGCGGGTTGTGCGCGGACAGGTCATGGCGCTGAAACAAAGGCCTTTTATATTGGCGGCGGAAGCCGCTGGCACGCCGCCATCTGTCATTTTACTAAAGCATATCCTGCCCAACATTGCGGGCGTGGCGCTGGCATATTTGATGCTCACCGTTCCACAGGTCGTGATGGTTGAGAGTTTCCTCTCATTCCTTGGCCTTGGTGTACAAGAGCCTCTGACCTCGCTTGGTATTCTTGTGAAAGAAGGGGCCGATGATATGGATATGACGCCACTGGGGTTGTTGTTGCCGGGCGGCCTGTTGGTGCTGATTCTGGTCTGCCTCACGATTGAGGGAGAACGGCTCCGGGATATCTATTCATGAGCCTTTATTCTCTTCGCAAACTATCTGTGGAGATTGCCGGGCAGCGTCTGGTTGAAGACGTGAATATCGA
>CALKXX010000029.1 GCA_938003725.1 uncultured Sphingomonadaceae bacterium | reverse complement strand
ATGGCGCCTTTTGAAATTGAGGGTGTAGGCGGGCAAAGAATTGCGCCGCCGTTCAGTTTATGGATGCATCAACGGCCGCTGGATTTTTATCGGCAATTGGATACCGAAGATAAAAACAATGTTGATGCGCTGTTGAACGTTATTGCCGGGAGCAAGGGATTTCAGAATTTCGAAGATGGCCCACGATTGAAGTTCGAACATTTCAAGCTGGCACTGGCGTAATATTTAACCGTCAAATTCTGGGAACCAAAGTCGCTTACAACGCTCTACATAGGGGACAAAATTTGAATGTGATTTGGCGGCGTCGAAAAGCGGCCCCGGCAAGTCGTCGATCAACGCGTTCGTAATCATCGGATAGGCGGTCGCATCGAGACTGGTCGGCTTGTCTCCGAACATAAATTTTTTCTCGTCCAAATGGGCCGCGACTGCCGCTAGATCAGCTGCACCAAAAGCATAGATGCCGTGGCTATTGTGACGGCCAATACCATGCGCCTTTAAATTCGCCTTTTCCTGCATTGCTCAACACATATCATGAAACGAAGCTGCATATGGGCTATTTTTTTGCACCACCGTGGCGATTTTCGCACTAAGCCATTGCATCGTCACAAACTAACACTAATGTTAGCATATGGACCAACACCCCCACCAACACACGATTGCGATTCAACCCGATGATATTGATTTCATGGGACACGTAAACAATGCCAACTATTTGACCTGGGTGCAGGACGCGGTGATCGCGCATTGGGAAAAAATCGCACCGTCTGAGGCGGTGGCGACTCACCTTTGGGTCGCCCTGAAGCACGAGATTACCTATCGGAAGCCGGCATTTCTGGAAGATGACGTGATCGCCGAAGTAATCCTCGACAAGGTCCATGGAGCACGCGCTTTCTATAGCACTGTGATCCGGCGCGGCGAAGATGTGTTGGCGGAGGTCCAATCCAGCTGGTGCTGTATTGATGCTGATACGCTAAAACCTATGCGCATTGCCAAAGATATTGCTGCCCGCTTCTGGAACTCTTCCGAATAAGCGATCGGCTTCGTCTTTCAGTTTCTGGATCGCTTCGGTATCCGGTGCCTCTGCCTGTGCACCGGCGGGTGCGGAGATCAGCGCGGGGCTTAGTGCTAGCGCCGCAAAGACAATCGCATATTTCATAATCGTGCGCCTCTCTATCGCATCAATCCGCCGAGCAGGTTACGAACAAAGCGTCCGGCAACCGGTCCTGCCAAATCGGTGGCGATAGATCCTGCTATCGAAGTGATACCGGACCGCGCAGGATTGGCTCGGGACTTTTTGCCGAGTACCGCGGATGCCGCAATAGCTGCTGCAGAACCTGCTGCTACCTTCGCGCCGCGACCCAGAGCTTTCTCCCAGATAGTCTTGCTCTTGCGAGATCGTTTGCGAACCTCCTCCTCGCCCTTCTCTTCGACTTCTAAAGCTGTTTCGGCCGCATCCTTGGTTTTGGCAATCAGCACTTCTTCGGCCGATTCGCGATCAACCTCTTCATCATATTTGCCTTCAACCGGCGAAATGGACTGCATAATCGCGCGCTCTTTTGCGGTGATCGGTCCCAGACGAGAGCGCGGCGGCTTGATGAGCGTGCGTTGTACGACGGATGGCGCTCCGTCTTCCATCAGGGTGGAGACAAGTGCTTCACCAACCCGCAATTCCGTAATTGCTTCCTCGACATCCAGGTCCGGATTGATCCGGAATGTATCGGCAGCAGCCTTGATTGCCTTTTTGTCGCGGGGCGTGAAGGCGCGCAAGGCATGCTGCACCCGGTTGCCGAGCTGACCAGCCACATCCTCTGGAATGTCGATGGGGTTTTGGGTGACGAAATAGACCCCGACTCCCTTTGACCGGATCAGGCGCACAACCTGTTCGATCTTGTCTTCCAGCGCTTTGGGGGCATCTTCAAACAGCAGATGTGCCTCGTCAAAAAAGAAAACCAATTTGGGTTTTTCGGGGTCGCCAACCTCGGGAAGCGTTTCGAAAAGCTCCGCCAGCAACCAGAGGAGAAACGTTGCGTAGAGTTTCGGGCTGCGCATCAACTGGTCTGCCGCCAGGACGTTGATGTAACCGCGACCATTTTCATCGCATTTGATGAAGTCGTCAATTTCCAAAGCCGGTTCGCCGAAAAACTGACCCGCGCCCTGGCTATCGAGTTGCAGCAATTGCCGCTGTATCGCGCCAACACTGGCCTTGCTGACATTGCCATATTTAGCCGAGAGTTCTTTTGCATTTTTAGCCGTATGCGCCAGCATCGATTGCAGGTCATCAAGGTTCAGGAGGAGCAAACCTTCGTCGTCGGCAAAACGGAATACGATGTTCAGCACGCCTTCCTGCGTATTGTTCAGGTCCATTAGCCGTGCGAGCAATAATGGCCCCATTTCTGAAATCGTGGTGCGGATCGGGTGTCCCTGCTTGCCATAAAGGTCCCAGAAAATCGCCGGGTTATCCGAATAAGCATAGTCATCCATGCCCAGCTCTTTGGCGCGCTCTTCCAGCTTGTTTGCATGTTTGAATTGTGAGGACCCTGCCATTGAAATGCCAGCAAGGTCGCCCTTAACATCAGCGACAAATACGGGCACACCATTGGCCGAGAAACTTTCTGCCAGCCCTTGTAGGGTGACAGTTTTTCCGGTTCCGGTTGCACCTGCGATAAGCCCATGACGATTCGCACGTTTCAGGTTCAGGCTTTGGTTTTCCCCGCCACCTAGTCCAAGAAATATCTCTGTTGCATCACTCACCTGCGAATCCCCTCAAATTAATCAACCAATTGAGAGACATTGACGCAATAAAAAGGCCGACGTCAAGCGCCGGCCCAATTACTTCAAGATGGTCCGTTACAGATCAGCTGTCACGCAGGCGCACTGCCACAAAGCGTGGATCTTGAGTCCGCCGCTTGACTTGCAACAGAACGGCTTCGCGGTTGGAGCGTTTTGCGTTGCTGACTGCGTTATTCACGTCCTTTGGACTGCTCGTGGAGCGCCGATTGATACTCACGATCACATCGCCGCGCCTGATCCCTTTTTGAGCGGCATCTCCGCCCGGATCAACCGCTGAAACGACCACACCCTTCTGATTGGCGCCGACACCAATCTGACGTGCGATCTGCGGCGTCAGCGGTGTTACCGCCAAGCCAAGCGCTTCCTGTGTCGCCTTTTCACTGGCGTCCTCATCCTGATCGGAAAAATCATCTTCTGCTTCCGGATTAAAACGGCCAGCCAAATCTTCTTCGGTCGGGCGTTTCCCCAATTTGGCGCTAACCTTCAATGTCTTGCCGTCGCGCAACAGCTCGATTGGGACACTGGAGCCAACCGGCACATTTGCTACCAGATAAGACAGGGTTTGGTCAGGGGTGACTTCCTTGCCATTGACCTTGACGATCACGTCACCGGCCTGAATACCGGCTTTGGCAGCGCCTTCATTTGGTTCTACGCGCTGGACGAATTCACCGCGATCTTTCCTTAGTCCCAGCGAATCGGCAAGGTCTTCGGAAAGCGGCGATATTTGTACGCCCAGGTAACCGCGTTCAATTTTTTCGCCCTTTTTCAATGTGTTGACGATGGGTACCGCCACTTCGGCGGGAATGGCGAATCCGATACCGACATTGCCGCCCGTGGGCGAAATAATTGCATTGTTGATACCGATCACATTGCCGTTCAAATCGAACATCGGACCGCCACTATTGCCGCGGTTGATCGACGCATCGGTTTGAAGAAAGCGATCATAGGCTCCGCCCTGTCCGGTATTGCGGTGAATAGCGGATAGAATGCCGGTCGTGACTGTGCCGCCAAGTCCGAAAGGGTTGCCAATTGCAATAACCCAATCACCTACGCGTGCGCCTTCGCTGTCTCCAAATTTGACAAACGGAAGGTCATTTTTCGCATTGATTTTCAATACCGCGATATCAGATGCAGCATCACGGCCCACCAATTTCGCTTCATATTCGGTGCGATCCGGCATGATGACGGTGATTGATTCAATGGTTGCGTTGCGATTGCCGGGCGCGACCACATGATTGTTGGTCACGACATAGCCGTCCGCTGAAATAATGAAGCCGGAGCCCAGTGATTGGGCCTGACGGGTTGTAGCCCCTCCGTTTCCGCGTCCACGACGGTTGCCAAATAAGCCATCAAATGGTGTGCCGGCGAAGGGGTTGTTGTTCACCCGGACTTTTTGCGTGGTCGAAATGTTGACGACGGCAGGTTGCAACTGCTCCGTCAGGTCAGCAAAGCTCATCGGTGCGCCAGCACGCGGAGCGGCCGCACGCATTACCTGGCTATCGTTGGCAGCAACCTGCGCTCCGGCAGGGCCAACGCCAGATAGCGTAGCTACGCCTCCTGCGACGAGCAAAGCTGCTGAAATTCCATAAGCGTAACGCACAATAATATTCCTCTCAGTCTAGTGGCGGCCGGGATCACAAATAGGTGAACAACAGTCGCCAAAACCATTCATGTTCGCGTAAATATTGCCGCAAAATTTATGAACGGAAATTGAATGTTACCACAGCCTAAGGTTAAGATCAGCACTAACATTCCGGTTTTTGTTCAATGCTACAATATCTGGGCGCGGACGTGGGCTTTCGCAAGGCCTGAAATCGCCAATTGGTCTAAAAACCTCGTCGATATGCAGAAAAAATCACAATTGTAGTCGTTGATTCTCCGTTTCGGCGAAAATCACCGTTCAAAATGAAAAATCTCCATTATTTGCGCAAGGCGGCTTTCCATCAAAACCAAGTGCTTCATTTGCCAGTTGCGTGTCAAAAAATTCATGGACGGTTGCTATTTTGTTATCGCGAAACGTGAATATATGCACATATCTCTGATCATAACGTTTGCCGTTGGTCGCGATGCCATCGGCCTCCATGATCGCGGTGACTGTATTTCCGTCATCACCCATTATTTTCCATTTTTTCGCGAAACCAAATTTCTCGAAATCCAATGCGTCAAATATCAGCGGCAATATAGCCTTCAGCGCCGCAAAACCCTCATAACGACCAGATATGATTGTGTGCCCCGAAACATTGTACACAACGTCCGGTTGATGAAGAGCCTCGAATGCTTCTACGTTCAAAGCCGCGAGCGCTGAATAATAAGCATCAACAATCTCGCGGTTTGTCATTTTCAGCGCTTAGCGTCCTCGAAATTGGCGCAAATATTCATTATCCGGTGACAATACAAAGGATGACTTCGCATCATCTTCGCTGGTCGGTTTGCGGAACGTGGTTTCATAGCTTCGCATGGCGCGATAGAAATCATAGAATTCTGCATCTTTGCCAAAACTCTCCGCATAGGTACGTGCTGCACTCGCATCTGCTTCGGCGCGAATGATGGCGGCTTGCTTGCGGCCTTGCGCTTCAATTGTCCGGGCTTCTTGCTGACGCGCCGTACGCATCCGCTGATAGGCGCTATCTAGCGGGGTGCCATCTGGCAGATCGGCGCGCTTGATGCGAACGTCAACAATGTCGGCACCATATTGGCGCGCAACCCTGTTCAACCCCGTACGGATATTGTCCATAACCTCTCCGCGTTCCGGGCTAAGCAGCGCCGCAAAGGGCCGTTTGCCAAGCTCGTTACGGAGCGCTGAACCCAATATAGGACGAAGTTCATCGGCAACACGTTCTTCACTGCCGGCTGCGATATACATACGCAATGGATCGACGATGCGAAAGCGGGCAAAGGCATCGACTTGAAGCCGCAACTGGTCAGTTGAAAGGACCTGTTGTTGCTCCATCTCAACGTCCAATATGCGTTTGTCGATCCATACGATCTGTTCGAAAAACGGAAGGCGTGCGATCAGGCCGGCCCCGGTCTGACCAAAAGGCGTTTTATCTTGATAGCGATTGACGATGCGAACGGGTTCACCAAGACGTACGATCACGCCCTGCCGGGTCTCCGGAACAATTGCCAATGTGTTGGCAAGCAAGAACAGCAACCCAAGCAAAACGGCGCCAAGGGCTACAGGATTTTTGAAAAGCCGTGCTATCATTTTGCGTCTCCCGCTGGAGCGGTCGCCGGCGCTAGGCTGCGTTTCTTCAGTTCTGGTAGCGCAAGATACGGCGTCACCCCGCTAGGTTCCACAATGGTTTTGTCGACTTGTGACAAAACACGCTCCATGGTTTCATAATACATCCGTTGCCGTGTTACGCGCGGCGCAAGCCGGTATTCCTCATAAACCTTGTCAAAGGCGGCGGATTCACCTTGCGCCTGTGCGGTAAGTTGCTGAGCATAGGCCCGCGCCTGGTTGAGATAGGTTTGTGCGGTCTGCTGTGCAGCTGACACTTCTTTGAAGGCGTCATTTACTTTGGCCGGTGGATCAGCTTTCTTGATCGCGATACCGCGAATGAATACGCCGGCCCCATAGCTATCAAGCAGGCCCTGCATATTTTGCTCCACCTGTTGCTCAATTTCGGTCCGTTCCGAACCAATCGTGTCATCAAGTGTGAAATTGGCAACGGAAGCACGCATGGCTGATTCGGCGACCTCTTTGATTGTTTCTTGTTGCTCGGCAATTTGAAACAAATAGAGTTCCGGAGCCTTGATATTCCAACGAACGGAATAAGCTAGATCAACAATATTTTGATCGCCGGTGAGAATCAGTTTCTCCGATTCTCCTTCCGGAATATCAATCGTCCGAATTTCTTCGACATCCAGCTTTGTGACCTGTTCGATCGGTGCGGGAAGTGAAAAATGCAGGCCAGGTTGCATGGTCCGGGAATAGGAGCCAAACAAGGTAACCACCCCGCGCTCCTGCGGACTAACGCGGTGGATACTGGATAGTGCGACCCATAGGATGACGAAAGCCAACAGGAGCAGCGGCCACCACGGCCGTCCGCCTGGACGCGACGGAATACCGCCTTTGAAGCCGCCGCCCGTACCTTTTTTGAAAAGTTCTTCCAGAGAGCTTGCGCCTTTTCGGCCACCGCCATTTGATGAACCACCGTCGCCATTTCCCCACGGGTTTCGCGGACCGCCGCCGGATCCCTCGCCGCCGGAGCCATCATTGTCTCCGCCACCATTTCCCCAGGGGCCGGCCATGGCCAATATCGTGCCCCAAAAAGATTTGCGCGCAATTTTGGCGCGTGCTTGCCCGTCAATTTTTTTATCCATGCAGTCTTTATAGGAACGCTAGGATCAGAAAAACAGTGTCAATCCGATAAAAGTGTAACTATGCGAAGCGGATGACCGATATTGAACAGATTGAGGCGGCTCTGGATGACGTTGCCAAGGGGCGCGTTAGCAACATACGGCGGGACGATGGCCGGGTATCAATCGTGCTAAATGTAAATGGCCTGGATGTTCGTGATCGCGGTCAGATAGAGATTGCGGTTAAAGGTAAATTGCTGGCGATCGATGGAATCGAAAAAGTTGATATTGTGATGACTGCTGAGAAGGTGCAGCGCCGTCTGATCGCTGTGGGTAGCGGAAAGGGCGGGGTAGGCAAATCAACCCTCTCAACCAATCTTGCGATCGCGATGAAATCACTAGGCCGGAATGTCGGGATGGTCGATGCGGACATATATGGTCCATCTCAGCCCCGACTTTTGAATTGTGAAGGTCGCCGCCCGGAAGCGGAGGGCAAGCAGCTCATACCAGTCCCCAACGCATATGGTATCCCGGTCCTGTCGATGGGACATCTGGTGAAACCGGGGCAGGCGGTTGCCTGGCGTGGACCCATGGCAGGCAAGGCACTGGACCAGTTGATTGACGCGCATTGGGGCGACGTTGAAGACCTGATCGTCGATATGCCGCCCGGTACCGGTGATGTGCAACTATCGATGATGCAAAATCACAAACCTGTCGGTGCGGTCATTGTTTCAACCCCTCAGGATTTGGCGTTGATGGATGCGACCCGTGCTGTGGATTTGTTCGAACAGGCAAATATTCCGACTATTGGGATGGTCGAGAATATGGCGGGATATAGCTGTCCCCATTGCGGGGAGATGAGCGATCCGTTCGGGGCTGGCGGCGCGGAAGCGGCGGCCAAGACCATGGGCATGGCGTTTCTTGGCCGGGTGCCGCTTGATATAGAAATACGCAAAGCTAGTGACGGCGGCGTGCCATCTGCAAGTTCTGGCGGTTCGCAGGGGCAAGTGTTTCACGATATTGCAAAACGGGTTGTGACCTGGCTGGACAAACAATAGGCGGATCAAGGACAGATATCATGACGCTTGAGACAGATGTAGAGATCAGTAAGTTGCTAACCGACACAAAGCGGATTGCTCTGGTCGGTGCATCGGCGAAGCCGGAACGCGCCAGCAACCGCATACTGAAATTTCTGTTGGAGCAAGGGTATGAAGTCATTCCGGTAAACCCCGGATTGGCCGGACAGCAATTGCACGGCGTAGCGGTGGCGGAATCATTGGAATCGATTTCCGGCAAAATTGATATGGTCGATATCTTCCGTAATTCGGCGCATGCGGGAGCGGTTGTGGACGAAGCCATCGCGGTGGGTGCCAAATCGGTGTGGATGCAGCTTGGCGTAATCAATGTCGAAGCAGCCAATCGTGCGGAAGCTGCTGGTGTACAGGTTGTCATGGACCGTTGTCCGAAAATAGAGATACCTCGGCTGGGATTGTTGAAGGCGCCGCATGACGACTGAAGCCGAGATGGTTGAAAAGGACGAAGGCGGCGACAGGTTTAGCCGCCGCAAGTTCCTGATTGGTGGAGGGTTGGCTGCCGGCCTTGTTATCGCCTGGGGGGTGTGGCCGCGCAATTATGAATCCAATCTCTCGGCAGCAGATAATGAAGAGATTTTCGGAGCCTATCTCAAAATTTCTCGAGAGGGACAGATTACTGTTGTCGTTCCGCAAAGCGAGATGGGGCAAGGTGTTTATACGGTCCTACCACAAATTCTTGCTGATGAGCTGGGCGCAGACTGGCGAACCGTGGCGGTCGAACCCGCGCCGATCAACCCGCTCTATACCAATACCGTTCTGGCGCGTGATTGGGCCGATACGTTGTTGCCCGCCGGGGTTCAAAAAATCACCGACAATGCAGCGGCGAAATGGGTCACGGATAATCTCGCGATCCGGAATGACTTTATTGTAACCGCCGATTCAACCTCGATCCCGAATTATGCCAAACGCTTCCGTGAAGCCGGTGCTGCTGCTCGGGTGCTGCTGTGCAAAGCAGCGGGGACAAAATGGGGTGTCGCGTGGGAATCTTGCAAGGTTGAAAATGGCATAGTTTCCCATGGCGATAACAAGCTGCGCTTTGGAGAATTGGCCGCAGAAGCTGTGTCACAGGATCTGCCCGATCCGGTTCCGCTGCGGCCCAGGACGTCGAGCAATTTGGTCGGACAGGACGTGCCTCGCCTTGACCTGCCATCAAAACTTGATGGATCCGCTAATTTCGCCGGCGATATTCGGTTGCCTGACATGGTCTATGCATCCATCCGGCGCGGACCGATTGGCGAAACCAAATTGAAATCGTTTAATCGCGAGGGCGCGAACAAGATCATTGGACTGATCGATGTGGTCGAAACAGATGGTTGGATTGCGGCGGTTGCAACCAACTGGTGGGCGGCCAATCGCGCGTTGGATAAAATGAGCCCGGTTTTTGAAACGTCCGGCCTTCTTCCGGACAGCGCAAAGATCGATGAAGCGCTAACCAAGGCATTGGAAGATGGCCCCGGTGTGCGTTTTGTCGCGCGCGGAGAAACCAAACCCGCGTTCGATGAGCATCGCAATATTGAGGCGCGTTATACCGCTGAAGCGGCGCTGCACGCGCCCATGGAAACCCGGACAGCGGCGGCGGACTATAAAGATGGCCGCCTGCAATTATGGATCGCAACACAGGCACCAGCCGCTGCCGCCCGGTCAGCAGCCAAGGCGCTTGGCATCGGCCGGGATGCAGTGACCGTTTACCCGATGCTGGCCGGCGGATCGTTTGGCCGCAATCTTGATAGCGAGATCGCGGCACAAGTCGCACTTATAGCCAAAAAGATGGAACGACCGGTGCAGTTAATGTGGTCACGGGCCGAAGAAATGATGCATGATCATCCGCGTCCGCCTGCGCAGGCCCGGTTGAATGCAGCTGTCGATAAAGCAGGGCAAATTCAAGCGATGCAAATAAAAATAGCCGCCCCTGCCGCAGCACGCGAACAGAGCAAGCGTTTATTTGATGAAATGGATGCAGTGACCGCGATGCGGCGGAGCAATGGTGAGGCGGATGCCAAAGCGGTTGAAGGCGCTGATATCGCCTATGCCATTCCGAATTTCACTCTGGACCATCATCCTGTTTTTGCAGGTGTACCAACGGCCAGCTG
Organism: uncultured Sphingomonadaceae bacterium; assembly: GCA_938003725.1. Taxonomy (GTDB): domain Bacteria; phylum Pseudomonadota; class Alphaproteobacteria; order Sphingomonadales; family Sphingomonadaceae; genus Parasphingorhabdus. Next base: position 10,240 of record CALKXX010000029.1, on the reverse strand, counting down.
GCGCAGTGCGGCGCATAGCTATAATGCGTTTTTTGTTGAGTCATTTATCGACGAACTTGCAAAAAAAGCTGGAGTAGAACCACTGTCATACCGAATGCAGATGATGTCGGGACAACCGAGGCTGGCACGCTGTTTGACGGGTGTCGCGGCCATGGCGGCATGGGACGGCGGCCTTGACGGCAGCGGTCAGGGTATTGCCTGCCACTCCATGCGTGGCGGTCATATAGCGGTAATTGCAATCGCGAGCAGGGGTGATACAGGATTGAAAGTACGCCGGATTTCGGCAACCGTGGATATTGGCCGGATCATCCATCCCGATATAGCCCGGCAACAGGTCGAAGGTGGAATTGTCTTTGGTCTGGCAATGGCCATGGGATCATCAACGCGCTATAAAGATGGCTTGCCGAAGGTGAAAAGGCTAAGCGACTTATCGTTGCCGCGACTGGCAGAGGTACCGCCTATCCAAGTAGAGTTTATCAAGAGTGAAGAGGAGCCGGTAGGGGTAGAGGAAATAGGCGTTCCAGCCGTGGCTCCCGCTGTCGCAAACGCACTATTTTCAGCCACCGGCGTCCGTTTCCGGCAATTGCCGTTGTTCGGAGAAGCGAGTTAGATATGCACGGCCCATTGCCCCCCAACCATCCTAATGTGATCACCGGAAAAATTGGCGTATTGCTAGTCAATCTGGGCACGCCCGATGCGCCGGCCAAAGATGCGGTAAAGCGTTATTTGAAACAATTTTTGTCAGACAAACGCGTGGTCGAAATTCCGGACCTCATCTGGCAGCCGATATTACAGGGGATCATCCTCAACACCCGTCCTGCAAAATCCGCAGAGGCTTATCAATTGGTATGGATGGAAGAAGGCTCGCCGCTAGCGGTATATACGAAACGCCAAGCAGCGGCCCTTACGCCGTTATTAGGTGAACAGGTCATTGTCGATTGGGCGATGCGTTATGGCAACCCGAGTATCGACAGTCGTTTGCAGATTCTGAAAAATCAGGGATGTGAGCGTATATTGATTGCGCCGCTTTACCCGCAATATAGCGGTGCCACCACGGCCAGTGTCAATGATGCGGTGTTTGACGCAATTGGCGCGATGCGGTGGCATCCCGCAATCCGGATATTGCCGCCTTATCATGATGACGATTGCTATATCGCAGCGATGAAATCCTCGCTCGAAACGGGACTCAGTGCACTTGATTTCGAACCAGATGTGATTGTCGCGAGCTTTCACGGAATGCCGGAACGAACGCTGGAGTTGGGTGATCCTTATCATTGTCATTGCCAAAAGACGGTTCGTTTGCTGTCAAATGCTGTTGGCCGAGACCTCACAATCAGCTTTCAATCCCGTTTTGGGCGAGCAAAATGGTTGGAACCCGCCACCGATACGATACTCGAAACGCTGCCGGGGCAAGGCAAGAAAAAGGTCGCGATATTCGCGCCCGGTTTTTCCAGCGATTGTCTGGAGACTTTAGAGGAACTGGCGATCCGGGGTAAGGAACAATTTACCGAAGCTGGCGGTGAGCAATTCGCGTATATTCCGTGTTTGAATGACAGTGCGATTGGCATGGAAATGCTGGAGACGCTGGTATGCCGCGAACTGGCGGGATGGATTTGACCGCGGACCTTTTTCATCCGCCGGTGAAGCGGAGCATGACCATCGCCGGTCATCAGACCTCAATCACGCTGGAGCCGCTTTTTTGGGAATTGCTCCGCCGGGCAAGTGACAAACGCGCATTGCCGCTTAATGCCTTGGTTGCTCAGATTGACGTTGCGCGGCTGGAAGCCGATGAGCCTCCTGGATTGGCGACTGCGATCCGGTTGTGGCTGGCCAATGATCTGCTTGGAAAGTTGGGCGCTACCGACTAAGGCAGGCCCCATGAATGCAACCCTTCTTGTTATGGCTGGCGGCGCGTTGGGCGCGGGCGCACGATATAATCTCGGGCGTCTGGTCTTTCATTGGACTGGGCCGGGTTTCCCTTATGGAACGTTGATTGCGAACCTTGTCGGCGGCTTTTTAATGGGTGTGCTGGTTGCCATACTGGCCCGGGACAACATGGCGGATGAAACGTGGCGGCTATTGCTCGGCGTCGGCTTGCTCGGCGGCTTTACGACATTCTCGGCCTTTAGTTTGGAAGTTTTAAATATGATTGAGCGCGGACAATGGGGTATAGCAATCGGCTATGCGCTGGTTTCCGTCATTGGCTCGGTGCTGGCATTATTTGCAGGATTACTGGCTGTGAGGGCCTTAGCATGAGGATATCCCATGACCAGTTTTGATCCCACGGCGGAAAGTGGTTCCGAGGAAGAAAAGCCGCAAGGCAATTTGCAGGAGCAGAAAAAGTCTCTGAAGGTGCTGGATGTCCGGCAATTCACCGTCGGGCCGGATGATGATGATATCCGTGTGGATCGCTGGTTTAAGCGGCATATGGATGATGTGCCATTCAATATCGTGTCACGCTGGGCGCGGACGGGGCAACTGCGTCTGGACGGAAAACGGGTGGCACCGGGTGATCGTGTCCACGCCGGACAGGTACTACGCGTGCCTCCGGCAGAGATTGAGCGTCCCGGCCGCGTTGCCAAACCGCGCACGGAATTGTCCAAAGATCAAATTGATTTTGCCCGGGAGCTAGTGATTCACAAAGACAAAGCGGCGATTATTGTCAATAAACCGCCGGGCCTTGCAACACAGGGGGGTAGCAAGACGACTACCCATCTGGACGGCATGCTTGATGCGCTGACCTATGATGCGAAATCGCGGCCCAGATTGGTGCACCGATTGGACAAGGATACCAGCGGCGCCATTTTGCTGGCCCGGTCCCCCGGTGCGGCTTCCTTTTTTTCTAAACGGTTTTCGGGACGGACGGCGCGTAAAGTTTACTGGGCGCTGATCATGGGTGTACCGGAAATTGCCGATGGGATCATCGACCTTCCACTTTCTAAACAGCCCGGATCGGGTGGAGAGAAAATGCATGTCGACGAGGAAAATGGTCAGATGGCGAAATCACGCTACCGGATCATTGAACGGGCTGGTAATCGCGCCTGCTGGGTCGAGCTACAGCCCTTTACCGGGCGGACACATCAACTGCGTGTCCACATGGCCGCGATCGGTCATCCCATCTTGGGGGACGGTAAATATGGCGGCAAGGATGCATTTCTAACCGGTGCGATCAGCCGCAAGATGCATCTCCATGCCCGGCGCCTGCGAATTGACCACCCGGACGGCCACAAGCTGGACGTAAAGGCGGACTTGCCTGAACATTTTGCGGATTCAATGGATAATCTGGGGCTGGACCTGACTCTAGGTGATCTCTTGCAATTGGAAGAGAAAAAGCCGGGCGGCAAAATGGTGCGCAAGAAGCAGGCAAAGGCGCATGCCAAGCAAGTGCGCAAAGATAAACGCGGCGAAAGGCGCGGCCGCGGAGAGAATAGCGGAAAGCCAACCAAAGCGGGGAAACCGACGAAGCGCGAACGCCCCAATGCGGGCAAAGCCACGCATAAAAAGAACATGCCTCATAAGGCGAAGATTAAAGCCGCTAGAAAGCCTAGAAAACCATGAATAAACTCGCGCTTTTTGATTGTGACGGCACCATGGTTGACAGTCAGGCGAATATCTGTGCGTCGATGGATCAGGCGTTTGTAAAACACGGGCTGACACCGCCCGGCCATCATCAAACTCGCCGAATTGTTGGCCTCAGCCTGATGGAGGCGGTGCGACAATTATTGCCGGAGGCGGATGATATGCTGGCCGCAGCTGTAACGCAGTCTTACAAGGATGGTTTCTTTGAATTGCGCCAGGAAGGCGGCGTTCAAGAACCCCTATATGACGGACTGCTTGAACTGATTGACCGGTTGGAAGCGGATGACTGGGTACTGGGCGTGGCGACCGGGAAATCAGATCGCGGATTGAACCACGTTATGGATATGCACGGGCTGAAAGATCGCTTTGTGACGTTGCAAACGGCGGACCGTCATCCTTCAAAGCCGCATCCCGCCATGGTGGAACTGGCCATGGCAGAGGCCGGCGCAGCCGCCGAAACCACCGCGATGATCGGCGATACCAGCTTTGATATGGAAATGGCGGTCAATGCAAAGGTCCGCGCAATTGGGGTGAATTGGGGATATCACGACGCCCATGAGCTGATTACGGCAGGAGCAGAAACGGTCGCGATGACGATGAACGAGTTACACGAAGCACTGAACCAATGACTGATCCTGTGCCTGAAGATGAGCCGGCATATGTACCAGATCCGGAAAAGGAAAAACAGGCCAAGGCCGTGCATTTCTCGGTCGGGATCATTCGATTGCTTGGCGTCGGATTATTGATCGTCGGAATATTGATTGCCACGGGCCGAATGCCCCCTTTCCCGCCATGGCCCGGATATGTGCTGATTTTGATCGCCTTGTTTCAGATGTGGTTCGTGCCGCTTTGGATCATCCGGCAATTTGTCAGAGCCCGGGTGGCGGAAGAGGAAATTGCCAAAAAGGAAGAAGGCAATCCGCATGAATAGACGTAGTTCGCAAAAACGCGGTCCAATATTTGCCAATGTCATTCCGATCATTCGTTTGGTTGGATTTGCAATGGTCGTCAGCGGTGTTTTTATCATGCTGGGCGAGGTTGAGATTTTAACGTTCGAAGTTGGTCTTTTTGTTACCGCATTTGGGCTTATCGAAATGCTCGCTGTTCCCGCGATACTGGACAGAGCACAAAACAGAAAAAAGGACGATTTCCTTACCGGCGTCAGGCCATATGATCGGCCGGATCATCGGGGTTAACTTTGAAGCGGTTCTACAAAAACGCGGCGTTTGAGCCGGTTGCCGATAGATTTGCGATCTATCTGGATGGTCGTTCGGTCAAAACCCCTGCGCGCAATCCGTTGAGTTTACCGACCAGAAAACTGGCGCAGGCCGTCGCTGCGGAATGGGAAGCCCAGGGTGAAGAGATTGATCCGCAATCCATGCCGCTGACCCGCCTGTCCGAAGGCGCGCTGGACCAGGTTGTTACGGATCGCCAACGGATCGTGTCCAGGGTGGCCGCTTTTGCCGATAGCGATATGCTCTGTTATCGTGCCGATGAAACGCAACCCGCTCTGATCGAACGACAGATTGCGGAATGGGACCCTTTGCTTGATTGGGCGCGGGCGCGCTATGATGTTAGCTTCCGTCTCGTGCATGGCGTGATGCACAAGCCGCAACCTGAATCCACCATTTTGCGGTTGACCGAAACGATGGACACGCAAGATAATTTTGCGCTTGCCGCGATGTTGTCGCTAGCGGGATTGGCGGGTTCGCTGGTTATAACGCTGGCAATTGTAGAAGGCGCATATGACGTACAGACTCTTTGGCCGATTATAAATCTGGAAGAATTGTGGCAGGAACAGCAATGGGGTCGGGATGATCTTGCAGCAACAGCGCGCGGCATCAAACAGGTTGAGTTTGAAGCGTCAGCCCGTTTTCTGGAATTGTCTCGTACTTAGTTTTTCCCTTTTGTCTGATTTTCCGTTATGGGACTAAAACTCTAACGGAGACTACATGACAACCGAAGCAACATTGTGCGCAACGCCGGCCGAAGCCGTGGCGTTGCTGGAAAAACTCTACACCGAACAAATTGAAATCACCGCAGCCCGCTTTGGCCGTTATGCAACAACAAAGCTGGCCGATGATGATCGTGCACAAGGGCGCTATCCACAGATCAGCGTCGAGATTCCTGCAGATCAAGCAACCGAGACCAGTCATCTGGCATCGGGGCAATTGTCGGATGTGAACTGTTATCGCACTACGGTGACGGAACCGGGATTATATCGCACCTATTTTTTGGACCAATTGAGCCGCATTGCAGAGACATTCACAGCCAAGATATGGGTTGAACTTTCCGATACGCCGATCCCGCTGGCATTCGCACTTGAGGATGCCAGTGCCGGGCTGGAGCGGGCGAAGAAGGAAAAATTACCCAATTATTTTCACACACCAAATCTGGTGAAAACCAATGATGAGATTGTTGATGGCGGACAGATTTTTGCAGGCGAAGAAACCTCTGCACTAGCGCTGTTCACCGCCGAACGGGTTGACTATTCGCTCCACCGCATCCGGCACTATTGCGCGACCGATCCGGTGCATTTTCAACCCTTCATCCTGTTCACCAACTATCAACGCTATGTTGATGAGTTTATCGAATATGGGCTGGAAGAGGTGGCTGCTGGGAATGCCGAAATGCTGGTCGAACCGGGCAATCGCATGACCCGCAGCGATGGCAAGCCATCGATACCGCCGATCGCAAAACCGCCTCAAATGCCGGCCTATCATCTGGTGCGCAAAGGTGGCCGGCCGGGAGTGACAATTGTCAATATTGGCGTCGGACCTTCCAATGCCAAAACGATTACCGATCATCTTGCTGTCTTGCGGCCACATGTCTGGTTGATGATTGGTCATTGCGGCGCGTTGCGCCGGACGCAACGGCTGGGCGATTATGTGCTGGCTCATGCTTATCTTCGCGATGACAATGTGCTGGACGATGTGTTGCCGCCCAGTATTCCATTACCGACTATTGCCGAGGTGCAACTGGCCCTTACCCGCGCGGTCCAGGAAGAAACCGGCATCGACCAATCGGAACTGAAACAGCATTTGCGGACCGGTACGGTGGTCACCACCAGCGACCGGAATTGGGAATTGCGCTTTGAACAGATTGCAAAACGCCTCAATCAATCCCGCGCGATTGCCATTGATATGGAAAGCGCGACAGTCGCGGCCAATGGCTATCGCTACCGTGTTCCATATGGAACGCTGTTATGTGCTTCGGATAAACCGCTGCACGGTGAGATCAAACTGCCCGGTATGGCCGATGCCTTTTATCAGGAACGCGTTGGGCAACATCTTGCCATTGGATTGCGGACCATAGACTTGCTCGCGAAGGAAGCGGATGCGGGCACGCTACACAGCCGGAAATTGAGAAGTTTTGGCGAACCACTATTTCGGTGATCCCGGTGTAAAAGAGGGCGCAAAAATATCCGGGACGTTTGATCCATCTTAGGCGAAAAATTATCCGAAGCGAATGGCGTTTAGGCCTAAAAGGCTATTGCCTCCACTTTGCGATGTGGCAAGGTTTGCTAGCCCCCAACGCCCAATGCCATTGCCGCCTCTCTTATACGTTTCGCTTCCGCGCCGTCATTTTTGAACGCAGCTAATCCATCGGCCAGTGCCTTTTGCGCCTTTACGGTCTGTCCCAATTGCATCCTGCTGCGCATCAGCATGATCCAGCCATTGGCGTCATCTGGATTGGCTTGTAGTTTCTTATCGAGGCCGTCGACCATATTCGCGATCATCGCTTCTTGTTGGCCGGGAGGCAGGGCGGCGGCCTGTTTCATCTCGGCCTGGGACGGTCCTGGAATGGCGGCGGTGGCTTTGGCTGGACCATCGGTGCTGATCCCGCCGGTTGGCGGTGCCGGTGCGATTTTCGCAAGCCTTGCGGCGACATCGATATTCTCTTTTTCCGCAACCTGTCCGATCACGCGCTTTATGTCGGCTGCATAAGGTGCATCTGCGGGCGTGTCCTCCAAAAGGGCAAACCAGTCGTTGATCGCGCCTTGGTGATCACCCGCTATATCCTTTTGTACCGCTAGAAAATAACGGGCACGAGGGTCGTTCTTGTCCAACGCAACGGCTTTTCTAAACGCTTCGGCGGCGTCACCGGGAACTTGTGTACCATCGCTCGCCATGACCAAAGCTTCACCCAGCATTGACCAATATTCCGGGTTTTTGGGATTCAGCGTGGTTGCACGCTTCATTGCTGTGGCCGATTCGGCGAATTTCTGGGTTTCAAAATAACTCCAACCCAACATGCGCCAACTTTCCGCATCTTCCGGATCGTCTTGCAGCTTTTTCTCCAGACCGGCGATCACGGCATCAACACTTGGCGGTTGCTCTGCCTGTGCTACGTCCTCCTTCGCCGTTTCTGGAGCGCCCGTTGCGTAATTTTTGTAGAGGGCGGTACCCACGGCTCCCAAAGCCAGAAATCCGGCCAAAATCAGGGCCAAACGCCCGACATTCAATGTAGATTTCTGGTCGGGACTATCGGTCATATCGCTGGATTCTCACATGGTTGATTGCGGCGTTGCACTGTAACCAGATCGGATATTGCTTCAAGTATATAGATTGATCCGGCTCGTTAACCATTATCTAGCCCGGGAACGCGTTATTTCGCTGTGATATTTTACACTGGTATTGCAAATGCATTTTGGTAAGATGCTGCAATATTACAGTCTTTTTTGGCCGTACTCTGGGTCGCGCTCAAACTAAAAAAGACCTGTGAAGCTGGATGTGAATGGCGCTTGAGGGGGTGTCTTTTCGGCGGATCAATGGGGGAGAATAAAGCGCGTGTCGGACAAATATAGAGTGGTGGTTATCGGCTCCGGTCCGGCGGGGATGAGCGCAGCAGGGCGCGCTGCGCAGCTGAAATTGAAGCATGTTCTGCTCGAAAAGACCGATCACCTTTCAGATACCATCTACAAATATCAAAAGGGCAAGCATGTCATGGCGACGCCCAGCCAGCTGGTGCTGCGTTCCGACATGGATTTTGATGCCGGAAAGCGAGAGGATATTCTCGGCAAATGGAATGAACAAACCGAGGGTCATGCGGTCAATGTTCAGTTTAACGCCGAGCCGGTGAAGATCGAGGGCGATGAAGGCGATTTTACGATCACGCTGAAAAATGGTGACAAGATCAGCACAGAAACCATCGTCATGGCCATTGGTACACAGGGCAACCCCAACCTGATGCGCTGTCCGGGCGGTGACAATAAAATGGTTCAATATCAATTGGATGATCCGGGCGAATATTATGATGAACATATTACGGTGATCGGTTCCGGTGATGCCGGAATTGAGAACGCATTGGGTTTGGCGGCGGATGCTGCACAAAATAATATTGTCACGATCCTCAATCGATCAGCGGAATTTGCGCGTGCCAAAAAGGCAAATGTGAAGCTGTTGATGGAGGCGGGCGAGCAAGGCAAGGTGATGATCCGCAATGAGACCACGCCTGCGGAGGTGAAGGACGGGGAGTTGGTGTTGGAAACCCGAGATGGTCAAGAGACGATAGCTTGCAATCGTATCATCGCCCGGATGGGTAGCGCGCCGCCGCGAAAATTTGTCGAAGAATGCGGAATTGAGTTCACCAGCGAAGACCGCGAGGCCTATCCGAAATTATCACCCGCGTTTGAGAGTACCAAGAAAGGCATATATGTCATCGGCGCACTAGCGGGATATCCGCTGATCAAGCATTGTATGAATCAGGGTTATGATGTCATCGAATTCATCAACGGCAATGACGAGCTGAAACCTGCGGATGAACCGATATTGGAGAAGAAATTCAGCGATCTGCCGAAGGGTAAGGCTGTTGACCAGTGGTTAGAATTCTTCCGTGAGCAAGTTTCCATATTGAACGGACTGTCACCGTTGCAGATGCGTGAGTTCATGCTCGATAGCGATCCACGTCCCTATCGCCGGGGAGAGGTGATATTTGAGCGGAACGAGCCGGGAAGCTCGCTTTTTGCCATTGCCCAGGGTTCGGTCGAGGTTGAAATTGATCCAAGCAATTCATCGATCACCGTTCCGATTGAAGAAGGTTCTATTTTCGGGGAAGTCGGTTTGATCTCCGGGCGAAGGCGTGGCGCCACGATTAAAGCAGCAGAAGATATGATAGCGATTGAAATTTCGCGGACTGCAGCGTTAAAATTACAGGCCTCTGTGCCGGCCGCGAAACAAGCGATCACACGGATATCAACCGAACGACAGTTGTTGCAGATGTTCGGATCCGGCTTGACCAAAGAGGATATTGCCCAAGTCGTTGAGTCGAGTGAGATCATGAATGTCCGTGCGGGCGAAGCGATTATCGAGGAAGGCTCGGACGGAAATGACATCTACGTCATTCGCGTGGGATCAATGGTGGTGGAAAAGGAAATTGGCGGCAAACCGGTCTTCCTATCCTATCTCCCCGCAGGTTCTTATGTTGGTGAAATGACTCTGATCGCGGGTGGCTATCGGACGGCAACCGTAAAGGCGGCGATCAAGTCCGAAGTGATCAAGATCAACGGTGATGCGTTTAAGAAAGTGCTCGACGAGCACCCGGACCTGATGCGCAAAGCGAAACAGGAAATGGCATCGCGCCAGGATGTGAATGCATTTGTCGAAGCGAAGAAGGACAGCTTTTCCGGCGTCGTAGATATGTATTCCGGTGTTGCGAATTT
>CALKXX010000028.1 GCA_938003725.1 uncultured Sphingomonadaceae bacterium | reverse complement strand
GCTTGAGGAAATGCTCGCCGGTGATGACGCAGAGATGAAAGCGATGGCTGCTGATGAGGTGGATAGTGTCAGGAAGGCACTTGCCGCCGCGGAACATGCACTGGCATTGAAACTATTGCCGCGCGACAGTGCGGACGACCGGCCCGCGATGCTCGAAATTCGCGCCGGAACGGGCGGGGACGAGGCCGCTCTGTTCGCCGGTGATCTCTACCGTATGTACACGCGCTATGCCGAGACACAGGGGTGGAAGGTGGAACTGATCTCTGCCAATGCCAGCGAAGTGGGCGGCTTTAAGGAAGTCGTCGCCAATATCAACGGCAAAGGCGTGTTCGCAAAGTTCAAATTCGAATCCGGCGTGCACCGGGTTCAGCGCGTGCCGGAAACCGAATCTGGCGGGCGTATCCATACCTCCGCCGCCACCGTCGCGATCCTGCCCGAACCGGAGGAAGTCGACGTCAAAATCCGCACCGAAGATTTGCGCATCGATACCTACCGGGCCAGCGGCGCGGGCGGACAGCATGTGAACAAGACCGACAGCGCGATCCGGATCACTCACTTGCCAACCGGGTTGGTTGTCCAATGTCAGGACGGCAAGTCGCAGCACAAGAACAAGGCACAGGCCATGAAGGTTCTCGCCGCGCGGCTCTATGAACAGGAACGCGATGCCGTGCAAAGTGAAGAGGCGGACGCGCGCAAGGCCATGGTCGGGTCCGGCGACCGCTCCGAGCGTATCCGCACCTATAACTATCCGCAGGGACGCGTGACCGATCACCGGATCAATCTGACATTGCACAAGCTGCCCGAAATTGTCGAGGGCGGCGCACTGGGCGATATGTTGGATGCGTTGATTGCCGAGGATGAAGCCAGCCGGCTGGCCAATCTGGATGGGTAACGCGGCTGCGGTCCTGCGGGATGCAGCGAAACAATTGGAAGCGGTGAGCGATTCGGCGCGCCTCGATGCGGAATTGTTGCTGGCCCATGCGCTGGGGATAGAGCGCGAAAAATTGCTTCTCGATTTGCCGCTGCTAAACGTACCGGCCGGGTTTGATGATCTTGTAAAACGCCGTCTGACCGCTGAACCCATTGCGCATATTGTGGGCATGAGGGAATTTTGGGGTCTGGAGTTTCACGTCTCGCCGGATGTTTTGATTCCCCGGCCGGATAGCGAGTTGCTGATTGAAGAATCTTTGCGACTATTTTCCAAAAAATCGCCGCGACATATTCTCGACCTGGGGACGGGCAGCGGCGCGCTTTTGCTGTCGGCTTTGAGTGAATTTGAGCAAGCCGCCGGTATTGGCATAGATGCCAGTGCCAAATCGCTGCAAATCGCCCATGATAATGCAGACCGCTTAAATCTCTCAGATCGCGGCGCGTTCATGCTGTTAAGCTGGGCGGTGGATGGCTGGACTGAAATATTCACGGCGCCTTTCGATCTGATACTTTGTAACCCCCCTTATGTGGCGGCACAGGCACAGCTTTCGTCAGAGGTGAGAGATTTTGAACCGCACGCGGCGCTATTTGCCGGGGATCAAGGACTGGATGACTATCGGATCATCATTCCGGCCCTTTCAAAGTTGATGGCGCAGGATGGTATCGCCCTGTTGGAAATCGGTTTTGATCAGGCAAAAAGCGTCTCTGAACTCGCGATTGATTGTGGCTATCATGTTGATTGCAAAAAGGATTTGGGCGGAAATGACAGAATGTTGGTCCTGCGCGCGCAAAAATAGCTTGGATTTGGCAAATGATGACGCTAAGACTGAGCACAGGCCCAGATGATTGCTGGCAAATTCCCTAAAATCTCTGGCCCGTTCCCAACTTGATAAATTGCTGATGTCCGGCGATCTTTGTCACTTAATGGGCTGTTGTGAAAATATTCACAGCGCAATTGCTGCTTTTTTTGGCGGCGAGAAATTTAGGAAAGACCGAGTATATTAACGGTATAAGGACACCCAGATTTTGATGAATAATCGTCAGGCGCGCGGCCGTGGTCGTGGCCGAAACAACAATAATAACCGCAATAATAATCGCGGGGGTGGCGGCATCGACCGCGAGAACAGGATTGATAATCGTGCACGCGGCAATGCAGCGCAAATGCTCGATAAATATAAGAAAATGGCACATGACGCACAGGTCAATGATGACCGGGTGAACGCGGAATATTATCTGCAATTTGCGGACCATTATTTTCGCGTCAATGCGGATTCGCAGGCGCGCCGTGAAGAACAGCGGCTGGCCAGAGAAGAAGCACGCGGAAATCAAAATAGCGATGACCGCGGCGATCGCGGCGATCGCAGCGATTCCAGTGACGGCGACAAAGAACGTTCCGGCCGGCCACCAAGGGGTCGTAGTCAACAAAATAACCGCGGCGACGATGCGGCGCAGGATCAAGATTCAGACAGTGCACCGGAAGAAAAGAAACCGGTTCGCGCGCGCCGCCCAAGGAAAACCGTCGACAACCCTCTAAACGGGGACGCATCGGAACCCAATGGTTTGGATGCAAGTGCGTTGCCGCCGGCGATTTCTATCGCAGATGATAGCGCGGTCGAAGTAGAGACGAAACCAGCGCGCAAGAAACGCGTGGCCAAACCCAAGGCCGTGAAAACGGATGCCGCGGAAGAAGGAGACGCCGCCTAAGTCCAGCATTGCATTCAAATGGTGCCAACTAGATGGCGTCGGTGAGCCAGTCCGGCAAATCCAATGCCATCAGATCACCAACCCGCCGATGCTCGATCGACAGACCAAGATCATTGTAAATCGCGCGCTGACGCTTTTCGTCGGCATGCTCCAGAGGAACGACCACCATCCGGCGATTGACCTTTTGGCGATAGTTCATGCGGGCCGTATTTTCCTGTCCCACATAGCAACCCTTGGTGAAACTGACGCCGTTTAGCTCAGCGGCATTGCACTCCAGCCACAAAATCTTGTCACTGCCCAGTTCCGTTAGCCCTTCGGTGACGCCCAACGATAACCGGTGCGCAAGATATACCGCATCAACGCCTGGCCCTTGCGCGGCGGCGAGCCACCTATGGCCCAGACCGGGTAGGCGCGGATCGGCTGGTTTTTCGGCCGCGCCTTGTGCCCAATGCACATGCAATCTGTCGTCAATCTCAATACCGATCTTTCGGCGTAGACGATAAAGCTTTAATCGCTTTACCAAGCTATCGGCCTGTTCCTGCTCGCAATCGATCAGAATGTCGTCGCCATCCGTCCACAGAAAAAAGTCGAACAGGAGCTTGCCTTGCGCGGTTAACAATCCCGACCATTGCGGCTGGCCGTCTTGAACAAGCCGTATATCCTGTGTCACCAGGCCCTGCAGAAAATCTCTAATATCTTCGGCGTCGTCACCGGCAGAAAGACGGATGATTGCGCGGGCGGAAAGCTGCGTTTGTGTCATGGCCTATAGATAGGGATGTTCCGTGCCGATTGAAAGACGGCGCTATGCCATCTCTTTCGCTGTCGTTGATGGTTTGCCAAATAACGCGTCGGCAGAAAAAATGGCGATGCTGATCCAGATAAGCGCGAAGCAAATAATATGGGATAGGGTCAGCGGTTCATCATAGAAAAACGCGGCGATGATAAATTGCAGGCTTGGGGCCAGATATTGCAATAGGCCCATTACAGTCAGGCTGATCTTTTGCACGGCGGAAGCAAAGAGCAGCAGCGGAATTGCGGTCATGATCGCGCCGCCCATCAGCAATATGTCAATGGACCAGGATTGGCCGAAACCGATTTCAGCACCGGAAGTGGACAGCCACAAGAAATAGGCCAGAAAGAGTGGGAAGAGCAAACCGGTTTCAACCGTCAGTCCAACCATAGGGCCAACCGGGGCCAATTTGCGGACCAGACTGTAAAGACTCCAGGACCCGGCCAATGCCATGCTGATCCACAATGTTTGCCAGGCTTGCACAGCCAATATCGAAACACCCAGAGCGACGATAGAAATCGCGATCCATTGATTTTTGGAAAGCTTCTCTTTGAGCACAAGCGCGCCGAGAAAAACGCTCAGCAGGGGACTCACAAAATAACCAAGACTTGCCGCCAGGATATGGCTCTCTTGGACGGCCCAGACATAAATCAACCAGTTGGTGCCGACCAATATCGCACTCGTCAGCAAATAGAGACGTGTTTTGGAATCCGATAGCGCGATCTTTAAGCCCGACAGATTTTTGCGCAGCCATAGGATCAGGAGCAATAGCGGCACGGACCAGATGATCCGATGGGAAACGACCTCTAGTGCTGGAACGCTTTGCAGCAGTTTGAAATATATCGGCATCACGCCCCAGAACAGACAAGCCAGAAGTGCCTGAATCATCCCGGTGCGGGTTGCGGATATTGAAGACGTCATCCCACGGCGCTTAGGCGCGCCGTGTCATCGGGGCAAATAGTTTCGTCGAGAGAAAGTGGGCTAGATAATGCCGCCGCCGATCCAGAGCCGGAACGCGCAAATTCCGATCACGATCAAACAGAAATACATACCGCTACTTTTCGATGAAATCAGCCCAAACAGAGCGCCAACGCCGGCAATGGGCAAGATCAACCAATTGGTCCAGCCAAGGAGCGGCACCAAGCCGATAAATGCGAGAACCAAGGCGACGATACCAATGAGGATAGAAATTATATTAGCCATAGCTGTATTATATGCATAGCGCACCATATTTTCAAGTAGTGGTGCCCGGCCGTTGCTATATTTTTCTGTCGCTATATGCTCAAACATAGCTAGGAAAAGGAAACATGATGGCTGATGATATCTACTTAGATCCGACGCGAGAGAGCTTTGACGCATTCAAGGCATTGCCGCGCGATGTACCTATCAACATGCTTAATCTTTTGCGCTTTCGCACGGATGCCGAATATCCGGCCGACCATCCAAATGGGCAGCAAAACTGGACCGGAGCGCGCGCCTATGAAGAATATGGCAAGACCAGCGGGCCAATTTTCAAACGTGTCGGCGGCACCATTGTCTGGCGCGGGAAAATGGAATCCATGCTGATCGGTCCGGATGATAAACAGTGGGATACCAGCTTTATCGCCCGGTACCCGAATAGCGGCGCGTTTCTGGAGATGATAACCGATCCGGAATATAAGAAGGCGGTGGTCAATCGTCAGGCCGCTGTACAGACATCCAGGCTGATCCGTTTCGGCGAAATCGACGGTCCGGATGGTTTTGGTTAAAGGCTTTCCATCGAATCCCGAAATGGGACGAGAAGTTAACGAAACATATCCGGTTTAACCACATTCCCTAACGGATTATTAACGCTTTTCGACGCATTACTCCCGCATATTCAGGAGCAATAGCGCATGACACATATTTCCCGTTCCATTTTGCTGACCGCGACCGCTTTCGCGTTGCCGTTGACGTTGGCCGCTTGCGGAACCAACGAAGGTAATGAGGCGGAACTGGCAGAGTTGGATGATAATCTGACCGATCCAACGGCAGATCCAGCGATGAACGATGCGCTTGAGGACTCGATTTTGGTCGACCCGGAATTGACGGACCAAGCCAATGGAAATGCGATACGCGGGGCCAATGGTGCCATTGATGGCTCTGTCCCTCCAGGGGCGAGCTATGCTGGCGCAGCGGAAGGCGGAAAAGCGGCAGCCGGAGCGCAATTGTCGGGAAAAATGCTGAGCGCACCAAAACCGCGCCAAATGACATCAGATGACGAATGTTCCTCATGCGCCGGCTCTGAAGGTGTAACATTAGGTGCAAAGGCGGACGCACAATATGCGCAGCGCGGAAAAGGCACTTGTGATCAGAAGCTGGATTACAGCATGGCATGGGCGAACCGCATGCCGCCGGAATTTCCCGTATATCCAAAAGCAAATGTTCAAGAAGCAGCCGGCGTTGAAGGCGGCAAATGTGACCTTCGCGTGGTTAGCTTTACCACCGCATCTCCGATGAAAAGCGTGGTCGACTATTATTATACCCAGGCAAAACGCGGCGGTTATAGTGCCGAATATCTTTTGCGCGGCGGTGAGCATGTGCTTGGCGGAACCCGCGGTGATGATGATGGCGCTTTTGTCATCACCCTCAACAAACGTTCCGGCGGTGGCACTGCGGTCGATATCGTTGCCAGCAACGGCCGTTAATTAGCGCAGAAATTACCGACGCCGGATATTTCGCATTTCACATCATTCGGCGCAATTGGGGTGGCTTCGGCCACCCCTTTTTTATATCGATAGCGCGTTTTTTTTCGGGCGCTTCATTCGCGGTAACTGCCGCCGCCATCGACGGTAATATCATTGGCAGTGGTGAAGCTAGACTGGTCGCTGGCCAGCCAAAGCATCGCATTGGCAACTTCCTCGGCCTGTCCAACCCGATTGATCGGGTGGTTGCGGTTGAAGACTTCTACCGCTTCGTCATGTGGTCCGGGATAGGCGGCCAGATAACGCTGATACATTGGCGTATCAATCGCGCCGGGATGCACGGTGTTGACGCGTACAGGATATTTCTCTGCCGCGCAGTGCAGGGCGAGCGATTTGCTCATCGATGTTACCGCCGCCTTGCTGGCGCAATAGGCTGCAAATTGCGCACCGGGGCGCATCGCCAGCATCGAACCAATATTGACGATTGCACCGTCTTCGCCGCTTTCAATAATGGCCGGTAAGCCGATACGGCACCCGTTAAAGGTCCCGTGCAGATTGATATCAATGGTCCGGTTCCAGCTTTCGAGATCAACTTCGTCGACTGACCCGGGTTCGGAAATACCCGCAACATTGAACAGCGTCGTCAACTTGCCAAATTTTGCTTTGGTCGCAGCAACGGCGCTCTCCCATTGGTCCAGATCACGCACATCAAGCTTGGTCGCGGCGGCGCGATCACCCAATGATTCCGCATGGTCTTGTGCCTTTTCCAACTGGATATCGCCGAGCATGACAGAACCGCCTTCTTCGACAAACCGCCGTCCTGCCGTGCCGCCTATGCCCTCTGCTCCGCCGGAAATTAGTGCTACTTTTCCATCCATCATGCCCATGTGGTGCCGCTCCTTATTTTTTGTTAAATGTAAGCGGTAAGGACGTCAGGCCGCGTAACATCATGTTGGGAGGATAGGACAGCTCCGCGCCGTCCGCGACCTGCCAATTGTCGATACGCTCGGCAAACTGCTGAAAAGATACCGTCATTTCCTTGCGAGAAAGCATATTGCCAACACACATATGAATACCTTTGCCAAAGGCGAGGTGGGTACGGGCATTTTTACGATCCACCTGAAATTCATTCGGATTCTCAAACTGTTTTGGATCGCGATTGGCCGCGTGATAGCGCATCATTACCATCGCGCCTTTGGGTAGTTTCACACCGCCCAGTTCGGCATCGCGGTGCATAACGCGCCAAATACCAGATGACCCGCTCGACATACGCAGCACTTCCTCAACAGCATTGGGTATCAGCGAGGGGTCTTCCTGAATCTTTTTATATTGATCCGGGTTGGTGGCGAACAGGCGCATACCCTCGGCCAGGGCCGCAGTCGTAGTTTCATTGCCGGCCACCATCAGTTGCTGGACAATGGATAGCGACTCTGCGTCGTCCAGCGGGCGTTCGCCATCGACCTGTGCATTGACCAGATCGGATAAGATATCCTGTTGCGGTTGTTTGCGGCGGTCGTCCATATTGGCTTTGAGGGTGTGCTGGTAATCAACAACCTCCCGTGCGGTTTCCAGTTGCCGTTCACGGGTCATCATACCGGACAGCCGGTCTACAAATGCATTGGTCCAGCGTTTGATCGTCCCGGCATCGGCGCGGTCAAGGCCGAGCTGCCCGGCAATGGTTCTGACCGGCATGGGAACCGCATATTCGCTCACAAATTCGCATTCGCCCTTATCGATAAATGTGTCGATCAATTCGTTCGACATTTCCCGCATGTTGTCTTCCAGCTTGTTCACCTTGGGCATGGAAAAAGCGAGATTGACCAGCTTGCGGAACCGCGTGTGGCGCGGTTGGTCGGCGGTGAGCAATGTATCAACCTGCGGCCAGCCTTTTTCGACAATCGCATCCAGCTCTTCGTCTTTAACGGGTGCGTCTCCCGCCTTTTCGCCAGAGAGAAGCGCCTGAAAGTTATTCGAAAAGTCATCCAGCCTGCCGACGGCTTCGCTGATCAGGTCATAGTCCAGAACAATATAGGCCCCTGTCGCTTCATCCTGAAACACTGGGTTCTTCGAGCGATTGTCCTCATAGAATTCGAATGGATCTACCAGTATGTCGGGCTGAAAAAGAGATTTAGCCGCTACATCGTTCATCATATTTTCCTATCGCAATATTAGTCAAAAGAGGGAGTGGGTTCACCCTGTTCATTGTAAACCGGCGCTTCGGCATCGACGCGGTATTTGGCACTTACCGCACCTGTCAGTCCGAACTTGCCAATATGATCACGCATGCTGGCATAGTGCACATCCTGAAAATGCTGGGCTAGCGCCTCTTCGCCGGTCCATTCCTCAAACACTTCGATCCGCGCCGGATTATGCAGATCCGCACACCAGCTGTAACACAGGCACCCTTCCTGGGTCAGTGCGCCGTCAATATAGGGCTGTCCGGTTTTCAGGCATTCTTCGCGCTGCGCCGGATCGACATCAATATGTGCCGCAATCAGAATTTTCGCCATGACTATATTTCTCCTAAAGCTTGTTCCCGCCGAGCTGTGCGACGACGTTGAAAATACGTTTGCTGTACAGCCATTGGCCATCAATCTTGACGAACTCGTCATCATAGCGCCCGCCCGCTATGCGCGGTTCGCCCTTCTCGACCAGAATCTCATGCGTTTGATAGCGCCCGGAAGCGGTGTTTCCGGTTATCTCCATACTGGCGGGGATACCGACAAAGCTGACAGCATCAAATGCGCTCATCGCTCCGTTCCACAGATTGACGATATTCTCTTGCCCGACAACTTCGGTGCCCATCAGGGACCAGACGGCATCTTGTGTCCACAACGCGCCCCAGTCATCCGGGTCTTTGCGCAATACCGCATCGCAATAGCTGTCATGCAATTCCCGGATAGCTAACCGGTCTTCGATAGGTCCTGAAAACATGGACTTGTCCTCTCCGTTTTATGAGAGAGACTACACGGCAAATGCGGGTGATATGCAAGCTGCCATAAATGCTAGCGGGAAGGACTATTCGACTCACGCTGGTGTCGAGACACCGGGCGTGTTAATCCCCGCTGATCCGTTCAATATCTGCGCCAACGGCAGCGAGCTTTTCTTCGAACCGCTCATAGCCGCGATCGAGATGATAGATGCGTTGCAGCTTGGTCTCACCCTCGGCGGCTAGTCCGGCAATTGCCAGGCTCATCGACGCGCGCAGATCAGTGGCCATCACAGGTGCGCCGGTCAGTTTTTTGACACCGCGCACCACCGCCGTGCGGCCCTTGGTTTCAATATCTGCGCCCATCCGATTCAATTCGGGGACGTGCATATAGCGGTTTTCGAATATCGTTTCGGTCAGTACGCTGGCGCCATCGGCCATGCAGAGCATCGCCATGAGCTGCGCCTGCATATCCGTGGCTAGACCAGGATAGGGTGCCGTGGACAATGTGAGCGGTTTTAGTGGGCCATTGGTGGCAATCTTGATGCCCTTGGCATGCGGCTCGACATGCAGGCCGGTTTGACGCAGCGCGTCCAGCGTAGCTTCCATTTCATCCGCCTTGGCCGCAAGCAAGTCAACTTCGCCGCCCGCAATTCCGACGGCACAAGCATAGCTGCCCGCCTCAATCCGGTCGGACATCACCCGATATGTGCACCCATGTAGCCGGTCGGTTCCATGGATGGTCAGCGTCGATGAGCCAATGCCCTCAATCTCGCTGCCCATCGCAGCCAGCATATTACATAGGTCCACGATTTCTGGTTCGCGCGCCGCATTCTTCAGGACGCTTGTGCCATTAGCGAGAACCGCGGCCATCAGCGCATTTTCGGTGGCACCGACGGAGACCACCGGGAAGGTAAATTCGCCGCCGGGCAAGCCGCCGTCCGGCTGGCGCGCGGTGACATAGCCGCTGGTGGTTTCTATCTGTGCGCCCAGTGCCTCAATGACTTTCAAATGCAGATCAATGGGGCGATTACCAATCGCACAGCCACCGGGCAGCGATACGCGGCATTCTCCCGCACGCGCCAAAAGCGGGCCAAGCACCAATATGGAGGCACGCATTTTGCGCACAATATCATAGGGCGCTTCGGTCGAGGTGATCATACCGGCTTTGAGTGTCATCACCCGGCCGAAATCTTCCGGGCGTGATCCTTCTATAGCTGTCGAGACGCCAAGCTGGTTCAGCAAATGGCCAAAACTGTCGACATCGGCCAGCCGCGGCAGGTTGCGTAGCGTAACCGGTTCATCGGTGAGCAGCGCACAGGGGAGAAGCGTTAAAGCGCTATTCTTTGCGCCCGAAATCGGAATGGTACCGGACAGCTTGTTGCCGCCGCGAATTGAGATAATATCCATGCTCTAGCGTTTAGCGAAAATGGCGTGTGTGGCAAGCGGGCTATAGCAGACCGAGAAAAACAACATGCCTTTGTTCCCCGGTGTAGGCCGGGGAATGAAACTAATAGTCAAAGCCCGGGTTGGTGCGATTAAGCTTCCGCATCAAGCCAGGCCAGACCAAATTGTCGCCAAGGCCTTTTGTAAAGGCTGGCAAACCCTGTTGATATACGCGCGTCGCCATCTCTTCGCCTTCCTCGTGCAGGTGTTCCGCCCCGCCGACGGATTGCGCCAGAATTTGTGTCTTGCAGGCATTTTCCAGCAGATACATTCTCAGGAAGGCCAATGCACAATTCTGGCCGATGGTGAGGGTGCCGTGATTGCGCAAAATGAGAAGACTTTTTTCACCGATATCTGCAATTAAACGGTCACGCTCATCAAGGTCGAGTGCGATGCCTTCATAGTCGTGATAGGCCAGATCATCATGCACTTGCATAGAGAATTGGGTGTAGCGGCGCAGGCCTTCTTTCTGAACCGATACCGCAATGCCATAGGGGGTGTGGACGTGGATAACGCATCCAGCATCTTCGCGCGCGCTGTGCACTGCGCTGTGAATGGTGAAGCCCGCCGGGTTGATGAAATAGGGGGTATCTTGCTTGATATTCCCTTCAAGATCAATTTTGACCAGCGAACTGGCGGTCATCTCGTCAAACATGACACCATAAGGATTGATCAGGAAACGCTCTTCGCCATCTTCGTCAGGCAGGCGTGCAGAGATATGGGTGAATACCAGATCAGTCCATGCATGCATCGCGCAAAGCCGGTAGGTAGCGGCGAGTTCGCAGCGCAGTTTCCATTCCTCTTCCGAAACCTTGCCTTCCAGGCGCTCGATCGCATGAGGGTCAGGAATATTAAAACCTGACGTCATGCCAATGGCACTGTCATTTCCGGGTTCTTTGGCTTGGGTGGCCATGGCTTGCTTTCCTTCTCGAATCTGCTGATTGTTGGTCAAGCATAGCGAATAGATGCGCACAGGTCATTATTTTGTATACCAATGAAGTCAGCGGTGTCGTTCACGTCATCGACGCGGTTATCATGCCGTAAACCGCTTTGCCGTTGGCAAAGGCAATTTTACTGGGCGTCCCAATCCTCCCTCTCCTTACACGGCCGCTCAATTGCCGTCGCTATCACCTTCCCGGTAGCGGCCCCGGTAGCGGCGGTTTTGTGTGGGGATTTAACGCAACAAACCCAAGGCTTGATAGGCAGAATCCAAAGTTGGTTTAGCAAGCTGACCAGCGCGCTGTGCGCCATCGATCAATATTGCATCAATCGCTGTGACATCGTCTCTTAGCTCTTCATAGCGATCACGAATGGGCGCCAATTTACTGACCGCCAGATCCGCCAACGCTGGTTTGAAATCGCCAAAACCCTTGCCGGCATATTCGGCCAGTACCGCAGTTTCTTCTATATCCGCCAGTGCCGCATAAATCCCAATCAGGTTTTTCGCCTCCGTCCGTCCGTCCAATTCCTCCAGTGTTTGGGGCAGGGGTTCAGGATCGGTTCTCGCCTTGCGGAATTTCTTGGCGATGGTGTCATCATCATCGGTCATATTGATGCGGGACAAGTCGGATGGGTCGGATTTGCTCATCTTTGCTTTTCCGTCGCGCAGGGACATGATCCGCGCAGCCGTTTCGCCAATATAGGGTTCGGGCAATCGAAAAGTCTCCGTGCTGCTATCGCCGTTAAATTTGGTAGCGATATCGCGCGCCAATTCCAGATGCTGTTTCTGATCCTCCCCCACCGGAACGTGCGTCGCTTGATAGATAAGCACGTCTGCCGCCTGAAGCACCGGGTAGCCATATAGTCCTAGTGACGCACGCTGTTTGTGCTTTCCGGATTTTTCCTTGAACTGGGTCATCCGGTCGAGCCATCCCATTGGTGTATTGCAAATCAGCATCCACGCCAGCTCGGCATGGGCCGGTACGCGCGCTTGGTTGAACAGGATGGATTTTTTGGTGTCCACACCGGCCGCGACCAGCGCCGCGACCATATCGCGGCAATTGGCGGCCAGTTCGGCAGGGTCATTGTGCACTGTGATAGCGTGAAGATCTGCCAGGAAAAACAAACATTCGCTTTCATCCTGCAACTTCACCCAATTTTTGATTGCGCCAAGATAGTTGCCCAGATGCAGATTGCCCGTTGGCTGGATACCCGAAACGGTTCTCATTTTTGCCGCCATATCTAATTTTCCTCTGGCGCGGTTGGTTCCGCCGCTTTTTTCTTCGTCAACATTGTGATTTTGTTCTTGTCGATCGCTCCGGTGATCCACGCGAGCAGGCCATAGACCAGCGCTCCAACAGTGACCAGAGCGGTGATCGAACCGGCGCGTTGCCAAATATTACCGTCATATAATCCTTCGCCAAGCGGCGCGGCATAGATTAGCACGGCAGCCATCCCTGCGGCTGAAAGGGTGATGCGGACAATCCGCAACAATAGCGAGAGCTCCAGACGAAAATGACCGCGGATGTGGAGCATTGTGTACAGCATGGCGCAATTGGCCCACGCGGCGACAGCTCCGGCAAAGGCCAATCCAACAATCCCGTAAATGGGGATCAGGGCAAGGTTGAGCGCGATGTTGATGAGCAGGGAAATTCCGGCGGTATATACTGGTGTTTTGGTGTCTTTGCGCGCGAAAAAACCGGGGATCAGAACCTTGACCAGCACATAGGCCGGCAGACCGACAACAAGTGCCGCGACCACATTTGCCGTTGTCTGTCCATCGCTTGCTGCGAAATTTCCGCCAACGTAGAACGATGTTACCAGCGGACCAGCGGCGAAGAATAGCGCAATCGCAGCCGGGATCGTCAACAGCATTGCCAGCTCTATGGCATTGCTTTGTATCCGCTGCGCACCGCTATCATCTTTTTGCGCGATGAATCGGGATAGCGCGGGTAGAATTGCTGTGCCCAGAGCGATTCCAATAATTCCAAGCGGTAACTGGTTCAGGCGATCCGCCATGGCAAGGTAGACAAAGGACCCCTCCGGCAAGCGTCCCAGAAAAAACAGATCAATGAAGCGGCTGATCTGATAAATCCCTGCTCCGAAAATTGCAGGCAGAATGAGCACACCCAATTCTTTTACATCGGGTGTGAATTTTGGCTTTTGTATCCGCAAGCGAAACCCGGCTTTGCGGACCCAATAAACCAGCCAGATCAGTTGTAGCACTCCAGCCGCCGCGACGGCGAAGGCTAGCATATAGGCGGTGGCAACCGGCTGTTCGTCCAGCGGATACAGAAAATAACCCGCGAGCAACGCGCTGATCAGGCACAGGTTCAGCAGCACGGGGGCCGCCGCGGCGGCTGCAAAGCGGGACATGCTGTTCAAGATGCCCGCCGCCAACGTCATCACACTGATCAAGCCCAGATAAACGAAGGTTATCCGAGCCAGAGTAATGCTGAATTCATTGGTTCGCCCACCGGCACCAAAATCGTCAATCAGATAGATAACAAAGGGCATGGCGAGTTCGAACAATGCCGTGAACCCGATTAGGATCGGGATGAATACCGATAAAACTTCGCTGGAAAAACGCTCTGCCTCGGCAATGTTGTCATTGCCATCGGCATCGGTTGCACGGCGATTGAACAGCGGCACAAAAGCAGCGGAAAACGCGCCTTCGGCAAATAGCCGACGAAAGATATTCGGTAACTGAAACGCCAATTGCCAAGCATCAGCCGCAGCCCCGGCACCCAAGATGCGGGCTAATAATATATCGCGTATAAAACCGAATATCCGGCTCACAAGCGTCAGGCCCGCGATCGTGCCGGTGGATTTAAGCAGGTTCATCCCCGCTACCTATTGGATTAGGTCAGGCGTTGCCAACCGGTTGTTCCCCGGATTCCTGACCTGCCTGCGCTTCACGCTGCTGCATATACATTGCGGTAAAATCAATCGGCTCCAGCATCAATGGCTGGAATCCGGCATCTCGCACTGCGTCGGAAAGAATTGCTCGTGCAAAGGGGAACAAAAGACGCGGCGCTTCTGCATAAAGGAAAGGATGCGCCTGATCGTCGGTCACATTGCGCAGACCGAAAAGGCCGCAATAGAGAAGCTCAATCTGAAACGCGACACCCTGTTCCGCGGTTGCTTTGACGTCAATTTTCAGTTCCACTTCGTGGACTTCATCAGATACCGGTTTTGCACCAATGTTGAACTGGACATCGATTTGAGGCTGTGCATCCCATTGATAAACGTCAGGTGCGCTGGGATTCTCGACGGACAGATCTTTTACATATTGCGATATAACGCCAATCTGAGGCGCGTTGTCGGCACCATTGGCGCCTATGTCCGGTGCTGTTACATTGCCATTTTCTTCCGCCATGAAGCTGTTCCTTGCTGATAAATAGATTTTCCCTCAAAGCGCCGCTGACGCCCCGTTTCGAGCCGCCTAGCAGGGCTTTTGTTGCAGGGCAATGGCTCTGTTGCTGCGTGATGTTTGCATCGATTTCGTCAGGGCGTGTTCACAAAGCCGCGCATATTCGTAAGCGCAGCCCGGTGACGAAAGCTTAACGGAAGCGAAAGGCATTTGAAACTGCGGCATTTCCCTCCTATGTAGGGGATGAGCAAGTTTTGATCTGGAATTGGAGACCGCGTGACTATCGAGATTGTACTACTGGCAATGGTAGCTGCCTTTTTGGGCCTGCGCCTATATTCTGTGTTGGGTAAACGCACGGGTCATGAACAGGAACATATGCCGCGCAGTATCGATCCGCGGGCAAAAGACAACCTTCCGGATGATGCAAAACCGCATGTGCCTGACATTGCGCCAGCGGCAAAATCTGCTGCTCCTGCAATGGTTTATGAAACCGCTGCTGAATCGGGCATGCGCGACATATTGAACGCAGATCGCAATTTTGACGTTGCGCGTTTTGTTGAAGGGTCCAAGGCTGCCTATGGCATGGTGCTGGAGGCATTCTGGAAAGGGGACCGCGAAGAGTTAAAAGCGCTGTGCGATGACGATGTTTATGAAAGTTTCGTCTCCGCAATCGAATCGCGAGAGAAAAGCGGCGAAGTTCTGGAAAACCGGCTGGTGCGAATCGAAGAAACCAAGATTGTCGATGCCAGCTATGATCGGCCGATGGCACGCATCACGGTTCGCTTTGACGCAGACATTGCGGCGGTCGTGAAAGACAAAGACGGTACATTGATTGGCGGGTCATTGACCGATGCCGTTGAAACCCACGATGTCTGGACATTCATGCGGGATATTTCGAGCGCTGATCCAAACTGGATTCTCGACGAGACCGATGAAGCCTGATCAGAGGCGCTTGAACAAGGGCTGGGGCAACAACATCATGAAATTCAGCGGCCTTTTTGGCGCGATGACGATCATCAGCGCTTGTTCAATGACGATTATCCCGCAGGGCGCTGCGCAAGGGAATACTGCCCAGCAAGATAGCACATCGGTAGAAGGTGTTGCCGCCAGCGACCAAGCGGAGACATCTGTGCGACCGGCTGTTCCGTTTGAACCAGTGGATACCGCTCGGCTGACACAGGTTGGTGCGGACAAAACACGGGCCATCGGTGCCGGTATCGCGCTTGGCCCCGATATTGGCGAGTTGAATGTCGGTGCTGGCAAGGCCGCGTCGGGATTGAGGTCTTTCCGAACCAGTTGTTCCTCATTGGTGCGCCGGACTGACAATAGCGGATTGACACAGGGGGCCGATTGGCAGCCCTCTTGCGATGCCGCAAAGGCCTGGCCGGAAACCGACGCTTCGCGTTTTTTTGAAACCTATTTTGAGGCTGTGCAAGTCGGTGACGGCAAAGCATTTGCGACGGGTTATTTTGAGCCGCAAATAAAGGGCTCTCGTGTGCGCAATGCGGACTATCAGATACCCGTATATCGCCGCCCACCAAATTTGCTCGACGTGGATCTCGGACTGTTTTCTGACGAGTTGAAAGACAAACGCATTCGGGGCAAGATCGACGGCACCAAGCTGGTTCCTTTTGAGGCGCGCGGACAAATTGATGACGGCGCATTGCGCGGTCAAGGTCTAGAGATCGCATGGGTGCAAGATTATATCGATTTTTTTGTGTTGCAGATTCAAGGGAGCGGCCGGCTTGAGATGCCTGACGGTTCGGTCATGCGCATTGGCTATGCCGGTCAAAATGGCCGGGATTATACCGGCATTGGCCGGGTCATGCGCGAGCGCGGTCTGTTGCAACCCGGCAAGACCAATATGCAGGGAATTGAGGAGTGGTTACGCGCAAATCCCGAAGAAGGCATGCAGATAATGCGCCTCAACAAAAGCTATATTTTCTTTAATGAATTGACCGGCGCGGGCCCACTAGGGGCAATGGGACATCCTGTGGTCGGGCGGACGTCCGTAGCAGCAGACCGGATGTTTGTTCCGCTCGGCGCGCCCGTATTTCTTGATATGGAGCACAATATTGCGGATGGGTTATGGATTGCGCAAGATACTGGTGGCGCGATTAAAGGCTCCAACCGTTTTGATACGTTCTGGGGAGCCGGCGCGGAGGCCGAGCGCATTGCGGGCGGCATGTCATCTCGCGGACAAGCCCTAATCTTTTTGCCCAAGGGCACATTTGCCAAATTGACCGGCCAGTAAAGGGCATGTCCGACCGGCCCCTAACCGCCGGTGAAAAGGCGCTCTGGCAAAAGTTTATTGAGACCGTGAAACCGCTCGACCAATCCCGGGTAAGCCGCGTCAATGCTCTACCTGTGGCCAGGAAAATGAGAGCAATCTCTGGCCCGATTACCGCTGTGTCCTTTGGCGGTTCGATGCCGGCTGCTGTACCGCTAAAGGATCAGATTGCTGTTCCGGCGAAACATGGCCTGGATGGGCATTGGGATCGCCGACTGGCAAAGGGTATTGTACAACCCGATGTAACTGTCGATTTGCACGGACATAGTCTGTCCTCTGCGCATGGCAGGTTGGATAGTGCGTTGGAGCTCAGCATCGCGGCCCAGCATCGCGCGATATTGTTGATTACCGGCAAAGCACGCAGCGAAGACCAAAGGCGTGAAGAGGGCGGACGCGGTGCGATTAGGGCGGCGATTTCGGATTGGCTGGCTGCGTCTCGCCACGCTTCCAATATCGCGGCGGTGCGCCGCGCCCATCCACGGCATGGCGGCGGCGGCGCACTATACATCATATTGCGCCGCAAACGGAGTTAGCGATCAGGTCGCGGCGAGCCGAGTGAAATTCTCGTAAATTTTGGTCAGCATATTTAGGTCTTCGACGGCAACCGCTTCATCCACTTTGTGCATCGTAGCATTACACAGACCAAATTCGATGACTGGACATATCTTAGATAGGAAACGTGCATCCGATGTCCCACCAGTAGTACTGAGCTCTGGCTCCACTCCAGTCGCGTCCAAAATCGCACCGGATAGCAAGTCGGAAAATTCACCGGGCGGCGTCAAAAACGGTTCTCCCGATATGATAGGTTTTAGCTCCCCGCCGTGTCGTTCAACAATCTCACGGATCA
>CALKXX010000027.1 GCA_938003725.1 uncultured Sphingomonadaceae bacterium | reverse complement strand
CGGTGGTTTTAATGACCCTTCGGAAAGCACGGGATCAAAGCCATGTCCCATCATCAATGTAGCAGGCTTCAGTTTCCGGCCGCCAATTTCCTCGATCGGTGTTTTTGGCATACGCCGTGTCACCGGCACTCCTGGAATATCATTTTTCTTATCAGCCATTGGTCATGCTCCCACACAATATCATCAGCGGGCCTATGCCTGAAAAGTTAACTGGTTACAACTGCAACCAACCATATGCACCCGATAATGATCGGGATCCCGGCGAGGTCGAGCAGGAACCCTGATTTCAACATTTTCGGCAGCTCAATATGTCCGGTCGACCAGGCAATGGCATTAGGGCCTGTACCCGATGGTAGCATGAAGCCCCAGCTAGCTGCCATCGCGGCTGGCACGGCGAGTAGCACTGGGTCTACACCGGTTGCCAGGATCAGGCTTGCGACGACCGGCATAATCCCGCTTGCCGTTGCCACATTCGAGGCAAATTCGGTGACCAGTATCACCAACGCAACCAATGCGACGGCGATAACGATTACCGGCACGGTTTTGAGGGGAGAAAGGGCAGCCCCCAACCAATCAGCCAGGCCGGATTCGATGATCCCTGCCGCCAGTGCCAGTCCGCCGCCGAACATCATGATCACACCCCAAGGGGCGCGATCCGCTTCGTCCCAATTTAACAGCCGCCGCCCGGTCCCATCAGGCAACATGAAAAGCAACAAGCCGCCGAAGATTGCGATACTGCCATCATGCAACGCCCCGTCCGGAAGAAAGGATTTGAGTTGCGGTAAGAATAGCCATCCCAGAACCACGACGGCAACGACCGGCAAAAGCCTTTTTTCAGGGATACTCCAAGGTCCGGGCGATCCAATTGCGGCCTGCGCTTTGACCCCATCGAAGCTGTGCCGTCCGACTTTTTGCACCAAAATCAAAATAGCGGCCAGTACCGGAATACCAATAATGACAATGGGCATTCCAAACTTCATCCACGTTAGAAAATCAATTTCCATGGAAAGGGTCTTGTTGATCAGGCCCGCCGCGATTGCATTTGTCGGGCTGCCGACCAAGGTTCCAAGGCCTCCAATCGACGCGGCGAAGGCAACCCCCATCACCAGTGCGCCAGCGAAACCCTCGGTCTCACCTTTCGCCACACCGCCGGCGACCAACACTGCCAACGCGATCGGCACCATGATCAGTGTCGATGACGTATTTGAAATAAGCATGCTGAGAATAGCCGTGGCGATCATAAAGGCCAATAATATTCCCCAGGCGCTTTTGCCCGCCATCCCGATAATCGCCAAGGCCAACCGCCGGTGAAGTCCAACCCGTTCAATCGCCAGCGCCAAAAATGCACCGCCCAGGATAAGGAACAAGATCGGCGAATAATATTGGCTAGCCGCTTCTTTCGCCGTCATCACATCAAATATCGGGAGCGCCAGAAACGGCAGCAAAGCGGTTGCTGTCAGAGGAACAGCCTGTGTCATCCACCATGTCGCCATCAATATTGTAAGTGCCGCGACATGCCATGCCTGCTCGCTCATGGATTGCGGCACAGGCAATAGCAGCATGATGAGGAACAGGCCAAGCCCTCCGAACAAACCTATCCGTTCTGCGCTCACTACCCTACTACCCTTTCAGGCCGATGAGCGAGATTTGCCGACCATAGCCGGGCTCCTCCCGGTGGCAAGATCGGCGATAGCTATAGTATCGATCCTCATCAGCATATGTATCAAGGCCCAGCTTTTCGATTACTTTCACTCCCGCTCTGCGCAATCGGTCCGCAACATAGGATTCGATATCAAACTGGAAATGACCGATTTTCCCGGCATAAAAAAAAGCAATATTAGCCGGGTCAGAGTTGACAAACCTCTGCTGAAATTTGCTATCCACCTCATAGCTGTCCTGGCCGATACAAGGACCTATGGCGCAATTGATATGATCTCGATCAGCCCCCAGTTCCGCCATCGCGGTAATCACGTTGTCCGTCACGCCTGCGATCGCCCCCTTCCATCCGGCATGGGCCGCACCAACGACCTTTGCCACCGGATCATGAAACAGCACGGGCACACAGTCGGCGGTCAGTATCCCGAGTAACAAGCCCGGGTGACGGGTGACCATCCCATCAACATGGGGGCGTTGTTCCAAAGAAATGGGTTGGCTTACCGTTACGACATCGGGGCTATGCACCTGATGCACGGTGATCAGTTCGCTACCGGGGAAAACCGCGTCTTTCGCACGCCGCCGGTTTTCCTGTATCACGCCGCGATCATCATCGCTGCCAAGCCCTACATTCAAGCCAGCATATATACCCGTCGACAAGCCACCGCCGCGCCCAAGAAACCCGTGAGGAATGTCCCCAAGCAACGACGAGACCTCAATATCAAATCGCTCAGGCAAGGCTTTTGATAACCTGTTCGCGCACATCCTTTGACAGGTCGGGGGTCGAGGCAATTTTCTCTAGTGCAAGGCGCATCAAATCAGACCTTCCGCGTTCGTAACGCCGCCAGCGGCCCAACGGCGGAATGAACCGAGCGGCCGTTTGAGGATTCTGTTTATCGAGCACAATTACCATATCGGCAATCAATTGATATCCTTTGCCGGATGGATCATGAAAGCGCACCTGATTATTTGCAAACGCGCCATATAGCGCCCGAACCCGGTTGGGATTGGACAATGTGAAATCGGGATGTCGCGCCAATTTTTCGACTTTCTTCAAAGTGTCTGTCCGTTCCGACATGGCTTGCAAGCTAAACCATTTATCAAGCACCAAGGCGTTATCCTTGAAGCGCGTATAGAAGCTATCAAAGGCATTTGTCCGTTCCGGTGCGGCCATGGTCGAAAGCACCGATAACGCGCCTTGCGTTGCGGTCATATTGTCGGCTGCTCTATATTGGGCATAGGCAAGGCTCGCCGCGTCCTCCGCATTGCCAACCGCCAGATAGGCCAATGCAACATTCCGCAATTTGCGGTTTGCGCGCGCCTCAGCGGACAGCGAAAATTCCTCGGGAACACATTGATTGTATAGACGCCGGAACTTGCGTTCGAACTGCACACCTATTTTGCCACGCAATTTCGCGCGTGCATCATGGATTATTTGCGGATCAACCTCTGACATTTGGTCACCCAAAAAAGCTTCACTGGGCAATAGAATCAACTCGGCCAAAAACGCGCGATCAATATTCTCATCCGCAAGCACGGCACCTATCGCCTGCAAAATAATATCCCGGTCGGCCGGTGCGCCGGATATCTGCGCGATGAGATAGTCTGTCACCAACTGCTGCATCGCTTCAAAACGCGCAAATGGATCATCGTCATGCGAGGATAGAAAAGCCAATTCTTCCGCGGTGCGGCTGCTTTTCAAAATAATGGGAGCCGAAAAACCGCGATTGATCGAAAGGATTGGATGTTCCTTATGACCATCAAACGCAAAACTTTGCTCCGCTTGATCAAGGATCAACAGTTTTTCGCCATCATGCGCTCCGGTTTCGGAATTGAGTAGCGCAATCCTGATTGGCAAAACCATTTCAGAGGGGCGCGGCTTCTCTCCACCCGCAGCAATTGCCTGTTTCATCTCTAATGTCGCAACCCCCGTTTGAGGGTCGTGCAACAATGTAGCCGAGACACGCGGTGTACCCGGTGTTTCATACCATTTTCGAAACTGCTCGAGATCAATATCGCCGCCATCTTCCATCGCCGACACAAAATCTTCACAGGTCGCCGCTTCGCCGTCGTGGCGGTCAAAATACAGATCGGTGCCACGGCGGAAACTTTCCGGCCCCATCATGCTGTGCATCATGCGGATGATCTCGGCGCCCTTATTATAGACGGTCGCAGTATAGAAATTAGATATTTCCTGATAGCTTTCTGGCCGGATCGGATGTGCCAGCGGGCCTGCATCTTCAGGAAATTGGGCAGCTCGCAATATACGCACATCTTCTATGCGTTTTAGCGCGGCCGAGCCCATGTCGGCTGAAAAGCTCTGATCACGATAGACCGTGAAACCTTCTTTCAGGGAAAGCTGAAACCAATCACGACAAGTCACCCGGTTACCGGACCAGTTATGGAAATATTCGTGCGCGACGACGCCTTCAATTCCGTCAAAGTCTGCATCCGTCGCAACCTCCGGATCCGCGAGAATGTAACGGCTGTTAAATATATTCAGCCCTTTATTTTCCATCGCACCCATGTTGAAATCACTGACTGCGACGATGTTAAACAACCCAAGATCATATTCCCGGCCATAAACTTCCTCGTCCCAGCGCATTGAGTCTTTCAACGCTTGCATCGCGTGGCCGGTACGGTCCAGATCACCGTCTCTTACATAGATGTTTAATTCGACTTTTTTGCCGGAACGGGTGGTGAAGCTATCCTGATTTGCGACCAGATCACCCGCGACGAGCGCGAACAAATAGCTGGGCTTGGGCCAAGGATCATTCCAGGCCGCCCAATGGCGCCCACCGTCCAACTCGCCATGGTCAGCCCGGTCCCCATTGCACAGCAATATAGGGAACTTACTTTTGTCGCCCGTCATGGTTACTTTGTAACGGCTCAGGATATCTGGCCGGTCAGGGAAAAAGGTGATCCGGCGAAAGCCCTGCGCTTCACATTGGGTACACAACATGTCGTTTGAGGCATAAAGCCCCATCAATTGCGTGTTGGTAGAAGGATCAAGCTCAACCTCAATCTCCACGATATGTGCGGCGCCGGTCAGTGGAAGTTGCAGATTTCCGTCTATTAACTGCCAGTTTGTCCATCTCTCTCCATCCACCTTCACCAAAGCGGGGGAAATACCGTCGCCGTCCAGAACAAGCGGCTCGACGGCGCTTTTTGAACGGCGCACATCCAGGCGCGAGCGGACGATGGTGCACGAAAGATCAAGCTGAAAATCAAGTTCCACCTCCGGAATAAACCATGCTGGTGGGCGATAGTCTTCGCGGCGGATGATTGCGGGATCTGTGGGCGATAGGGCAGCATCGGCCATTTCTGGATTGGCTGTTTTTTGAACATCAAGCATATCTAAAGCCATAAGAGCCATTTGCATGGCGCGCAATTGTGATTATGACTTCACGCCATGAGTAATATGCTGATTTTTGGGCTGGGCTATACCGCATCGCGGCTAGCCGATAGGATGCGTGCAGCCGGTTGGATGGTAACCGGTACGCGCCGGGAAGCGGCACAGGGTGCTATTGCGTTCGATGACCGTCCGGCGGTTGAACAAGCGATAATGAACGCCACCCATATTATATCATCGGTGCCCCCGGATGAGGAAACGGGCGATCCGGTGCTGACACACTATCAGGATCATATTGCCGCGTGCAGCACGAGATGGATCGGCTATCTCTCCTCGACGGGCGTGTATGGCGACGCCCATGGTGCATGGGTCGATGAAAGCGCGCCGGTTGGTACCGGACGTCGCAAAGCGCGCAGCAACGCTGACCAGAATTGGCTACAGCTGACCGACAATGTCCGTGTTTTTCGCCTGCCGGGCATTTATGGACCGGGGCGCAGTCCGCTTGATCGATTGCGCAAGCGGAACGCGAAACGTATCGACGCAAAGGGTCAGGTTTTTAGCCGTATTCATGTTGATGATATTGTGAGCGCGATAATTGCGGCTTTTGACGGCCCAACGGGCGCGTATAATATTTCCGATGACCTGCCCGCGCCCAACCAAGAGGTTATCGCCCATGCCGCGCGCTTGCTGGGCATGGAAATACCGCCCTTATTGTCGCTCGATGAGGCAAACCTGTCGGCTACAGCCATGGGCTTCTATTCCGAGAGCCGGCGCATCGCCAATGGCAAAGCCAAACGCTTATTGGGATGGGAGCCGAAATATGCAGATTATAAGATCGGGCTTGCGTCCCTTTTGGACAATTGATCTAGGCAGAAATACGGGTGATCTAGGCAGAAACACGGGTGATCTAGGCCGAAATACGGGGCGTCTTTGGTTTGCGCGCCGTTAGCGCTACGAGCAGACCGGCCATGGCGAGCAATGCTCCCCCTAGCGGAAGCCATGTCCAGACATAGCCCTCAAACAAGGTCGATAATATCATTGCCACAACCGGAACAAGGACGCTGGAATAGGCTGCTCTACCTGGACCAATCTCTCGGATCATAGAAAAATAGAGTGGGAACGTGACGACCGATCCAATGACCCCAAGATAAAATATGCCCACCCAATATCCAGTGCGCAGTTCATATTGTGGCGCGCCCACTGTGGCGAGCGACACGACGATGTTAATCACGGCTCCCCAAAACATCGCCCATGCCAGCATGGTGATTATCGGATATATCTTCACCCGGTCAGTCGCTTGCATGACATTTGCGACCGACGCCGACAATACACCGCCCACGGTAAAGGCGACACCCAGCAGGACTTCCGTCAACGTCGCGGGAGACGCCTGATATTCATGCCAGAACAGCATTGCGATACCAACTGCTGCTATTGCTGAGCCACAGATAAATGGCCCGCCAATGCGTTGGCCGAGAAACAGTCTCCCCAAAATTGCATTGGGCACCATCAACAAAGCGAACATCACCGCGACCAACCCAGAAGTAATGTAAAGCTCTGCATTGTAAACGAAATTGAAGTTGAAGGAGAATTGCGCAATACCGATCAATATCGCCCAAATCTGTCCCTGTAGGCCCAAGCGAAACGGCTGTTTTCGCAGCCCAACCAGAATGAACATCGCCGCCGCAGCGATCAAAAAACGATAAGCCACCGACCAGCTGGGGGCGACCGTCCCAATTTGATCCTTGATAACCAGCCAAGTCGACCCCCAGATGATGGAAACCAGCAAGAAGGGTATCAGAATGCGAGGTGTCAGGAGGCTCGGTTCGGAAAGTTCAGACTCCCCCATTGCTTTGTTAGTCATAAAGCAGCAATGGCGTCGGCGAGCGGCTGAACATCTCCGGCAGTCTGGTTCCAACTTGTCACCAGCCGTGCCTGACCTTCGCCCCAATCATAGAAGTCAAAACCGGTATCGCGCAGTTTTTTAGCTTCTTCGGCCGAAAGCTTGATAAATATCTCGTTTGCCTGAACCGGATAGATCAGGCGGTCCCCAGCGGCTTGTGCAATGGTTTGTGCACTCGCATTCGCAGCATGGGCAGTTTCCAGCCACAAATTATTTTCAATCAAAGCCAAAATTTGCGCCGCGAGAAAACGGCCTTTGGATTGCAAATGCCCGGCCCGTTTGCGGCGATAATGGCTGTGATGCGCCAGATCCTTGTTGAAGAATATCAAGGCTTCTGCACTCATGCCGCCATTCTTGACGAAGCCGAAACTAAGCAAATCGACGCCCGCCTTCCACGTCACGTCTGCAGGTGCGCAGCCCAGAGTCGCGATCGCATTGGCAAATCTGGCCCCGTCCATGTGCAAGCCAAGATTGCGTTTGTGACAGGTTCTCGACAAGGCAGTGACCTCATCCGGCGTATATATGAGCCCATATTCCGAAGCGTTTGTAATCGAGACCGCTGCTGGCTGCACCTGATGCACATCATCCCGGATGGTGGCACAATGTTCGTCGACATCTCGTGCCGCAAGTTTTGCCCCATCCCCATCGAGCAACATCAACTTCGCCCCGCCAGTATAGAAACCCGGAGCCCCCGCCTCGTCTTGTTCTATATGCGCCTCTTTGTGGCAAATGACCCCTTGATGCGGCTGACAAAGCTCTGCCAAGGCCAAGGAATTGGCCGCTGTTCCGGTGGCAACCCACATGGCTTCAACTTCGGTTCCAAACAGATCGGAAAACGCGCCATTTAACTGAGCACTGATTGCATCGCCATCATAGGCGGTATCCTGCCCATTAGCCGCCTTAAGCGCCTCAAAAACTTTGGGATGAACGGAAGCGGCATTGTCTGAGAAAAATCGCATGATCGCGGAATGGCCGAGACCTAAAGGTCCGTCAAGATACGCAATGATTTGGCCCTAAGATTTTCATCACAGAATGACTGATACAGCGCCGGTTTGAAATCTCGCTCTAGCGAAACTGAGTTGTAGGTGCCATAGCATCGATATTGTTCGTTCTAAATACCGTATGGCAAAATGGCACATGGGTTATTCTAGGGATTAAAGATGCTCAAAATCATATCCCGTCTCGCTGATGCCAAAGAACGTCAGGCGGATGTTGAGATTTGGGGGAACAGTCCATGAGCTTGCGGCTGGAGGGTGTTTCCAGAATATCAAATGGCGAAACGCATATTTACCCCACGGACATGGAGCTACAAAAAGGGTCGATGAATGTGCTTCTTGGGCCAACATCAGCCGGCAAGACTTCGCTGATGCGCCTCATGGCCGGGCTGGACAAACCCGATTCCGGAAAAATCTACTGGAACGAACGGGATGTTACCAAGCTGCGCGTACAGGACCGTGATATCGCGATGGTGTACCAACAGTTCGTCAATTATCCTTCGATGACAGTATATGATAATATTGCCTCCCCGCTAAAGTTGCAGAAGAAGTCTGCGGCGCAGATTGAAACAAAAGTTCACGAAATGGCTGAGTTGCTCAAGCTCACATCCATTCTTGATCGCAAACCAAATGAAATATCCGGCGGGCAACAGCAACGATGTGCGATGGCCCGCGCATTGGCAAAGGACGTAGGGTTGGTCTTGATGGACGAGCCGCTTGCCAACCTGGATTACAAGTTGCGCGAGGAACTGCGCGTTGAAATCCCGCGCCTCTTTGAAGCATCTGGCAGCATTTTCGTTTATGCAACAACCGAGCCGGAAGAGGCCCTATTGTTAGGTGGCAACAGCGCGACCATTTGGGAGGGGCGGGTAACCCAATTTGGACCAGCGATGGATGTTTACAGAAACCCAGCCGACGAAACCACCGCCCGGGTCTATTCTGATCCGCCGATGAACTTTATATCGGTTCAAAAACAAGGCCCTGTTGTGCGTTTTCCCGATGGGCATTCGGCAAAATTGCATGGCGGGTTGGCCGCTCTAGCCGAAGGTCAACATCGAGCCGGATTTCGTGCGCACCACCTAACGATCGGCGATCGCCGCCAAAATGCCATCAATTTTGAGGCAAAGTTAATCGCGACTGAGCTTACCGGATCAGATAGTTTTGTTCACCTCGACATCATGGGTGAACGATGGATTGGCTTGGTTTCGGGACTTCAGGTTTTTGAGGTGGGGCAAAATTTAACCGTTTGCCTGGACCCGGCAAATATCCTCTATTTCGACGCGAATGGAAAACTTGCTTGGTCACCCGACAATGATTCCGGAAGGCCAAAAGTTTAGACATGGCATCAATAACGCTCGAAAATCTGGCACATAGCTATCAGCGGAACCCGAAGGCGGATGAAGACTTTGCCG
>CALKXX010000026.1 GCA_938003725.1 uncultured Sphingomonadaceae bacterium | reverse complement strand
GGCACCGGACCGGACCTCTTCGGCGGCCTTCACAATGGCACCGGCCACCTCAGGGTCCAATCCGTGAATACCGTTTACGCGCGCGGCGGCTTGTTTGACCGTCGCCAGTGCATGGATCAGCCGGATCGGCATGCGTTCATGGCGGGGGAACGGGAAATTTTCTATACTGCGCTGGGTCTGTGCACCCCAATAGGCATCCGCTGGCACATCGATATCGCCGATGGAGTCTGTTTCTATGCGCGTATTGATCATCTTTTCAGCCCGTCATCCAATAGCAGGGCGTGGCTATTTCTTTTTCCCGAAATCGACCGTTACGACATTGGAACCGTCATCTACCAGTTCCGGCGTTTCGTCTTGCTCACCGTCATTCTGGGCGGGCTCATGATCATCCATTTCGCCTTCTACCTCGTCCACGTGAAATTGCAGCGCAAAATCGACGGCTGGATCAACAAATGATGTGATTGCAGCGAAGGGAATATGCAGCATGGAGCTAATCTGATTGAAACTCAGGCCGACTTCAAAACGATCTGCGCTGACTTTCAAATCCCAATAGCGATTTTGCAGAACGATCGTCATCTCATCCGGAAATTTGGCCATCAGATGATCGGGAATATCGACATCGGGCGCCCTGGTTTTAAACGTGATGTAAAAATGATGTTCGCCCGGCAGTCCGTCTTTCTCGACTTCACCAAGAACGCGGCTCACCACGGCACGCAAAGCCTCTTGAACAATCTCGTCATAGGGAATCAAGCTGTCTGGTGCACTATCGGTCATAAACACTTGGTGGCGCGAACGAAGGACAGGGTCAAGAGACTTTGGTTAATTTCATTGACCATGATCCATCCGAATTTCTTGCCTCTGTCGTGCAAGCCATTATAGGCTTGCCGCATGAGAAGCGCGACAATCGAGAGAAATACCAAGGAAACGGAGATTTTCGTCGAGTTGAACCTCGATGGAACGGGCCAGTATGAGGTGTCCACGGGCATTGGATTTCTGGATCATATGATCGAGCAATTTTCGCGTCATTCCCTGATCGATCTAAAGCTCAAAATAAAAGGCGACCTGCACGTCGATCAGCATCATACGACAGAGGATAGCGCCATTGCGGTGGGACAGGCCATCGGTCAGGCATTGGGCGACAAGGCGGGCATAGTGCGTTATGGCAGTGCCTATTCACCAATGGATGAGACGCTCAGCCGGGTAGCGCTGGATATCTCCGGACGCCCCTATTTCGTTTGGAATGCCGGCTTTACACAGGAACGGCTGGGCGAGATGGATACTGAATTGTTCAAGCACTGGTTCCACAGTGTAGCTGACGCGGCGGGAATAACGCTGCATATCGAATTGCTCTATGGGGAAAATAATCACCATATCGCGGAAAGCCTGTTCAAGGGTTTTGCCCGCGCAATGCGGCAGGCGGTTGAGCGTGACCCGCGCAAGGGCGATGCAATCCCATCGACCAAGGGGCAGCTTGGTGGCTGAACTCTTGCCGTCAGTGGTGAGCATGTCGATCGTCGTCTGTCGGACACGAAGTGCCCTTCGCCAGGTTCAGGACTAACGGTTATGTCCGAAACAATTGCCCTAATCGATTATGGTGCCGGAAACCTGCACAGTGTTTTCAACGCTTTGAAAGCGGCCGGCGGCGCGCGCGTCGAAGTGACCGCCGATCCGGATGTCTTGGCAAACGCCGAGCGGATTGTGCTGCCCGGGGTCGGGGCGTTCGGCGCTTGCCGGGATGCGCTCTATACAATTGATGGTATGATAGAGGCATTGGAACATCGGGTGCGCGGTGACGCCGTCCCGTTTCTGGGTATCTGTGTTGGGATGCAGCTGTTGGCAGACAAAGGCATTGAATTTGGTGAACATATGGGATTAGGCTGGATCAGCGGCACCGTGAAGGCAATCGAGGCGCCGTCCCCTGATGTAAAAATTCCGCATATGGGCTGGAATGATGTCGCGCCCACGAGCGACCATGACTTGCTTGAAGCAGGAGAGGCTTATTATCTCCATGGCTATCATTTCGACGCGCAAAATGCATCGGACGTTCTGGCTACAACTGAACATGGTCCGGCATTGGTATCCGCCGTCGGCCGGGACAATATGATCGGCGTTCAATTTCACCCTGAAAAAAGCCAGGCTTACGGACTTACTTTCCTAAAGCGTTTTTTGGAGTGGAAGCCATGATTGTTTTTCCCGCCATCGACCTGAAGTCCGGCGAAGTCGTGCGCTTGTCCGAGGGTGATATGGACCGGGCCACCGTTTATGGCGACAATCCGGCAGAGCAGGCGGGGTTATTTGCTGCGGCGGGCGCAGAGCATTTGCATGTCGTCGATCTTGACGGAGCGTTCGCGGGTTCGCCCAAAAATGCCGAGGCGGTGGAAGCCATTATTTCCGGTTTCCCCGGCTATGTTCAGCTTGGCGGCGGCATAAGAAACCGGGAGACAGTCGAGCGCTGGTTTGAACTGGGCGTGGCACGGCTGGTGATCGGGACAGCTGCGCTAAAAGACCCGGACTTTGTGAAGGATATGGCGCGCGAATATGAGGGCGGTATTGTGGTCGCCGTCGATGCGCGGGACGGCATGGTTGCCACGGAGGGTTGGGCCGATGTCTCGGACGTTAGCGTGCGCGATCTAGCTCGAAGGTTTGAAGATGCGGGTGTTGCGTCGATATTATTCACCGATGTTGGCCGCGATGGAATGCTGACCGGATGTAATATTGAGGCAACGGTCGATCTGGCGCGCAGCGTCGATATTCCCGTCATCGCCAGTGGCGGCGTGAAGGGTCTGGATGATATTCATATCCTTAGCCAGTTCGCGGATGAGGGAATTGAGGGCGTTATCACTGGGCGTGCGCTTTATGATGGGCGTCTTGATCTGGCGACTGCTATCGCGATGGCGAATAGATGAATGAGCCTATCAGCTAAAATTTCATTCAATTTTCTAGCGCTCATTATATTCGGTCTTGGATACTGGATATCGAATTTTGAAGTGGCGATCATTCTAGCGGCGATATTCTATATCTCATATCTGTTGTCTCTGAGACTAATACGCAATCAGCCTTGTTCGAGAAGATGGGCACTTCTAGGAGCGCTTTTTTTGATCGGTCTTTGTTTTTCAATATTACATATGTTTTCGTTGCCTCCAATCGATGAAAGCACATTCGGAAAGCCGGTGGAGAGGAACTACATTAGATGACCGTCCGTATCCGCGTTATCCCCTGTCTGGACGTTGCCGATGGCCGCGTGGTCAAAGGCGTTAATTTCGTTGATTTGCAAGATGCCGGTGATCCGGTGGAACAAGCACAGGCCTATGATGCGGCAGGTGCCGATGAGCTATGCTTTCTCGATATCACCGCAAGCCACGAAAAGCGCGATACGATAATCGATGTTGTGCGGCGCACCGCCGAAGTTTGCTTCATGCCGGTTACCGTTGGCGGCGGTGTGCGCACGGCGGATGATGCCCGCGCTTTGTTAATGGCCGGGGCCGACAAGGTGGCGGTCAATAGCGCGGCTGTCGCGCGGCCAGAGGTTGTGAGCGATATTGCCGGGCGTTTTGGCAGCCAGTGCATGGTGGCCTCCATCGACGCGCGGCGCGTTGAACATGACAGATGGGAGATTTTCACCCATGGCGGCCGGACGCCAACGCATATTGACGCACTGGAGCATGCAGCAAAGATGGCCGAACTTGGGGCAGGGGAGTTGCTGGTCACGTCGATGGACCGTGATGGGACCCGTGATGGTTATGATCTGGAGCTGACGCGCGCAATCGCGGATATCGTGACCATACCGGTCGTTGCTAGCGGCGGAGTGGGCAATCTTGATCATTTGGTAGAGGGTGTGAAAAAAGGGCACGCCAATGCGGTGTTGGCGGCATCCATTTTTCACTTCGGGGAATATAGCATAGCCGAGGCGCACGCGGCGCTGCGGGAGGCTAAGATTCCTGCCCGCAAGTGATCCAGTTTGAGACAGTTTGAAATAAGCTTTCGTTAACCATCTAATTTTACACAAAATTAACCTCGCGCACCGATTAACGTTTCGGAAACCATTTCCAAGATTGGACTCGGTTGATCAATTTTTCGGGTCCATGCGGCCAAGTGAGGGAAGATATGAAGATTGTTCGTACAGCATTGATTGCAACGGTATCGGCAACCGCTTTTGTGGCGACGCCGGCTAGTGCAATTTATCCAGCCAAGAACCAGAACGACATAACCTTCCAAGGCAAGAATAGTTCGGGCGGATATGGTTCGACGAGAGCCGGTTCGGGTCGCTCTAGCTCAGGCGGTGGCCGAAGCTCAGGGGGCCGAGGCTCTTCCGGCGGTTCAGGTGGTCAGGGCGGTTCATCTGGTTATGGCGGATCGGGTGGCTACGGTTCTTCCGGCAATGCTGGTTCTTCGGGCAATGCCGGTGGTTCCGGTGGTTCATCGGGCGGAACGATCACGATCGACAACAGCAACACGAACAACAATAGCGGTGGTAACAATAATAATACCGGCGGTAGCAACAGCAACACCGGCGGTAGCGTCACCAACACCGGCGGCAATAACCTTAATACCGGTGGCAGCAACACCAATAACGGTTCAAACGCCAATACCAATAATGGTGGCAATAATACCAACAACGGCAACAATTCGAACGTCAACAACGGCAACAACTCGAATACCAATACGAACACAAGCTCAAGCTTTGGTGGCAGTTCCAGTTTTGGAGCCTCTTCATCGAGTTCAAGCTCCTCATCCAGTTCCAGCTCTTCTTCGAGCAGCAGCTCGACGTCCGGCGGACAGACATCGTCTGGAGGAATTGGTTCAACCGGCGGTACTCCCGTTCCGGAGCCAGGGGTTATGGTCATGTTCGGTTTGGGTGCCGGCGGATTGGTCGCGGGCCGGATTTTGCGTCGTCGCCGGAAACGTAAATAGACACGATTATAGTTTTAGGGTTTTTTGGGGAAGCTTCCGGAAAGAAGCTTCCCTTTTTATTGGTAGGGGGCGGTGGTCTATCGGTTGTTGAACCACTCTGAACAGAATTTATGGTTAATGTCGGTTTAACTTACAATTTTAACAATCCGCAAAAACCGTTAACCATTATATCGTTGTAAAACAGTGGCTTTCGTAACTTTGGCAAGAAAATTGCTTAACTAATGGTCAAAGCTCTAATCGAATGGGTTCATGCGGAGAATGACTATGAATATCAAAAAAATTGCGATCCTTTCAGGCGTGGCTGCG
The DNA here is from genome assembly GCA_938003725.1 of uncultured Sphingomonadaceae bacterium. Lineage (GTDB taxonomy): Bacteria > Pseudomonadota > Alphaproteobacteria > Sphingomonadales > Sphingomonadaceae > Parasphingorhabdus. Next base: position 2,784 of record CALKXX010000026.1, on the reverse strand, counting down.
GTGACGCTTGCCGCTGTCTCTCCGGCGCAAGCCACATGGTATCGCGGTCAGAACGGATCGTCCGGCTCTGGTGGCTGGACAACCGGTATTGGCGGTAGCTCCGCACCTATCTGGGGCCGCGGCGGTTGGAGCAGTTCGGGCTGGGGCTCTTCGGGCTGGGGTTCGTCAGGCTGGGGTTCTTCGGGATGGGGCTCGTCAGGCTGGGGTTCATCAGGCTGGGGTTCTTCGGGTTGGGGCTCTTCCGGGTGGGGAAGTTCCAGCTATGGCGGTACCTCCGGGGGCTCTACGGGCGGCAATACGAGCTCGACCGGAGGGGTTCCGGGCGGGTCATCTACCGGAGGCACAGAAATTACCGAACCATCAAATATTCTGATGCTAGGTCTAGGCGTAGCCGGCTTAGTCGCTGGGCGGCTAGCCGCACGCCGGAAACGCAAAGACTCATAGAGTTTATCTAGATGTGCAAAAGCGGTCTCCAATCCCGCTTTTGCTCCAAAAGGGTCGTCAGGGGGATTTTGACGACCCTTTTTCTTTGCACGGTTGATTGCGAGGAACCAAATGCTTGACGTATCGCCTCTTGCGCGCGCAAATGTGCAACATGAATGATATATTGAAAGACCTAGAGGACACCATATTGGCTCGTCGCGGCGCAGACCCGGCGACAAGCTATGTCGCCAGCCTGTCCGCCAAGGGTCGTGCAAAAATGGCCGAAAAACTGGGTGAGGAAGCGGTTGAGGCGGTGATCGCTGCGGTACAGGATGATCGGGAAGCGATGACCGGCGAGGCGGCGGATGTCCTGTTTCATCTCATTGTTCTGCTCGCGGATATGGATCTTTCAATCGAAGATATTTTGAAAGAATTGTCGCGGCGCGAAGGCGTCTCCGGACTGGAAGAAAAAGCTGCGAGAGGAGCCCGATAATGGCGATTGACGCGAGACTATCTTATGATGACAGCAACATCTTTGCCAAAATCCTGCGCGGCGAGATTCCGAATAAGACAGTGTATGACGATGAACATGCACTGGCATTCCACGACATAAATCCGCAAGCTCCGCACCATATTCTGGTTATTCCAAAAGGGCCATATGTGAGCTGGGATGATTTTTCTGCCAGTGCAAGCGAAGCCGAAATTACTGGTTTTGTGCGCGCCGTTGGGCATGTGGCGCGGGAGGCCGGCATGGTCGAACCGGGATATCGTCTGCTCGCAAATATTGGTAAAGATGGCCATCAGGAAGTCCCTCATCTGCATGTACATATCTTTGCCGGAAAACCCCTTGGCCCGCTATTGTCTCGGGGTTGATGAGAGGCTAGTAACGTCTGCAACAAAGCCAATTAACAGGCATATCGAGTAAAATAGGGGATTGAAATGGCAGGCGCAGCAGCACCAGGAGGAGAAGGTTGGTCCTCGCGATGGGCTTTCATTTTGGCAGCGGTCGGCGCCGCCGTCGGGCTGGGCAATATCTGGCGTTTTCCTACATTGGCCGGCGAAAATGGCGGGGGCGCTTTTGTTCTTGTCTATATCGGCTGCGTTGTTTTGATCGGGCTTCCAATGGTGTTGTCAGAGGTTTTGATCGGACGCCATGGCCGCAGCGATGCTTATCATAGCGTCGCAAAAGTGGCTGAGGATTCCGGTGTCAGCCGCCGCTGGGGTATTTTTGGCGGCTTCGGCATATTGGGCGCGGGCCTTATCTTGTCATTCTATAGCGTGGTCGCCGGATGGGTGCTCTACTATGTCGGCGTGATGGGCGCAGATTTTTTTGGCGCTTTGTTGTCCGGGAATCCCTTGGCCGGGGCACTGGCATCCGAAACCCCCGAAACCATACCCAACCGGATGACGGACCTGTTTGCCAATAATGGGCTGTTGCTCAGCATGCATGTGATCTTCATGGGGGTTACCATTTGGATCGTCGCCCGCGGTGTAACAGATGGTATTGAAAAAGCGGCTACCATATTGATGCCTGCATTTTTTGTGCTGCTCGTTTTGATCACCATTTATGGTGCGTTTACCGGTGAATTTGGCAAGGCTGTTGCGTTCTTATTCACCCCGGATTTTTCCAAATTAACGCCTTCGGTCATGAACGAAGCGCTTGGGCAGGCGCTGTTTTCAATGAGTGTCGCCTCGGCAGCACTCATTACCTATGGCGGTTATGTTTCCGAAAAAACAAAACTGGCGCCGACGGCAGTGATGATCGGTTTGGCGGATACCGGTGTTGCCATATTGGCCGGCTTGATGATTTTCCCGATCGTATTTGCGGTTGGGCTAGATGCAGCAGCAGGGCCGGTTTTGGTGTTTCAATCCTTACCAATTGCATTTCATACCATGCCCGCAGGGTCGCTTGTCGGATTGCTGTTTTTCGTCCTGGTTTTCTTTGCGGCGCTAACAAGTTCCATCTCACTGCTCGAAGCGGTCGTGGCCTGGGTTAAAGAGAAGACCGGGTGGAGCCGTCCGATGGCGGCCTGGATCACCGGCGGGGTGATTTTCATGATCGGCGTCGCTTGCGCGCTGTCGCTCAATATTTGGTCTGATGTCCGCTTATTGCCGTTCTGGCCGCTGTTTGCCGAGGCGAATATCTTCGATACGGTCGATGGACTAGTTGGCAAAGTTCTGTTGCCATTGACCGCATTTTTGACCTCCATCTTCATTGGGTGGAGAGCCGACAAGAAATTGGTGCAGGCGCAGACGGAACTGTCGGCGGGCATGTTGGGTGTATATCGCTTTTTGATCGGTTGGCTGGCCCCGATAGCGGTGTTTTTGATCCTGCTATTTGGCCTGTTCCCTGCGTTGTTG
>CALKXX010000025.1 GCA_938003725.1 uncultured Sphingomonadaceae bacterium | reverse complement strand
TCTCATTGGCTGGCAAAAATGACTGTGCGGCCGGTCCGGGTACCAGCTGTGCGGGTACATCTACCATCAATTATCAAGGCAATGCCTGGACATATGTTTCAAAAGGCACCTGCTTGACAAAAGGTGGCACTTTGAAAGCGCATAAAGGTAATGCGAAACCAGTTCCCAAAAAGGGCTGAATGATTTAGGTTTTGCGGATGGCATCTCATCCTGATCCTCATGCTTCGACCGTTGATACTATGTCATTCTTCCTCCCTCCATCAGGTGGCATAGGTCTGAAGCCAGCGCATTATAATGATGTACTGGATAAAGACACAAAGGTCGAACACCCTTCCTGGGTTGAGGTCCATCCGCAGAATTACTTCGGTAATGGCGGCCCAGCACATCGTTGGCTTACTGCCATTGCCGAGGTTTATCCGCTTAGTTTTCACAGCGTCGGCCTGTCGCTTGGCTCCGCCGATGGCCTCAACCGGCATGATCTTGATAAAATAGCGGATCTATGCGCACGCTATGAACCGGCCATGGTCTCTGACCATCTCAGCTGGAGCGGCAACGCCCATGATCGCTATCCCGATCTACTCCCCATCCCTTATACAAACGAAGCGCTGGATCATTTCGCTACCCAGATTGGCAGGGTACAAGACCGGCTACAGCGTCCTATATTGATCGAAAACCCGTCCCGCTATCTCAGCTACCGTGATGACGAGATGAGCGAGACTGACTTTATCCATGCGCTGTGCAAAAAAGCCGGGTGCGGGTTGCTGTTCGACATTAACAATGTGGAAGTGACAGCAACCAACGTCGATCTTGATATGGAAGCCTATGTCGATGCGATTGATCCAAGCATTGTTGGCGAAATGCATCTGGCCGGTCACGCCCGCGAAGATCACGCAGATGGCCCCTTACTAATCGACGACCATGGTTCGGTTGTTAGCGATATAACCTGGAAACTATATCAACGCTTCATCGAACGCGCTGGCGCCAAACCTACGCTGATAGAATGGGACACCGACATCCCTGAATATCATGTCCTTATGGCAGAGGTTGGCAAAGTCGAAGCCGTTTTAAATCAACATCAAGAGACTGACAACCATGCCCTCGCTAGCTGACAGCCAGTCACGTTTTATCGACTGCCTGCAAAAGGGGCCCGATCACTTGCCGGTCGATATGTTCACTGAATCCGCGGATCGTGCGCTTTTGGGTATGAAAGCTCATGCCAATACAATCTCCCATGCGCGGCTAGTAGCGTTGGAAAACGCTTATCCAAAACTGCACGAACACATGGGGCATGAGAAATTTCATGCTATCTCCCGCGATTATATCGACCAAGATCATATCATGCTTTGTGATATGAATAGTATCGCTCAGGATTTTGCGGCGTTCCTGGGAACGCGCGATGCCAGTGCGACTGAAATCGATCTGGCGCGGGTCGAATGGGCATGGCTGGAAAGCTATCATAGTGCCGATGCCGATCCACTTGCGCTGACCCATATTGCCAGCCTCGACGAAACGGCCCTGCTTGCTTTTCCGATAGATGCGCATCCCGCGATGCGGCTCATAAAACTAACCGGAAAACTGTCTCCGCAATTGTCCGAATTGGGCACAGACACACCATTTGCGCTGATGGTAGCGCGGCCAGAGGCACAGCTTCTTTTCCATTCGCTGAATGCGCGAGAATATGCAATCGCCGAAAAATTGAAAAAAATTGCAACACTGGGTAACCTTTTGGACGTTACCATCGAACTGGAGAGTGAACATGTTGATGCAGCCGACCCAATGGTACATATCGTAAAATTGGTGCAGACGGGATCAATCATGAAACTAAACGAATCAGAGAGACCGAAATAATGACTAATGCGATTACAAATTTATTCGGAAAAATTAGCGGCCCAGTGCCGGAATCCATCGCTCTTTTACTGGCACGGCTTGGCCTGGGCGGGGTGTTTTACCGTTCCGCGACCAGCCGGATGGAAGAAGGTTCATGGACTCAATTGACGGAAAACGCAGTGTATCAGTTTTCCGAAGAGCCATTTAATCAAGTTCCGGTTATCAATGGCGAATTTGGTGCCTATTTCACCAGTTTCACGGAACTCGCTATCGGAATTTTGCTGATGATTGGTCTGGCCACACGCTTTGGCGCGCTGGCGGTGATCGGCATGTCCGCGGTAATCCAGATATTTGTTTTTCCCAGTTTTGCCCATCTTTGGACAACTGTTACGGTTTGGGTAGCCCTGGCACTGATATTGATGATCCGCGGTGGCGGAATATTCTCGGTCGACAAGTTAATCGGGAATCGCTTGGGTTAAAATTTGCTTGGCTTAGAATTTGGATGCCTGGAGAGCATGAATGATCGCTAACGAAGAAACATTGCGCCACTTGATGGTCAAAGCCCAAGGTGGCGACAAGCAATGCTATTCCAGCCTGCTCATGGAAAGTGAGAAATGGTTGCGGCGATATTATGCGCGTAAAATCAATCCTGCGGCAATTGATGACCTGGTTCAGGAAACTTTGATCTCACTGCACCGCAAACGGGCCAGCTATGATCCGACAAAAGCCTTCTTGCCTTGGCTTGCAGCTATCGGCCGGTATCGTTGGATTGACAGTTTACGGAAAATCTATCGGCACGATCATGATGAATTATACGAAGAAATGGTCGCCGACCCACAGGAAGAAAGTGTTACCGCCAAAGTCAGCCTGGAACGATTGTTGGGAATGATCCCGGAAAAACAGGCCGATGTTATCGCGATGGTAAAAATTGAGGGGCTAAGCATTGCTGAAGCCGCCGAACAAACCGGCCAGTCGGAATCACTGGTGAAAGTAAATATCCATCGGGGGCTCAAAAAAATGAGCGCCCTTATCGAGAGTGAATGAAATGAGTGAAGTAGCAAATAGCCTGATTGATGGCCTAGTTGATGATCTGAAACCGGTCAAAGCACTGAGGCCCAGCATGGGTCTGGCGGTTACAGCTTTGCTATCGGTTGCTACCATGACCGCGGTCGCGACGCTCATGGGTGTTCGCTCTGACTTGGCCATGGGAATGGCAGATGAGATGTTCTTCCTGCGCAGCGGAATTTTGCTGATGCTTGGTTTTGCAACGGCATTCACCGTGATGAATATGGCGCGACCCGGTGTTGGTCAGCTTAGTCGCGGCTGGGTTTGGGCGTTGGCTGCGGCCAGCTTGTTCCCCATCACTGCCGGTATAATGAGCATTATTAATACACCTCCTGTCGAGGCTTTACGGCCCAGCCAGGGCGTAGAGTGCCTGACCGTCAGCATTTTGTCGGCCCTTGCCATTGGGAGCGGTATGACGACATGGCTGCGTCAAGGGGCGCCAACATCACCCGAACGCGCTGGCTGGTTGGTCGGTATCGCCTCAGGAGCATTGGGTGCAGCAGCCTATAATATCTTCTGCCCTTTCAATGACATATACTATATCGGCCTGTGGTTCACTCTACCGGTGATTATCAGCGCCGGTCTGGGCCGGTTGGCGGTTCCCAAATTGATCCGCTGGTAATTTTAACAAAAACAACCATATAGACGGCAGGCCAGACAACGGCCTGCCGTTTTTCGTTGGGGTATATAATATGCAGTTTGCACGTGGTGCGTGGAAAATTTTGGTTGCGATCAAAGATGGCTTGGCGCTGATTTTGCTATTGCTCTTTTTTGCGGGTCTTTATGCCTTACTCTCCGCAAGGCCCAATATAGCCGCAATAAATGAAGGCGCCCTCTTGCTGAACCTGGAAGGCGTCGTGGTTGAAGAACCGGCCGCGCCCGACATCACAGCATTTTTGACGGGCGGTAATCGCGGTACGGTTAGAGAATATCGCCTGCGCGACATTGTTCGGGCTATTGATGCATCTGCCGATGACGACCGGGTCAAAGCTGTGGTCCTCGACCTCAGCTTATTCATGGGTGGCGGACAGAGCAGCCTAAGTAGCATTGGCGATGCGTTGGATCGTGCCAAAAAGGCCGGGAAACCAGTCTATGCATTCGCCAATTTTTATAGCGATGACAGCTATCAACTCGCCGCCCATGCCGATCAAGTCTGGATGGATCCAATGGGAGGAATTGTGTTCGCCGGGCCAGGCGGCAGCAGGCTATATTACAAAAACCTGATCGACCAACTGGGGGTGACGGCGCATGTCTATCGCGTTGGTACCTATAAAAGTGCGGTTGAGCCTTATCTGCGCGCAGACCAATCACCGGAAGCAAAAGAGGCCTCCAATGCCCTTTATTCAGTATTGTGGGACAATTGGCTGACCGACGTTAAAAAGGCACGGCCGACAGCTGATCTGGAACCCTATGCCAAAGACCCCGCTGGCTTCATTCAAGCCGCTGGCGGAGACTATGCAAAAATCGCGAAAGACCAGAAATTGGTCGATATCGTCGGAGACAGGGTAGCCTTTGGCCGGTTTGTTGCCGAAAAAACCGGCACCGACAAGTTGCAAACACCGGACAGTTTTAAAGCCATAAAATATGACAATTACGTCGCGGCAAACCCGCCCGCAACCAATGGTTCACCAATCGGCATCGTCACTGTCGCGGGCACAATAGTCAGCGGTGAGGAGGGTCCCGGGACAGCAGCCAGCGGACGGATTGCGAAACAGATTTACAAGGCGTTGGAGGAAGATGAACTAAAAGCGCTGGTCGTACGGATAGATTCGCCCGGTGGTTCCGCATTTGCCAGCGAGGAAATTCGGCTTGCTCTGAACGACGTTAAGAAAGCGAAGATTCCAGTCGTCATTTCGATGGGCGATGTGGCGGCCAGCGGCGGTTATTGGATTGCAGCGGCCGGCGATCACATCCTGGCCGAACCAGAAACAATCACTGGATCAATCGGTGTCTTTGCTGTGTTGCCCAGTTTTGAAAAGGCGTTGGCAAAATGGGGCGTAACGGCAGATGGTGTCCAAACAACACCCCTGTCGGGTCAACCCGATTTTATCGGCGGCTTTAACGATGACCTGAACGGTATCCTGCAAGCCGGAGTGGAACATAATTACGCAGACTTTATCGACTTGGTCGGCAAAGCGCGCGGGAAGACATCAGAGCAAGTCAATAGGATTGGTCAAGGGCGCGTTTGGGACGGCGGCACTGCAAGGCAGCTGGGCCTGATTGACGGTTTCGGCGGGATCGATGCTGCAATGGCAGAAGCAGCCAAACGCGCGAAACTCAAAGACGGCGAATATCACGCCAAATATCTCGATGCGCCGGCCAGTTTCGGCTGGCTTCCCTTTGGCGGCATACCTTTTGTGCAAGAAAAACCGGCTCGGATAAATAGTATCGCCGGCTGGGCTGCACAGCAGCAGCGCGTGACATTTAATCGGGCACTGGTGACGATGGAGAACTTGCTCTCGGCACAAGACGCCCAAGCGCTATGTCTAGAATGCGCTGGAACGGTTCCGGCTCGCAATGCTAATCATAATCTATCGGACCTTTTGAAACTCTATTCCATATCGTCTGCCCCGCGATAGGCGGGAAGCGATAGTCCTTTTACAATAGCAAGTGCGCGGAGCACAAACCCGGCCGTAAACGCCAGTAGCGCCGCCACAATGCCCGGCATTCCGGTTTGTGCCAGTAAGACGAAGGCAAAGGCCGATAGCGCCCCCGCCGTCACGTAGAGTTCCGGTCGGACAATGATTGATGGTTCACCGGCGATGAGGTCGCGAATAACTCCGCCGACACTGGCCGTGATCACACCCATGATCGCTGCCGGTACAGGATCGATACCAAGTTGCAAGGCCTTGGCAGCCCCAAATACGGAATAGGCCGCAAGACCAATAGCATCAAACCAGTCCACCGCGCCGGGCCGCCATATCCGCACCGGCGTGATCCAGATCAGCAAAGCAATAGCCAGACACAGGATCGGTACGCGGCTGTCCTGTACCCAAAATACCGGCGCACCGATTAGCAGGTCGCGAACCGTGCCGCCGCCGACGCCGGTGACCAGCGCAAAAAATGCGAATGTGACAAGTGTCTGTCCATTGCGCGCGGCAACCAATGCTCCCGAAATTGCGAAAACAGCTATGCCGAAAAGGTCGAGCCAACCCAGCGCACTATAGAGAAACTCAGCGTTCAAGCGATTGCCCTATCGCCGCGCCTTTTCCGGCGGCGCGTGAACAACATCACAAAGCCAAGGATGGATCCAAATAGCGCCAGGATCGCAGAACCAATCAATATCGGGTGGTGTGTATCCTCGCGGGTTTGCAAATCCATGATGTGCAGGCCCCACATGAAGTCAAAGGCACGCCATAACCGCGTTCGCACAGCCAAAGTTTCACCAGTCAATGCATCAATGTAAACATTGGTGCCATCGGCAAACTGCACCTGCCAGCTCGCCTTTTCACGGCGTAGATCTGCGGGCGAATTTTTTGCCGAAAAATAGCGTACAGACTCTATCTTTTCAGCTGGTTTATAGAGGTTGTCCGCTGCCAGCCGCGCAGCGTCTTTATTGATTCTAGCCATCGCCTTGCCGGTGACCGCGTCATAACGTGCCGTTGCTCCGCCGGCATAACGCACGATCCATACCATTGACCCGCCTTGCGAAATCAGCCGTGCATTTTTGACTGCATCGCCATTGTTTACAAACATGATGATATTCTCATAGGCCATCGCCTTGTCCTGTGCCTCGGCCCGCAAATGTTCGCCGCGCACTTCCTCAATCGGGCGGACCACCATGAACAGGCCCGAAGCCGTCCATAGGATAAGCGGAACACCAATCAGCCATCCGAGCCAGATATGCCATGTGAAGAAATTTCGATGTTTGAAGGTCATCATTGTTCCTTATTTTTGCTCACTCACGTTCGCTGCACCTCCACATCCGTTCCGGCTCTGCACCATTATACCCTGTGGGTGGCTGGGAGGGAGAGACGGGCTGGCCCCGCGAAAAGGTGGATGCCTTTTCGTAAGTGCGCGCGAGCGAACAAATCATTCAGGCGCCCAATAACGCCCCGATCTGTCGTGCACCATCGATTATTTTATAGTCCTGATACTGGTCGGCAATCAGCTGAACTCCGACCGGCATATCTTCTACCAAACCAATCGGGAGCACGGTTGCCGGTAACCCAGGAAACGTAACCAGACCGGCCCAAGCCAGCTGCTGTGCAAATGGTCTGTCCTCACCACGCGCCGTATAGGTCCGCTCTTTCATCGGACGCGGATCATGCGCAAACGCTGGCGTGCTGGCAACAGGGGCGAGCACATAATCAAATTCTGTGAACAGCTCCCGCCAGCGTAGTTGATTGCGGAACTGGGCATCGGCCAGATCAAACCATTGGCGGACCGTAACATGGCTTCCATCGGGGCGAGGCGCGCCTGCGGTCACCGCAATGTTAAGCATCCGCATATAGTCACGATGCTGAGCCTCGAGATCGGGGAGCAGTTCTGTGCTCCGCACAACCTCTGCCCCGGCGCCTTCAATGATCGCCACCACATCTTCGACCTGTTTGCGCATCGCATCGCCCACCGCAACCGAAGGATGGTCGAGCAAAAGCAATATGCGCGATCTGTTGAGATCCTTTTGCTGTTTGACCAGCGGGCGATCCAATGTTGCCTCAAGCAGCAATTCCAGATCATCGGCACTGCGCGCCAATGGTCCGACGACCGCAAGTACAGCATCGGCAGCCCCCTTCACGCCCGGTGCGGCATGCCCCTCCTGAGTGATCACGCCATAGGTTGGTTTGTGTCCCCAGATTCCGCAATAATGGGCGGGAACGCGGATCGAGCCGCCAATGTCGCTGCCATATTCAACCGCCACCATGCCGCTGGCCACTGCTGCGGCTGCGCCGCCGGACGATCCCCCGGCGGAGCGGCCAAGGTCATGCGGATTATTGGTTCGGCCATAAACCGGATTGTCGGCGAACCAGTCGGTCAATAAAGTCGGGATGTTAGTTTTGCCAAGGATCACCGCACCTGCCCGTTTAAGGCGTGTCACAACGACGGAATCGGACTGCGCGATATTATTGCTCCTGCCCTTTAGGCCCCAGGTTGTGGGTAGGCCGGCAACGTTGAAGCTTTCCTTCACCGTCATTGGCACGCCGAGGAGCGGCGCGCTATCGCCGTTTGCTAACCGTGCATCTGCATCTTTCGCTTGCTGCCGCGCGGAATCGAAATCACGAACAACCACGGCATTGATCGTATCATCAAGGGCCTCAATGCGGGCAATGGCGGCTTCGGTTGCTTTGACTGCGGTCATTTTACCCGATGCAATATCAGCGGACAGCCGGGTTGCTGTTGGTTCAGCGGTCAATGATGGTACAGACATTGGCTTTTCTCCCTAACTCTCCAAGCGATAACCCAGAGCCGTTCGAAAGGCGGTGTCACCCCTCCGCTAGCCCAACATCAAGTTCGCAGGACAAGTGCCTAAATATGAATCGGCTTGCCCTGTACGCCCATCGCCGCTTCTTTAACCGCTTCGCTATGGGTCGGATGCGCATGGCATGTATAAGCAATATCCTCTGACGTTGCGCCAAATTCCATTGCCTGCGTGACCTGTGCGATCATCGTACCGGCAAGTGACGAAATGATATGCGCGCCGAGCACGCGGTCGGTTTCCGCATCGGCGATGATTTTCACATAACCGTCGGTATCGCGATTGGTCTTGGCCCGGCTATTTCCGGCAAAAGGGAATTTGCCGACTTTATATTTGACGCCGGATTCTTTCACTTCTTCCTCGGTCTTGCCGATATTGGCAATTTCCGGGTGCGTATAGACGACGCCGGGGATCAGGTCGTGATTTACGATGCCCTGCTGTCCGGCGATAAATTCTGCGGCTGCAATGCCTTCGTCTTCTGCTTTATGCGCGAGCATTGGTCCGGGTGTGACATCGCCAATGGCATAGACGCCGGATATATTGGTCTGGAAATCATGCCCGACTTCGATCTGGCCGCGATCATTGGCGGTGATTCCCGCCTTTTCGAGTGCCAGGCCATCGGTATTCGGCTTGCGTCCAATCGCGACCAGCACGGCGTCTGCTTCGATGGTCGATACATCCCCGCCTTTGGCAGGTTCCACTGTAAGCGTCGCTTTCTTGCCCTTGACCGTGCAGCCCGTGACTTTGGTCGATGTCTGGATTTTGAAGCCTTGCTTCTTGAAAATCCGCGCGCTGTCTTTGCGGACATCGCCGTCCATACCGGGCAGAATCTTGTCGAGATATTCAACCACCGTCACTTCCGCACCAAGCCGCCGCCAGACGCTGCCCAGTTCCAGACCGATCACGCCGCCGCCGATGACGACCATATGTTTGGGGACCTTGGGCAGCTCCAACGCGCCCGTGCTGTCCACTACGACATGCTTGCTATTGTCAATCTCTACGCCGGGAAGCGGGGTGACCGACGAGCCGGTTGCAATGATGATATTCTTTGCGGTGATGCTCTTGTCGCCCACCTTCACGCTGTGCGCGCTTTCAAACGCGCCGCGCCCTTTCAGCCAATCGACCTTGTTCTTCTTGAACAGAAAGGCGATGCCGCCGGTCAGTTCACCCACCGCCTTGGTCTTTTCCGCCATCATTTGTTTAAGGTCCAGCCTTGCACCCGTTAGCTTGACGCCGAATTTTTCGAGCGCCCCCGAATGCGCCTCATGATAGATTTCCGATGCATGGAGCAATGCTTTGGATGGAATGCAACCTACGTTGAGGCAGGTGCCGCCCAGGGTCTCCCGGCTCTCTACACAGGCGGTCTTGAGACCCAATTGCGCAGCCCGGATCGCAGCGACATAGCCGCCGGGGCCGGAGCCAATTACCAAAACATCATAGTCAAAATTGTCGGTCATAGTTCACCTCTAAGCTCGTCATGCTGAACTCGTTTACCGTTGGTGGCCTTCGGCTCAGCAACTCCGGGGATCCTGAACCAAGTCCAGGATGACGAAAAATTTATAAATCAATCAAAAGCCGCGTCGGATCCTCAATCGCTTCTTTAATCCGAACAAGGAAGGTTACCGCTTCACGGCCATCAATCAGGCGGTGGTCATAGCTGAGCGCCAGATACATCATCGGGCGGGCTTCTATCGAACCATCGGGCATCACAACCGGACGCTGTTCAATGCGGTGCAATCCCAGCACAGCACTTTGCGGCGGGTTGATAATCGGCGTCGACATCAGCGAGCCAAATACGCCGCCATTAGAAATGGTGAACGTGCCGCCCTTCATATCGGCCATGGTCAAACTGCCATCCTTGGCGCGTTTGCCGAAGTCACCAATCGTGTTTTCGATCGTCGCAAAACCCATCTGTTCCGCATTGCGGATGACGGGGACGACAAGGCCATTGGGCGCACTGACCGCAACCGAGATATCGACATAATCATGATAGACGATTTCCTCGCCATCAATCTGTGCATTGACCGCAGGCACGTCTTTTAGCGCCAGACAAGCGGCCTTGGCAAAGAAACCCATGAAGCCCAGCTTCACGCCATGTTTCTTGGCGAACAGTTCTTTATATTTCTTACGGGTTTCGATAACTGCCGTCATGTCGACGTCGTTAAAGGTGGTAAGCAATGCCGCCGTATCCTGTGCAGATTTCAAGCGTTTGGCGACGGTCTGACGCAAGCGGGTCATCCGGACGCGCTCTTCGCCGCGGTTATCGCCAGCACCATTGACGGCGGGCGATGGTATGGGCGCGCTGCTGGCCTCGCCCTTTTTGGCCAGAACCTCGTCTCCTGTACCGCCAGATTTCACATATTGTTCAACATCATCCTTGGTCAGGCGACCATCCTTGCCAGATCCGACGATTTTGCTGGGGTCCACACCATGTTCCAGCACCAGACGCCGCACCGCAGGGGAAAGCGTGATTGATGAAGCTGGCTCATCATTCGCAACCGGTGCCGCTTTGGCAGCATCCACTGCGGCTTTGGCTGCTGTTTTTGTGGCCGACTTGGTCGCACTGCCGCCGCCAGCCTCAATCGTGGCGATCACCGCGCCGACTTCGACAGTGTCGCCAACAGCCACGCTATGCGCGCCCATCACACCGGCTTCGGGAGCGGGGACTTCCAATGCGACCTTGTCGGTTTCCAGACTCGCAATCGGTTCATCCATCGCCACCGCATCGCCCGGTTGTTTCAACCATTCGCCCAGGGTTGCTTCGGTAATTGATTCGCCGAGAACCGGAACTTTTACTTCTGTTGCCATTTTTCAGTGCTCTCTTTTCAATTCTTTACAGGGTGGCCGAGTGCCTCGGCGACCAATTGTTCCTGTTGTTGTTTGTGCCGGGACGCCAGACCGGTTGCCGGCGACGCAGCCGGCTTACGCCCGGCATAGGACAGCATATCATGGTTCAGGCCAGCCAAATCCAAAGTCTCTTCCAAATAAGGACGAGCAAATTGCCATGCGCCGTTATTTTTTGGTTCTTCTTGTGCCCAGATGACCGTCTCTAGATTTTTCATCCGCTTAAGACGGACGGCAAGCGGTTCGCATGGGAAGGGATAAAGCTGTTCAATCCGGACGATCGACGTGTTCTTGTCTTTCGCCGCATCTCGCGCTTCGATCAGATCATAGGCGACCTTGCCCGAACATAGCACCAGACGCTTCACATCCTTGTCCGCCGGCGGGTTGGTATCGGATTTGATCCGCATGAAATGGTGATCGCCCTGAAATTCGTCCGCACTCGACACAGCCATTTTGTGGCGGAGCAGTGACTTGGGCGTCATGATGATCAGCGGCTTGCGGAACGGACGCATCATCTGACGCCGCAATATATGGAAATAATTGGCTGGCGTGGTGAGGTTCGCCACCTGAATATTATCCTGTGCACATAGTTGCAAAAACCGCTCCAGGCGCGCTGAACTATGCTCTGGCCCCTGGCCTTCATAGCCGTGTGGCAATAGCATCACCAGACCATTGGCGCGCAGCCATTTTGCTTCACCGCTGGCAATGAATTGATCGATCATGATTTGCGCACCATTGGCAAAATCACCAAATTGCGCCTCCCACATGACCAGCGTTTTGGGATCGGCACTGGCAAATCCATATTCAAAGCCCAACACGCCATATTCACTTAGGGAACTGTCCCATACTACGAACCGTCCATGAGGCAGGGATTTTAACGGAATATATTTCTCGCCGGATTTTTGATCGACCCAGACGGCATGCCGCTGGCTAAACGTCCCCCGTCCGCTATCCTGACCGGACAGGCGTACATCATAGCCTTCGGACAAGAGTGAACCGAACGCGAGCGCCTCTCCCGTTGCCCAGTCAAAATTCTCTCCGGTTTCAAACATTTTTGCCTTGGCGTCCAGCACGCGCTGTAATGTCTTGTGAATCTGATGTGCTGGCGGGACGGTTGTGAGTGTCTGGCCAAGGCTGTCAAAAAGCTTCTTGTTGATCGCCGTATCCACATTGCGCCGCGCGGTTTCTGGATCGGCCGGCGCGTGCAACCCGGACCAACGACCGCCAAACCAGTCGGCCTTGTCCGGCTCATAGTCAGCCGCCTTCGAAAATTCCTGTTCCAGCATATTGTTGAACCGCATGCGTGTTTCTTCGGCCCAATTCTGGTCGATCACGCCTTCATCGATTAACCGCTGTGCAAATATCTGACTGACTTTCGGATGTTTTTTAATCGCAGCGTACATGAGCGGCTGTGTAAAGCTCGGCTCATCACCCTCATTATGCCCAAAGCGCCGATAACACCACATATCGATCACGATATCTCGGTGGAATTTCTGGCGAAACTCAATCGCCATTTTACAGGCAAAGGTCACTGCTTCCGGATCATCGCCGTTGACGTGAAAAATCGGCGCCTGCACACCTTTTGCAACATCACTTGGATAGGGCGAAGAGCGCGCAAATTGCGGAGCGGTGGTGAAACCAATCTGATTGTTGATAATAAAATGTATACAGCCACCCGTATTATATCCCGGCAGACCGGAAAAGCCGAGGCATTCCCAAACAATACCCTGCCCGGCAAAGGCGGCGTCGCCGTGGATCAGCACCGGCAGAACCTGGTCATTTTCATCCAGATTATCACGGGCGACCTGTTGCGCGCGCACTTTGCCCAACACGACCGGGTTCACTGCTTCCAGATGCGATGGATTGGGGACCAGAGACATATGCACATTATGCCCGTCAAATTCACGGTCGCTGGACGTACCGAGATGATATTTCACATCACCCGAACCACCCACTTCGTCCGGGGTTGCTGATCCGCCATGAAATTCATGGAAAATCACGCGATAGGGTTTAGCCATCACATTGGCGAGAATGTTGAGCCGCCCGCGATGGGCCATGCCATAAACAATTTCTTCCACCCCGTCGGCGCCGCCATATTTGATGATATTCTCCAGCGCCGGGATCATTGATTCCCCGCCATCGAGACCAAAGCGTTTCGTGCCGACATATTTCTTGCCGAGGAAGTTTTCGAATTCTTCGCCCTCAATCACTTTGTTTAGAATGGCTTTCTTGCCCTCGGGCGAAAACTGGATTGCCGCGTCTTTCCCCTCCATGCGTTCTTGCAAAAACCGGCGCTCCTCGGTGTCAGCAATATGCATATATTCCAGGCCGACTGAACCGCAATAATTGGCGCGCAATACGGCCTCTATCTCTCGGATAGAAGCCGTCTCGAAACCCAGCACGCCGCCCAGATAAACGGTTTCATCCAGCTCAGCGGCGGTAAATCCGTGGAATTCGGGGGTAAGGTCGGCGGGTTCTTCGAGCTTCGCAAGACCAAGCGGATCAAGATTGGCACCCAGATGCCCGCGCACACGATAGGTGCGGATCAACATCATCGCGCGGATCGATTTTTCAGCGGCTCTTGCCACCTCTGCATCGGACATAGCCTTACCGGATTTTGCCGCCGCTGCCTTGATCTCCACGCCCATTTGCGTGGGATCAAGTGCGCTGTTCAGCTCATCAGCATCGTCAATCGGCCAGTGCTTTTTCTGCCAACTTGGCCCTTGTTCTTTCTCGGTTTCGATGCCGAATTCCTGTCCTTCTACGCCCATATCTTTTTCCTTGGGAAACGATGATTGGTTAGAACGGGTTTTACGCCATTTCTTTCAGCATCGCGTCCAATGTCGTGCCAAGTTCAGATGGTGAGGGCGACACTTTGACGCCCGCCGCTTCCATCGCTGCGATCTTGTCTTCCGCACCGCCTTTGCCGCCAGAGACAATCGCACCGGCATGACCCATGCGGCGTCCCGGAGGAGCGGTGAGGCCAGCGATAAAGCCAACCGTCGGTTTGCTGCGACCCTTCTTCGCTTCGTCGGCCAGGAATTGTGCGGCTTCTTCTTCTGCGCTGCCGCCAATTTCACCGATCATGATCATTGATTTGGTATCATCGTCGGCCAAGAACAATTCCAGCACGTCGATAAAGTTGGTGCCGTTGACCGGATCACCGCCAATGCCGACCGCTGTGGTCTGGCCAAGGCCAACCGCCGTTGTTTGATGCACCGCCTCATAAGTGAGCGTGCCGGAGCGGGAGACCACACCAACCGAGCCCTTTTTGAAAATGCTGCCGGGCATGATGCCGATCTTGCATTCATCGGGAGTCAAAACGCCGGGGCAGTTTGGCCCGATCAAGCGGGATTTGGAACCCTGCAGCGCACGCTTGACGCGAACCATATCGAGCACGGGAACACCCTCTGTAATCGCAACGATCAGCTCAATTTCTGCATCAATCGCCTCAAGGATCGAATCTGCGGCAAATGGCGGCGGCACATAAACCACGCTGGCGGTCGCGCCGGTTGCGTCTTTCGCTTCGGCCACCGTATCAAAATTTGGCAGGCCGATATGGGTTGTTCCGCCCTTACCCGGCGTAACGCCCGCAACCATTTGC